>NZ_JAPCID010000054.1 GCF_027587175.1 Solirubrobacter deserti
CTCCGCCTCCCCGCCGCCGATCCCCCGCCGCCGCGGGTCGCCGCCTCGCCCCCGCCCGCCGCGGGTCCGCAGCCGCCCGCGGGGTTGCCGCCCGCCGCCGGTTCTCCGCCGCCGCATCCCGCGGACTCGCCGCCCGCCGCCGGTTCTCCGCCGCCACCCGCGGCCGACTCGCCGCGCGCCGCTGACGCGCCGCCCGCCGCCGATTCGCCGCGCGCCGCCGAGTCGTCGCCCGTCGCCGACTCGTCGCCGCCCGCCGCCGACCCGCCGCCGGACGCGCCCCAGTCGCCGACGATCTTCGAGACCTACATCGCGCCGGCCCCGTCGCGACCGCCGAGCCGCGCCGAGGAGGAGCAGGGCGCCCCCGGTCTGCCCCCGCCCGCGGGCCCCCCGCCCCCCGCACCCGCCCGCCGGGCGCCGCGTGTGGGCCGGCGCGGCGGTCACGACGCGGTCGCCCCCGACGCGTTCCTGCCCGGCCGCAGCCACTATCGCGGGCAGCCGCCCGAGCATCAGCGCACGCAGCCGCCGCGCGACCTGCCCCCGCAACCGCCACCGGCTCCGAAGCAGCCGACGCCGCCGATCGTGATCGCCGGCGCGGTGCTGCTGGCGATCGTGATCCTCGTCGTGCTGCTGATCGCGCTTTGACCGACCTGCCCCGTTCCGCCCGCCGCGTGCGCGACGCCCTGGTCGCGCTCGGCCTGCCCGCCGACATCCACCGGATGGAGGACTCGACCCGCACCGCGCCCGAGGCCGCCGCGGCCGTCGGCTGCGAGGTCGGGGCGATCGTCAAGTCGCTCGTGATGCGCGGGGTGAAGACCGGCGAGCCCGTCCTGGCGCTCGTGTCCGGCTCGAACCGCGCCGACCTCGAGCTCGTGTCCGCGGCCGTTGGCGAGGGCATCGAGCGTCCCGACGCCGCCTACGTGCGCGAGGTCACGGGGTTCTCGATCGGCGGCGTCCCGCCCGTCGGCCATCCCGCTCCGGTGCGCACCGTGCTCGACGAGGACCTGCTGCGCTTCGAGACCGTCTGGGCCGCCGCCGGCAACCCGCACGCGGTCTTCCCGATCGCGCCTGACGCGCTCGCGAGCGCCACCGGCGCGAGGGTCACCCGCCTGGCGGCCTGAGCGCGAACCCGGCCAACACGCCGTCGACGAGCGGCTCGACCTCGGCCTCGGTCAGCCGCCGGTCCTGCCACAGCAGCCGGTAGTACAGCGCGCCGTTGAGCAGGTCGAGCACGAGGTCGCCGTCACAGTCCGGCCGCAGCTGCCCCCGCTCGATGCCCGCGGCCACCAGCCGCAGCGCCGGCTCACGCACCTCGCGCAGGGAGGCGGCGAGCGCTGCGTCGATGCGCTCGTTGCCGGCCGCGGCCGCGAGCAGCTCGGCGGCCGAACGCCGGAGAGGCTGCGCGGCCAGCGTCCGCGCGGCGCGGGTGAAGCCGGCGATCAGGTGCTCGCGCAGCGTCGCGGCCTCGGGCAGCGGCTCCTGGTGCATCGGCGTGGAGGCGATCGCCTCGAGGATCTCGTCGACGTCCGCGTAGCGCCGGTTGACCGCCGGGAGGCTGACGCCCGCGCGGCGAGCGATCTGCTCGCGGCTGAGGCGGTGCCGGCCGACCTCCTCCAACAACTCCACGCAGGCGTCCACGATCGCGCGGTCGATCGAAGGGTCACGCGGACGGCCGCGACGCGGGGGGTTGTCGTTCACGCCCGGCGGGGTAGCATTCCGTTAGTCAGACTAACGGAAAGGGAGGCGGACATGTACGACGTGGAGCGCTTCGGTGGCGAGGTCGCCGGACACGAGGTCGTGCTGGAGTTCGACACGCGGCGCGTGGTCCTCAACCAGGCGAACCTGCTCGTCGACGGTGACCGGGTCGACACCGGGAAGGTCTTCTACGGCGACAAGCAGCTGCGCACGACGCTGGACGACGGCACCGAGGTGGAGGTCGCCTTGCACTCGGGCATGGCCGGCGAGCTCACGCGCGCCCAGCTGCGCCAGGCCGACGGCAGTTGGCGTGATCTCACCAAGCTGTAGCGCCGTGATGAGTTCTCGCGCCCGGTCGCGTCATAACCGGTATGGACGCACAACGTGAGATCCAGACCCTGATCCGGCGCTGGGTCGACGCCGTCGACCGCGCCGATCTCGAAGGCGTGCTCGCCGATCACACGGACGACATCGTGATGTTCGACGTCCCGCCGCCGCACGCGGGCCACCGCGGGATGGCGGAGTACAGAGCGGCCTGGCCCGAGTTCTTGGCCTGGCAGGCCGGCGGCGCGCGGTTCGAGCTGACCGAGTTGGAGGTGACCGCCGGCAAGGACGTCGCCTTCGCCCACGCGCTACTGCGCTGCGGCCCGCCCGAGTGGTACGAGGCCGAGCCGGGCAAGCGGCTGCGGCTCACCTTCGGGCTCCGCCGGGAGGACCGCCGCTGGCGCATCGCGCACGAGCATCACTCGTTCGTGCACCCGTCACCATGAACGTATGTCCGCCCACCGCATCAGCACCACCCCGAGTGAGGCCCGCGTCCGGGTCGAGTCCAACGGCCAGGTGCTCGCCGAGAGCAGTCGGGCCGTCGAGCTGCACGAGACGGGGCTGCCGACCCGCTACTACTTGCCGCGTGAGGACGTCCGCATGGATCTCCTCACGCCCACCGACACCACGTCGCACTGCCCGTTCAAGGGCGACGCGTCCTACTTCTCCGCGCCCGACGTCGAGGACGCGTTCTGGGTCTACGAGCAGCCGTCCGAGGAGGACGCCAAGCCGATCGCCGGTCTGCTCGCCCCGTGGCCCGGCCGGGTTGAAGTGATCGTGGAGTAGCCAGTACATTCATACGTATGCGCATCGTCGTCACGGGCTCTTCCGGTCATCTCGGCGAGGCGCTGTGCCGCGTCTTGCGCGACGACGGGGTCGATGTCGTCTCGACCGACGTCCTCCCGTCGCCGCACACGACGCTCGTGGGCTCGGTCGCCGACCGCGACCTCGTCCGCGAGGCGCTGAGGGGCGCCGACGCCGTCGTGCACGCGGCGACGCTGCACAAGCCGCACGTCGGCTCCCACAGCCGCCAGGAGTTCGTCGACACCAACGTCACCGGCACGCTGAACCTGCTCGAGGAGGCGGTCGCGGCCGGCGTGTCCCGGTTCGTGTTCACGAGCACCACGAGCGCGTTCGGCCGCGCGCTGGTCCCGCCGCCGGGCGCGCCGGCGGCCTGGATCACCGAGGACGTCCGGCCCGTCCCGAAGAACATCTACGGCGCGACCAAGACCGCGGCCGAGGACCTGTGCGAGCTCATTCACCGCGACCACGGCCTGCCGGTCGTGATCCTGCGCACCTCGCGCTTCTTCCCGGAGAGCGACGATCGCGACGACGTCCGGACCGCGTTCGCCGACGCGAACCTGAAGGTCAACGAGCTGCTGTACCGCCGTGTTGACCTCGAGGACGTCGTGAGCGCGCACCGCTGCGCGCTCGAACGGGCCGACGCGATCGGCTTCGGCCGCTACATCATCAGCGCCACGACGCCCTTCACGCGCGACGACCTCGCGGAGCTGCGCACGGACGCGCCCGCCGTCGTCGCCCGCCACTCGCCCGCCTACCCGGCTCTCTACGACCGCCTCGGCTGGCGCATGTTCGACGCGATCGAGCGCGTGTACGTCAACACCGCCGCGCGCGAGGACCTCGACTGGGCGCCGAAGTACGACTTCGCGTTCGCGCTCGAGCGCCTGGCCGCGGGCGAGGAGTGGCGGTCCGAGCTCACCCTCGCCGTCGGCGCGAAGGGCTACCACGCCGAGACGACCGGCGTGTACACCACCCGCTGATCGGGCACCTCTAGCGAGGGTGAGCGTGACCGTCGAGTTCTGCGGGGGCGAGGGCGAGGTCGTCGCGACCGTCAAGCTGGACGAGCGGACGATGTTCTGGAGCGACGGCGTGTTCGCCCGCGGCCCCGCGTACGCCCCGCACGCCGGCTTCTTCGGCGACCTCGAAGCCGCTTCGCGCCGGTTCCAGGCCGCATCCGGCGACGCGGAGCAGCCCGCGTTGGCCGAGCTCGCCGAGATCTGGACGGAGCTCAACCACCACTTCCGCGCCCGCGAGCGGGGCAGCAGCGTCTGGCTGGTCGACGTCGGGCTGCTGCTCGACGGCGAGCGGGCCTCCGTGCGCTACTACGCGCCCGAAGGGCCCGAGACGTTGTCAGACGCGCAGCTGGATGAGCTCGAGCGGGCGATGGAGACCGCGCCGCCCGACGAGCAGCTGGCGGCGGCGCGCCGGTACCTCCCGCGCCTGATCGCGGAGGTCCGCCGCGCGCGCGGCTAGGCCCGCACCGACTTGCGCTCGTACAGGTGGCGGGCCCACAGCCAGCCGATCAGCCCGAGGACGACGACCCAGACGAGGCTCAGCCAGCCGTTGTCGCCGAGCTCGGTGCCGAACAGCAGCGCGCGCAGCGCCTCGATGAACGGCGTGAACGGCTGGTGCTCGGCGAACCACTGCAGCCAGCCGGGCATCGACTCGGTGGGCACGAAGCCGCTGCCGAGGAACGGCAGGATCATGAGCGGCATCGGCAGGTTGCTCGCGCTCTCGACGCCCTTGGCGAACACGCCGAACGCGGCGCCCAGCCAGCACAGCGCGTACCCGATCGCGGTGAGCAGGCCGGCGGCGCCGAGCCAGCCCCACAGCGACGCGTCGCCGCGGAAGCCCATCAGCAGCGCGACCGCGAGCACGATCGCCGTGGCCAGCAGCACCTGGATGAGGTTGCCGAGCACGTGGCCGCTGAGCACGGCCGAGCGGGAGATGTCCATCGTCCGGAAGCGGGCGATGATGCCTTCGGTGAGGTCCTTGGAGACCGACAGTGCGGGGCCGGTGACGCCGCCCGCGATCGTGAGCAGCAGGACGCCGGGCACGACGTAGTCCAGGTAGGCGTCGCTGCCGGCGCCGCCGATGCCGGTGCCGAGCGTGTCGCCGAAGACGTACACGAACAGCACCAGGAAGATCAGCGGGGTCATGATCAGGTACGTGATCACCGGGTAGCGGACCGCGTGCTTGAGGTTGCGGCGCAGCATCGTGGCCGAGTCGGACACGGTGTGGGCGAGGGTGCTCATCGAGCGGCCTCCTGCGTGGCTTCGTGACCCGTCAGCGCGAAGAACACGTCGTCCAGGTCGGGAGTGTGGATGGTGAAGGTGAGCGGCTCGCTCTCCAGCCGGTCCATGACCGCGCGGATGGAGGCGAAGCTGCCGTCGCTCGGCACGTCGAGCGCGAGCGCGGCGTCGTCGCGGGTGGCGTCGGGGAGGGTCGTGGCGGCGTGGGTGAGCGCGTGCTCATCCGAGAACTCGAGCCGGATGCGTCCGCCGGGGACGCGCCGCTTGAGCTCGGCCGGCGTGCCGTCGGCGACGATCGTGCCGCGGTCGAGCACCGCGATCCGGTCTGCCAGCTGGTCGGCTTCCTCCAGGTACTGGGTGGTCAGGAAGATCGTGGTGCCGGCGGCGACGAGCTCGCGGACGATCTGCCACATCTCCACCCGGCTGCGCGGGTCCAGGCCGGTGGTCGGCTCGTCCAGGAAGACGATCGACGGGCGCGAGATGAGCGTCATCGCCAGGTCCAGCCGGCGCCGCATGCCGCCCGAATAGGTCGACAGCGGCTTGCCCGCGGCCTCGGTGAGGTCGAAGCGCTCGAGCAGCTCGCGCGTGCGGCGCGCGCCCTCCTTGCGGCCGAGGTGACGCAGGTCGGCCATCAGGCGCAGGTTCTCCTCGCCCGTGAGCAGGTTGTCGACGGCCGAGAACTGGCCCGTGAGCCCGATCAGGGCGCGGACGGCCTCGGGCTGCGCGACGACGTCGTGCCCGCCGACGCGCGCGACGCCTGAGTCCGGCCGCAGCAGCGTCGAGAGGATGTGGACGATCGTCGTCTTGCCGGCGCCGTTGGGCCCGAGCAGGGCGAACACGCCGGCGGGGGACACGTCGAGGTCGAGCTGGTCGAGCACGACCTTCTCCCCGAAGGACTTCGAGAGCCCTTCGAGTTCGATGGCGGAAGGCATGGTGGGTCCTCAGGAGTCGGAGCGGTGGATGTCGATGGAGCCGTAACCGGTGCGGACGTGGAGCTCGAGCGTCTGCTCGTCCGCGGCGGGGCCGGCGTCGGCGGCGAGGTCGGTGCGGACGACGCCGTACTGCGAGGTCGCGTCCAACCACACCGCGGTGCCGCGGCGCACGCCGACGTCGACGCTCCCGTAGGAGCCGTCGATGCGGATGACGCCGGCGTTGGCCTGCCGCACGCGGACGCTCCCGTAGGCGGAGCGGATGGTCGCGTCGGACGCGGCGGTGCCGAGCTCCAGCGAGCCGCTGGAGGTCTTCAGCTCGGCCGGCCCGTCGACGCGGTCGACCGTGATGGGGCCGTCGGCGCCCGTCAGCTGCAGGGCGCCGCCGACGTGGCCGACGCGCATCGAGCCGGACTTGAAGTGGATGTCGGCGTCGCCGTCGACGTTCGTGACGCGGTAGTCGCCGTGCCCGCCCTTGAGCGTGAGCCGCTCGGCGGAGTCGAGCACGAACTCGCCGAACGGGACCTCGGCGTCCACGGCCGCGAAGCGTCCCGTCATCCGCAGCGTGCCGAACTTGACGGTGGCCTCGACCGCGGACGTCTCGGGGACCTCGACGACGAGGTCGACGGAGTCCTTGCCCGGGCCGAAGATGCGCGGCTTGTGCGGTCCGCGGATTACGACCGCGTCGCCGACCTGGTCCACGCGCACCGCCTCGGCCGAAGCACGGTCACCGGAACGGCGCGGGTTGCTCGGCGAGGCGTCGACCGCGACGTCGGAGCGCGCCTTGGCCAGCAACTGCACGTTGCCGACCTCGAGCTCGACGCGGACGGCGCTCATCGCACCCACCCCGTGTACGAGCTGCCGTGCGAGGGCGGCATCGGTCGCCGCGGCTCGAGCGCCGCGCCGACCGCGCGCACGAACCAGGTGTTGAGCGAGATGCCCTGCGTGGCCGCGGCGGCTTCGGCGCGGGTCTTGAGCGAGTCGGGCAGCCGGAGCGTCGTGCGGCTCGTCGTGCCGTCCTCGTCCTCGACCGGCTCATTCGGCGTGGATGACGCCGATGACACCACCGGTTCCGCGGCCGGCTTCGACACGACGAACTCGACCTCACGGCCACGCAGGCGGACGTCCACGGAACCGGGCGCCAGCTCGCGGGTGATCTCCCCGGCGGCGTCGGAGAGCGCCTCGAAGAACGCGAGGCGGGCGGCCGCGTCGAGCGCGGCGGTCAGCCGCTCGGCGACTTCCTGCGCCTCAGCACCTCCCGCGGCGGCGGCGACGACGAGCTGCCGCTGGAGCTCTTCGACGTAGTTGGCGATCTGCATGGCGCCAGTATGACACCACTTTGGTGTCATTGCAACACCAACTTGGTGGCACGTCGCGTTTGGCCGTCCCCGCCCGTGGTCCGATAGCGTCCTCGCGCGTGACACCGGGGCCGCGATGAAGGCGTCAGCGCTCCTGAACAGCTCCGGTGGAGGCGACTCGGTCACCCTCACGCGGGTTGACGAGATCCTCTACGTCGTGGTCCGCTGGGTGCCACAGGGCTGGGACATGGACGATCCGCCCGAGTCCGAGATCACGCTGTACCGGCAGGGCTTGCCCGACGCCCTGTTTCAGCTGAGCGACGATCTCGCCGCCCACCTCCACCGCCCGTTGAAGGACCTCGCCGGCGAACCCTTCGTGGGCGACTATGCGCTCGGCGCGCGGCACGCTCGGATCGCGCTGGAGTTCGCGGACGCCCCAAAGGACTTCGTCTCCACCCGGTCGAAGGGCGGAGGCATCGTCAGCGTCCGCTGGCGCTCGAACCACTCGTCCTTCGACCTCGCCATGCGCGTCGACATCACCACGCTGGACCGATTCGCCCGCCAGCTGGCGGACCTCGTGACCTAGCTAGCGCTTCTCGCGAATCCGCTCGGAACGGTCACCGACGCACCCGATAGCGCACGTGGAGGACCCGGGTGCCTTGGATCACCACGTCGGGGTCCTCCAGCAGGTGCTGGGCCTCGACGGAGCCGAAGTAGCGCTTGCCGGACCCGAGCACCACGGGCGCGACGTCCATCGCGACCTCGTCGACGAGCCCTGCGGCCAGCATCTGTCCGCCGACGTCGCCGGCGGAGACCTCGACCGTGCGATCGCCCGCCAGCTCCTGCGCCTTGGTCATGGCTGCCTCGACGCCGTCGGCGAAGTGGAACGGCGCCTCGGAATCCCAGCCCTCGGGCGCCGGTCGGTGCGACACGACGACCACGTGAGCGATCCCGCCCGGCGGCTTGCCGCCCCAGCCGTCCGTCAGGTCGAAGACGTGGCGGCCGACGATCGTCACGCCGATCTCGTCCCAGTACGCCCGGGTGAGATCGAAGGACGCCTGCGACACCGTCAGCTGCCCGGTCTCGTCGAGCGGGACGTCGCCGCTCGAGAGCCAGTCGAACAGCGGCCCGGGCTGGTCCTCCGCGTCCGCGATGAAGCCGTCCACCGACACCGTGCTGTACATGACGACCTTGCCCATGGGCGCTCACTCCTGTGCTCGGGGGCGCCCATCCTGGCGTGCCGGGACCGGCACGTCTTGTAGAAAATCAATCGGCTGGAAGCGGTCCCACGTCGAGCACGTGGCCGGGGTGTTCGCGCAGGAAGCGCCGTCGGACGTCGAGGTAGCGGGTGGGCGTCAGCCCTGTGAACGCGCGGAAGTCGTGCCCGAAGTGCGCCTGGTCGTAGTAGCCGGCGCGAAGGGCGAGCTGGACCCAGTCGACGGGGCGGGCGGGATCGATGGCGAGCACCGTCGCGGTGAAGCGATAGGTACGGGCAAGCCGCTTCGGCGTGACGCCGACGACCTCCTTGAACCGCTTTGCCAGGTGCGTGCTGCTGACGCCGGCCGCCGCGCTCAGCTCGCCGATCGCCACCGCTCCCGTCGCCGCCGCGATGACGCTGCTCGTGTGGCGGACCAGCGCCAGGCCGGCGGTCTCGTCGAGCATCCGCACGAGTTGGTCCTCGAGCAGCGTCAGCATCTCCTGCGGGCCGGCCGCCGTGGCCAGCCGGTCTCGCAGCGCAGCGACGGTGGGGCGGCCCCAGACGTCTTCCAGCGTCACCGGCCGGTCACGGAGCTCGCTCGCGGGCATCGGGAGGAACGGCGCCGGACCCCACGGCTTGAAGTGCACGCCGACTGACCGGGTCCCTGGCGGGTAGCCGAACTCCCAGGCGCCGGTCGGCGTGGTGACCACGACGCCGTCGGCGAACTCCGCCGCCTTCAGGTCGGTGCAGGCGCGGACGCGGAACGGCGGCCCGAGGTTCACGATGAGCAGCGCGCCCGCCATCGCTGGCAGCGTCAGCCGGGGGTACGGGGGCGCGCCCTCCAGGTAGTAGAGGTCATCTATCAGCCCATCCAGCGGCGGTCGCGGCAGTCTGGAGACGTACTGCACGCGTCACAGCATCGCCGACGCGACGGCCGAGAGCTACGCGCCTCGGTCCGCGGAGCATGGGCGATACTGGATTCGAACCAGTGACCTCACGCGTGTGAAGCGTGCGCTCTAACCAACTGAGCTAATCGCCCTCTTGAGAGGCGAGCAAGTCTAGCGGCCTGCTTCGAGCTGCGTGAGGACCGCGAGGACGCGACGGTGGTCCTCGTCGGACGGTGGAAGGTCGAGCTTGGCGAAGATGTTGTTGATGTGGTTGGAGACCGACTTCTCGGTGATGACCAGGCGTGCGGCGATGGCGGCGTTGGAGCGGCCCTCGGCCATCACGGCGAGCACCTCGCGCTCGCGTGGCGTGAGCGCGTCCAGGCCGCCGCGCTGGGTGCCCGGGCTGAGCAGCTGACCGACGACCTCGGGGTCCAGGGCGGTGCCGCCGCTCGCCACGCGGCGCACCGCTTCGACGAATTCGCGGACGTCGCCGACGCGGCTCTTGAGCAGGTACCCGACGCCGCCCGCGCGGTCCGACAGCAGCTCGGTCGCGTACAACGGCTCGACGTACTGGGAGAGGATCACGACCGGGAGGCCCGGGATGGCGCGGCGCGCCTCGATCGCCGCGCGCAGACCCTCGTCGGTGAACGTGGGCGGGAGGCGCACGTCGACGACCGCCACGTCCGGCCGCAGCTCCACCAGCCGCTCGGCCAGCCCCGCACCGTCCTCCAGCGCCGCGACGACCTCGAACCCGTAGGCCGTGAACATGCGCTCGAGCCCGTCGCGCAGCAGGCTCAGGTCCTCGGCTAGGACGACGCGCACGGCACCTCCGCCACGACCACCGTCGGCCCGCCCGCGGGGCTCGACACCCGCAGCACGCCGTCGAACGGCGCGAGCCGCGACGCCAGCCCGGACAAGCCGCTGCCCGCGCCCATGACCGCTCCGCCGCGCCCGTCGTCGCGCACGCGCAGCACGACGCGCCCGTCCCGCTCGGCGACCTCGATCGACACCCGCGCCGCGCCGCTGTGACGGATCGCGTTCGTCAACAGCTCGACCGCGCTGAAGTACAGCGCCGACTCGATCGGTGCCGGCAGCCGACGTGTCAGCGAGACCGAGCACGTCACCGGCACGGCGCTGCGCAACGCGAGCGCCTCCAAGGCGCCGCCCAACCCGCGCTCGGCCAACAACGGCGGGTGGATCCCGCGCACGAGCGCGCGCAGTTCCGCCATGGCGGTGTTCGCACCCGACCGCGCCTCCAGCAGCAGATCGCGCGCGGCCGCCGGGTCGCGGTCGAGCATGTCCTCGGCCATCCCGAGCTGCATCGAGACCGCCACCAGCTGGGCTTGCGCGCCGTCGTGGAGATCGCGCTCGATCCGGCGCAGCTCGGACGCCGACGCGTCCAGCGCCGCCGACCGCGTCGCGGTCAGCCACTCGACGCGATCGGCCAACGTCGGCGCGAGCAGCCGCCGCGTGCGCCAGCGCTCGACCCGAAGGAACGGCCGCACCAGCAGCAGCGCGATCCAGATCATCAACGCGCCGACGGGCATCGCGAAGACGGCCAGCGCGAAGTCGTCGACGATGACCCACTGGTACCAGAGCCGGCCGTCGTCCTCGAGCGCCCACAGCAGCGGCATCGCCAACCCCATCAGCCCGGCCGCGAACAGGTCGAGCCAGAACACGGTGAGCAGCGACCCGAGCGGGGTCGCCAGCCACGCCGCGTCTCGCCACCACGCGCCGCCCGCGGGAAGCGGCGGCGTGAAGCGCGCGCGGGCCGCATCCGCGCGGGCCCGCACCCGGGCCGGGCCACCGAGCAGCACGACGAGCCCGACCAGCCCGTCGAGCCCCACGCGCAGCAGCCGCACGATGTCACGCATCAACACCGAACCTAGGGTGCCCCACCGCCGCGACAAGGGTGCCAGCACCTATGCGCATCCAGGTTCCTGTGCGGTCGACGCTTCGCCGTCCAGCGGCGACCTTGCAGCGCATGAGCATCCATCGCCTGGTCACCGGAGCCGCCGTGGCCCTTGCCACGTTCGCGGTCGCCGCACCCACGCACGCCGCCGACACGAAGGCCGAACTCAAGACGCTCGTCAAGGAGGACGGCTATCCCGCCGCGCTGGCGTCGACCCGCACCGCCGGCGGCCGGGTCACGAACACCACGGCCGGCGTCGGCAACCTCAAGACCCGCGAGCGAGTTCCCGTCGACGGCGAGGTCCGCATCGGCTCGAACACCAAGACGTTCACCGCGGTCGTCGTGCTGCAGCTCGTCAAGGAGGGCAAGCTGGAGCTCGACGCGCCGGTCGAGCGCTACCTGCCCGGGCTGATCCCGAACGGCGCGAACATCAGCCTCCGCCAGCTGCTCAACCACACGAGCGGCCTGCCGAACTACACGAACTTCCTCGCCGAGGGCCTGCTGCCCTACCAGCACTGGTACGCCGAGCCGCGCACGCTGCTCGACATCGCGCTCAAGGACAAGCCCACGCATGAGCCCGGCGCGGCCTTCGCCTACAGCAACACGAACTACCTCGTCGCGGGCCTGATCGTCGAGGCGATCACCCACCGCCCGATCGGCGAGCAGATCACCAACCGCATCATCCGCCCGCTCAACCTCAAGCGCACCTACTTCCCGACCCCGGGGGAGGAGCGCCTGCGCGGCCCGCACCCGCACGGCTACCACCACGACGACCCCGCGCTGCCGCTCACGGACGTCTCGGTGCAGGATCCGTCGTTCGGCTGGGCCGCGGGCCAGATGGTCTCGACGCCGAGCGAGCTCAACCGCTTCTTCGTCGCGCTGGTGAACGGTCGCCTGCTCCCGCCGAACCTCATGCGCGAGATGCTGACCACCGTCCCCGCCCCCGACTTCGGCGAGCAGGCCCGCTACGGCCTCGGCATGGTCACCCGCCCGCTGGCGTGCGGCGGCCTCTCCTACGGCCACGGCGGCACGATCACCGGCTACAGCACCACCAACGCGGCGACCGACGACGGCCGCGCCGCCGCGGTCGCCGTCACCAACCTGCCGCGCACGCAGGAGCAGCACCGCCGCATCGAGGCGGTCGTCGAGCGGGCGCTCTGCGACTAGCGATCAGTCGCAGAGCTCGCGCGGCGTGGTCTGGTCGGGCGGCGCGCACAGCGGCTGCGTGATCGGGACCTTGCCCCGGCGCAGCGCGTAGCGGGCGATCTTGGTGTTGTAGCCCGGCGCGCCGACCCAGACCTCGACGGTCTGGCCCGCCCTGAACGTGCGCTGCTTGGCGTTCAGGGACCCGATCACCGAGGAGGCGTTGCCCTTGAGCTTGCCGGGCTTGAGCGCCTTGGTCTTGAACGGGCACTTCGCGCCCTTGCAGGTGATCTTCACCGACCACCCCGCGGGGAAGCGCTGCGTGACCTTCAGGGCCTTCAACGTGAGCTTGCGGCCGACGACGTTCCAGCTGGTGACGACCCCGGAGTCGAGCGTCGGGAACGGGGCGACGATCCGGTCGCAGTTCTCGTCGACCGCGTTGCCCCGGACCTCGACGGCTCCCGGGCGGACCTGCGCGTCGCCGTCGTTGCAGTCCTGCGCGGCGGCGAACCCGTCCTGGTCGGCGTCGACCGGCCCGGGCAGGACAACCGGCCCGCCGCCACCGCCACCACCGCCGCCGCCACCGCCGGCGCTGGGCGCCTCGGCGACCGCGATCGACACGGTCGCGGCGGCGCCCGGCACGCCGCGTCCTTCGCCGCGGAACGTGAAGCTGTCGACGCCGCCGAAGCCGTCCCGCGGGTGGTAGACGGCCTGGCCGCCGCTGACATCGACCCGGCCCGCAGCGGGAAGTCCGACGGTCAGCGTGACGGCGTCGCCGTTGGCGTCGGTGCAGGTCAGCGGCACGGTCACCGGCGTGTTGTGCGCGGTCGCGACGCTCACCGACTGGCACGAGGGTGCGAAGTCGCGCTCGAGCGTGGCCAGCACGCCCGTGGCGAACCCGGTCGCGTACACCGACAGCCCGCGCGAGTCGATCGCGATCCGGCCCGGCCCGTCGCCGAGCGCGGCGAGCCCTTGGCAGGCGCCCGCGCTGCCGCTGTGGGAGATGCAGCCGCGCGGGCCGCCGCGCCGCGTCGGGGCTCCCGTCGTGGGGTCGATGCGATACGACAGCAGCGCGTTCTTGCCCGCGTCGGTCGAGACCAAGGCGAGGACCTCGCTGCCGTCGGGAGTGACCTCGAGGTCGGAGAAGCCGGATGACGGCGGCCCCGCGGCGCCGGCGCACCCGGGCTTCGTGCCGCTGCAGCCGGCCTGCGTCAACAAGCCGGTCGCGGCATCGCGCGTATAGGTGACGAGGCCGTCGGTGCCGCCCACGTGCACGTGACGGCCGTCCGCGGACACGGTCGTGACCCGAGCGCTGAGGAGCGCGTCGCTGCCGTCCTTGCATTCCCCGGTGCCGCCACTGCCGTTCCAGCTGATGCACCCGCCGAGATTGCCGGCGACCGGCTGCGACAGCGCGCCGGTGGTCGAGCGGGCCAGGACCGTGATTCCGCCGGGGCTGAACGGCACGTACAGGTGCTTGCCGTCCGGCGAGACCCGCAGCTGCAGGCCCTCGCCGGCGAGGCCGTGCGCCGCCGTCGCGCAACCCGGGATCGGGGCCGTGACGATGCACCCGGTGGTGCCGGCCTTCTGCACGAGGCGCGAGCTGGCCGGATCGCGGTCGAAGACGGCGAGCCCGCCGTTGGTCCGCAGGTAGACGTTCTGGCTGTCCGGGCTCACGGCGATCGCCCACGCACCGGCGCTCCCGCGGGACGGGTCGCACGGCGCGGAGGGGCCGTTGCAGCCCACGTACGTCAACGCCCCGTTGGCGGGGTTGCGGGAGAAGACGGACAGGGCGCTGTTGCCGATCGCGTACACGCTCAGGCCGTCCGGGCTGACCGCCACGTCGCTCACGCCGCCGATCGCCGGGATGCCGTGCGCGAGGGTGCACGGCGTTCCGCCCGCGCCGTGACAGCCGTCGCTGCCGAAGCGCATGGTCACGGCCCCGGTCGTGGGGTTGCGGTTGAACACGTGCAGGGCGGCGTACGTCGAGTCGCCGTTCGAGGCCGTGCCCACGTACAACTGCTTGCCGTCGCTGCTGACCGCGACGCCCTGGGCGTGCGTCGGGAGGATCGCCGTGCAGCCCTGCGAAGCCACGCGCGTGAGGCAGCCGCTCAGGTACAGATCCCCGTCCGCCGCGTGGGCCGTCCCGGCCCCGACGGACAGGAGCACCGCCGCGATCAATCCGACAATCCGTGTCAATTCAGTTCTCCAAGATGCTTCGCCGGGCTGAACCGCAACGCTAGCCCGGCCCGCTCCGCAGCGTCAATCGCGCTAGCCGTACGGACAGCTCGTCGCCGTGGTGCGGCTAGCCGACCGGGGAAACCTCAGGACCGAATCGCGGGGGCGTCACCGATGCGGTTACCCCCCAACGGACGGAACCGCCTACACCCGGTGGCAGCGGCTGCGGTTCCCCGGCTTCATGGTGCCGCTGCGAGTGACCGTGAAGACCACCGACGAGGCGACGACTGGGCGTGAGCGGCCTCCCGGTTCAGGACAAGCCTGTTCTCTGACGCCTCCGCGCCATAGGATCGGCGCGTGCAAGACGACCTCATCGAGCGCGACGCCGAACGCGCGGCCCTCGACGAGGCCCTCGCCGCGGCCGTGAGCGGCACGGGGCGGCTGATCGTGATCGAAGCCGCCCCGGGCCTCGGCAAGACCCGGCTGCTGAAGACCCTGCATGACGCACCGGGCCGCGTCCTACGGGCGCGAGGCTCCGAGCTGGAGGCCACGTTCGCGTTCGGCGTCGTGCACCAGCTGCTCGACGCCGTCGTGCTCGCGTCCCCCGACACCGTGTTCGAGGGCGCGGCCCGGCTCGCGCAGCCGATCTTCAGCGAGGCTCGCCCGGAGCAGGAGGACCTGCTACCGCTGCTGCACGGGCTCGCGTGGTTGGTCACAGGCCTCGCGGCCGAGCGCCCGCTCATCCTCCTGGTCGACGACGCCCAGTGGGCGGACGAGCCGTCGCGGCGCTTTCTCGCGTTCCTGGCCAAGCGGATCGACGGCGTGCCGCTGCTGCTGGCCGTCGCCACCCGCCCCGCGCACGACGACCCGGCCCTGAGCGAGCTGATCAGCGAGCCCGACGCCCGCGTGCTGCGGCCCCGCGGGCTCACCGAGGACGGCACGCGCGCCTTCCTCGCCCGCGCGGAGCTCGATCCCGCGCTGGCCGCGTCCTGTCACGCGAGCACGGGCGGCAACCCGTTCTATCTCGGCGAGCTGGCGCGCGAGCTGCCCGCGCCGAACCCCACCGCGCTCGGCCCGCGCGCGGTGGCCGAAGCGGTCAAACGGCGCCTGGATCGCGAGGCGCTGGCGCTCGCCCGTGCAGTCGCCGTCCTGGGTGACGGGACCGACCTGGCGGCGACGTTCGCCGGCGTGGAGGACCCGGACGCCGCCACCCGCCGCCTCGTCTCCGCGGGCGTCCTCGAGCCGGATCTCACCTTCGCGCACCCGATCGTCCGCAGCGCGATCTACGCCGACATCCCGGCCGCGGAGCGCGCCGCGGCCCACGCACGCGCCGCCGCGCTGCTGGCGTCCCGCCACGCGAGCCCCGAGCGGCTCGCCGCGCACCTGCTCGAGGCGCCGCCCGCGCACGATCCGGCCACGGTCGCGACGCTCCGGCACGCCGCCCGCCGCGCCCGCGAGCTGGGCGGGGCGAGCAGCGCCGCCGCCTACCTCACCCGCGCGCTGCGGGAACCTCCGCCCGCCGACCAGCGCGCGGAGGTCCTGACCGAGCTCGGCGCCGCCGAGGCGCGCGCCGGCCACGCCGCGGCCACCGAGCATCTCGAGCAGGCGATCGAGCTCGCCGCCGACGAGCCCGCGCGCACCCGCGCCGCGATCGAGCTCGCGCGCGTGCTCAAGTTCCGCGGCGAGTCGGTGCGCGCGGTCCCGATCCTCGAGCGCCGCCACGCGGACGGGCCGCTGGGGGAGGAGCTCGAGATCGAGCGGCTCGGCCTCGCGTACCTGTCGGTCGCCGCGCGCGCCGCGATCCGCCGGTCGCTGACCGATCCGGGCGGCGTGCCGCGGACCCGGCTGGAGGCGTTCACGCTCGCCGCGCTCGCGTTCGACGCGGGTGCCCGCGGCGACCACGCCGACACGGTTGCCGACCTCGCCACCCGCGCGCTGGCCGGCGAGCTGCTCCCGCCCGACCCGCTGGGCGGCGGCTACGCGTACCTCATCATCGGCGTCGCGCTGATGTGGGCCGACCGGCTCGACGAAGCCGCGCAGCTGTACGCGAACCTGCGCGCCGAGGCGCGCCGGCAGGGCTCCGTGGTGCTGCTGGCGACCGCGGCGGGCCAGAGCGCGCTCGTCAACGAGCGCCGCGGCGCGCTCCCCGAAGCGGCCGCCGACGCGGCGGAGGCCCTCGCGCTCGGCCGCGAGGCGACGGGCACCGAGGCCCTGCTCAACAGCGCCCGCGCGAGCGCGGTGACCGCGGCGTTGGAACGCGGCGAGGCCGTCGACGAGACCGTGCTCGACGGCGAGCCGGACACGATGCCGTACATGCTCGTCCTGCACGCGCGCGCCGAGGCGCGGGCGGCGCGCGGCGACCTGCCCGGCGCGATCGCGGACTTCCGGGCCTGCGGCGCCTACGGGCAGTCGTGGGGCGGCGAGAACCCGTCGGTGTCCGCGTGGCGCTCGCGCGCCGCGACGCTGCTCACCGACCTCGGCGAATATGACGAGGCGCACGCGCTCGTGCGGGAGGAGCTCAAGCTCGCGCGCGCGTTCGGCGCGCCGCGGGCGATCGGCGTCGCGCTGTGCGTGGCCGGGACGATCGGCGCCCAGCCGCCGTTGCCGGCGCTCAAGGAGGCCGTGGCCGTGCTGGAGGAGACGCCCGCGCGGCTCGAGCTCGCCCGCGCGCTGGTGAGCCTGGGCAGCGCGCTGCGCCGCGGTGGCCAGCGCGCCGCGGCGCGCGAGCCGCTCGCCCGCGGACTCGACCTCGCCACCCGCTGTGGCGCCGCCCCGCTGGTACGCCGCGCCCACGAGGAGCTGCTGGCGGCCGGCGCGCGTCCGCGGCGGATCGCGCTCAGCGGCCGCGACGCACTCACGCCCAGCGAGCGGCGGGTCGCCGAGCTCGCGGCCAGCGGGCTCACCAACCGCGGCATCGCGCAGCAGCTGTTCGTGACCGAGAAGACGGTCGAAGCGCACCTGCGCGGCGCGTTCCAGAAGCTCGAGATCAGCTCCCGGACGCGGCTGGCTCAGGTGCTCGCCTGAGCCCAGAGCGCGTCCGCGCGCGTCTCGGCCGCCGCGTACTGCTCCTCGGACGGGTCGTAGAGCGTCACGATCAGCATGCCGTCGCCGCTCGGCTTGACGCCCAGCACGGCCAGCTCGGCGCCGTCCGCGAAGCCGCGCTGGTAGCGCGACGCATGCCACTCCGTCCCCGGCAGCTCGACCATCCGCGCCTTCCCCGAGCGCGTGATCGTGCGTCGTGCGCCGTCCGGGGCGAACGCGAGCCGGTGCCGGAGCTGGTTGAGGAACGTGATCCAGCCCTCCTCGATGTCGCCGTAGACGTCCTTCCACTCGAGCGCGTCGAGATCACCCGGCTTGGTCACGCGGATCAGCGTGCGGTCTTCACCCGCCTCGACCAGCTCGATCAGGCCGTCCTCGGGCATCTCGATCCGGTCCGGCGGCCGCAGCGTCGCGTGGTCCTCGAAGATCAGCTTGATCTCGGCCTCGAGCCCGTCGTACTCCCAGCCGAACCAGTGGCGGACCTGCTCGGGCTCGGTCAGCGCGCGCCAGACGGCGTCGCGCGGCGCGTCGACCGTGACCTCGACGCGGAACGGCTTGTCCATGCTCATGCCGGGTGGCCTCCGATCAGCACTCGGTACTTGCGTTCTCCGGGGCCGAGCTCGGCCGCCAGCTCGGCGATGCGGGCGGCCAGCGCGTCGGCGAAGCGCTCCAGGTCGGCGGGGCGGTTGAAGCCGACCTCCGCCTCGACCGCGAACGTGAGCAGCCGCTGCCCGCGTTCCGCGGCCGCCGAGCGGGCTGCGGCGACGTCACGCACGAGCCGCGCGCCGCCGGCCAGCAGCGTGTCCGCCGCGAACCGGTCCTGCTCCTCCGGCATCGCGCCGACGACCGTCGGCTCCACGATCACCGCGTGGCAGCTCGCGCGCACGACGCGCTCGACGCACCCCCGCCGTGCGCGCTCCTCGACCAGCTCGACGAGCCCTTCGCGCTCGAGCGCGCGCACGTGGTAGTTGACGCGCTGGCGTGACTCGCCGAGCGCGCCCGCCACCTCCGTGGCCGAGGCCGGCGCCTCCCGCAACCGCTCCAGCACCGCGCGGCGCAGCGGCGACAGCGGTGCCGAGACCAGATCGAGCGTCGCCATATGGGGCCTATCCTCTATTAGGAAACTGAATTTGTCAAATGGAGTGCCGATGAAGGGGTGGATGGAGCGCATCGTGATCTTCGATCTCGACGACACGCTCGTGCACTCCAGTGCCGTGCGTGAGGCGTTCGCGTGCGTCGCCCGTGAGCGCGGGATCGACCAGGCGCTCATGACCCGCACGTTGGACGCGCTTCCCGGCCGTCCGGCGCAGGACATCTTCGAGTGCCTGGGCTGCGACACGGCCGACGCGCAGAGCGCCACCGAGCGCTTCCTCGCGCGCCTGGACGAGCTCAACGGCGTGCTGCCGACCGTCGCCTACGCCGACGCCGACGCGACGCTGCGTGAGCTCGCCGCCCGCGGCACCAAGCTCGTGCTCTCCACCGGCTCCTCCCCCGAGCGGGCCCGCCGGGTCATCGACCAGGAGGGCTGGGAGTTCGAGGTCGTCCTCGGCTCCACCGACGCCTGCCGCAAGGGCCGCGCCCACTACGAGCAGGTCAGCGCGGACATGAGCTGGACCCGCCGCGCGATCACCGTCGGCGACAGTCCGACGGACATGCGCCTCGGCGCCGAGCACGGCGTCCCGGTCCGGATCGCCATCGACCGCGACGGCGACCCCCGCCCGCTCCTGGCGGCCGGCGCGACCCACGTGGTCCGCGCCCTCTCCGAGATCCTCACGATCGTCTGAATCTAAAGGGGGACAGTCCCCTTTTAGGAAACTCAGCCGCGCCTAACTTTCCTAAAGAGGGACAGTCCCTCTTTAGGAAAAGGCATCAGGCGCGGAAGGGCTTGGCGGAGGAGCGGGAGGGCTTGGAGGTGCCCGTGCCCTCGAAGAAGCCGCTGACGCGGTAGGCGCCGCGGCGCAGGCGCGGGATGTCGCGGTAGAAGCCGCCGCCCTTCTTGACCGAGCCGCGGGTGCGCATGACGACGACCCACTTGCCGCCGCGCTTGCGCTCGACGGTCAGCCGCACGTAGCCGGCGACCGCGCCCTGGACACGCCCGCTCAGACGCGTGGCGGAGCCGCGGACGGAAACCGACGTCTCGCCCGCCTGGCGCGCACCCGCGGTGCCGCTCGTACGGGCCTTGGCGGCGCCGTTGCCGCCGGTCGAGATGGTCGTGATCGGGCCGGGAGTCGGCGTGGGCGCGGGCGGCGTCGGCGCGACGGGGACGGGCGCGACCGGGGCCGGCTCCTCGAGGGGCGCGACCGGCGTCGGGGTGGGGGTCGGGGTCGGGGTCGGGGCGGGCGGGACCTTGACGAGCACCGCGGCCTGGCCGCCCGCGAGCGTCACGGACGGCTGCTGAAGACCGTCGAGGTCCCGGTAGCCCTCGGGCACCGTGAGCGTGCGCGTCTCGCGGTACGGCTCGTTGACGAAGACGATGCCCTTCTGGAAGTCACGTCGCCACGCGCCCGCGACGACCTGCGTGCGATTGCCGGCCGCCGGCCCGAGGTCGGTGCTGTAGCCGGCCCACACGGCTCCGGGAGCGGTCGCGGCGTCGTTGGCGATCGCGGACCGGCCGAGCTGGTCGGTGAGCAACTGGCTGGCCAGGCCGTACAGGCGCGGCGCAGGCGCCGATGTCGAGTGGTCGAGGATGACGCCGGCGCCACGGAGCTGCTGGGACTCGGCCCAGGCAGCGAGGGTCTGAAAGCCGTAGGTGCCACCGCCGCTGCTGTACACGGTGCTGACGAAGCCGCCCTCGACGGACACGGCGCTCGCCGCCTGCAGCTCGCGCAGCACGTTCCCGCTGTTGCCCTTGTACCACAGCACGTCGTGGACGATCTCGGTGCTCGGCAGCGCCGCGCGCACCGCGACCATGAAGTCGGCCAGGTACTTCTGCCAGTTGCCCTCGGTCATCGTCATGCCCGTGCGCGGGTCCTTCGGGGAGCGCTGGGCGCCGCCGGACGTGTAGGTGCGGCGCTCCATGAAGACGTCGTCGATGAACAGCGCATTGCCGCCCGCCACCGCCGCCTGGGCACGCTGGATCCACCACGTGCGAAAGGCTGCGTTGCCGAAGTCCGCCGCGGGCTTGCCGTTGACGTAGAGCGGCGCGTTGCCCGTGTCGCGCAGCTGCCAGCTCGGGTTGGCGGCGACGTCGGCGGGCTCGAGCGCGTACGCGTGCAGCGTCACGGTCGCGGCGCCGCTGGGTGCGGTCTTGGAGCGCACGGTCTTCGTCGCGCCGAACGCGTCGGCGCAGCAGGTCAGCATCGATATGGCGATGAGGCCAGCGGTCAGCGGGCCCCTGGACGTACGCAGCATGGGGGTTTCCTGGTCGGGACGGTCGGAGCGAGGGCGGCGGCCCTCACCCTTGGTTTTCGGCCGCCACCGACCACTTCTGTAGACGTGCGGCCGCGCCACGCCGCGCCGTCTAGGCTTCCCGCCGATGGGACGGACGCTGATCACGGGCGGTGCGGGCTACATCGGCATCGAGCTCGCCGACGAACTGCTGAACGCCGGGCGCGAGGTGACGGTCCTCGATCGCCTCCTGCACGGCCAGACCGACCGGGCGGACGAGCTGCGTGAGCGCGGCGTCACGGTCATCGAGGGCGACATCCGCGACCCGGTGGCGCGCGGCCACGCGCTGAAGGGCGCCGAGGCCGTCGTGCACCTGGCCGCGATCGTCGGTGACCCGGCGTGCGCCCGCGACCCGGAGCTCGCGCAGGAGGTCAACGTCGACGCGTCCCTCGCGCTCGCCGCCGAGGCGGGCGAAGCGGGCGTCGAGCACTTCGTGATGGCTTCCACGTGCTCGAACTACGGGCGCATGGCCGACCCGACGACGCCGATCGACGAGACCGGCGTGCTCGCGCCGGTCAGTCTCTACGCCGAGCAGAAGGTGACCGTCGAGACGCACCTGCTCTCGCTGGACGCGGCACCGTTCGCGGTCACGTGCCTGCGCTTCGCCACGGTCTACGGCGTCGCGCCGCGGATGCGCTTCGACCTGACCGTCAACGAGTTCACGCGCGACCTGTGGGCGCAGCGCGAGCTCGAGGTCTTCGGCGAGCAGTTCTGGCGACCCTACGTGCACGTGCGCGACGCCGCGCGCGGCATCCGCACCGTGCTCGAGGCGCCGCGCGAGCTGGTCGCCGGCGAGGTGTTCAACGTCGGCGACACGCGCGAGAACTACCGCAAGCTGGACCTCATCGAGCGCATCCGGGAACAGACCGACAAGGGCACGGTGTCCTTCGTCCAGCGCACGGAGGACCCGCGCGACTACAAGGTCTCCTTCGAGAAGGTCAAGGCGAAGCTCGGCTACGAGATCACCAAGACGGTCCCGGAAGGGATCGGCGACCTGCTGGCGGCGCTCGACGCCGGCCGGTTCCCGGACGCCTTCGAGCGCCGCTATCGGAACATCCCGTGACCCGCGCACTGGTAACCGGCGGCGCCGGGTTCATCGGCTCGCACCTGGTCGACGCGCTGGTCGCGCGCGGGCACGACGTGGCCGTGATCGATCACCTGAGCCGTGGCCACACCGACAACCTCGCGGGAGCGCTGGAAACCGGCGTGGAGCTGCACAAGGCCGATGTGACGGACGTGAACTCGATGGTGGCCGCGTTCCAGGCCTTCCGGCCGGCGGTCGTCTATCACCTCGCCGCGCAGATCGACGTCCGCCGCTCCGTGCAGGACCCGTCGACGGACGCGCACGTGAACGTCGGCGGGACCGCCGCCGTGCTGGAGGCGGCCCGCGAGGTCGGGGCGCCGCGCGTGATCCTGGCCAGCACCGCGGGCGTCTACGGCGACCCTGAGGTGCTGCCCACGCCCGAGCATGCACCGGTGGCGCCACTCAGCCCGTACGGGGCGAGCAAGGCCGCGGCCGAAACGTACATGCAGCTGTTCGAACGCCTGCACGGGCTGTCGACGCTGTCACTGCGGATGGCCAACGTGTACGGCCCGCGCCAGGACCCGGGCGGCGAGTCGGGCGTGGTCGCGATCTTCGCCGGCGCCGCCCGCGAGGGCCGCCAGGCGGTCATCTACGGCGACGGCACGCAGACGCGCGACTACGTGCACGTCTCCGACGTCGTCGCCGCGTTCGTGGCCGCCGGGGAGTCCGCGGTCACCGGCGCGCTCAACGTGTCGACGGGAAGCGAGACGAGCGTCATGGAGCTCGCCCGGCTGCTCGGCCTGGAGCCCGAGCAGCGTCCGGGCCGGGCCGGCGAGATCAGCCGCTCGTGCCTGGATCCGAGCCGCGCGGAGCAGGCGCTGGGCTGGCGTGCGCAGGTGCCGCTCGCGGACGCGCTGGCGGACGTCGCGGGCTGAGCGCTCGCGTCAGCGACTTCCCAGGCGCCAGCGCCGCCGGCGGGGCGCGGAAGCGCTCGGCGCGGGCGGCAGCGGCTCGCCCGCGAGGATCGCGGCGGGCGCCTCGGTGACCATCCAGCGGGCTCGCGGGTGGTCCGTGGCGGCCAGCGCGTCGGCGAGCGTGGCGCGCCCGCCGACCGCGTGCGCGTCGCCCGCGATCACGTGCGCGCGGCCCTCCGCGATCAGCGCGTGGCCGAGGGCGCACGCGCGCGAGCGCTTGCCCGCCACCAGGGAGGCCGCCGTGAGCTGGACCAGGACACCGCCGTCGACGAGCCGTCCGAGGCGCTCGGGGTCGCGCTGGAAGGTCGGGTTGCGCTCCGGGTGCGCGAGCAGCACGCGGAAGCCGCGTGTGCGGATCCGGAACAGCAGCTCCTCGAGCACCGGCGGCAACTCGCCGTACGGCGTCTCCACGAGCAGGTCCGTGCCGCCCCCGCCGTAGGACGCGATCCGCAGCGCCTCTTCGCTCTGGTGCTGCGCCCACACGGCGTCGACCTCGCCGCCGGTGACGATCTCCAGCGCCACGCCGCGCGTCCGCACCGTCTCCTGGAGCGTGGCGACGCGCCCGGGCAGCTCCTCGACGCGCACGTCCGGGTAGTCGTGGCGCAGATGCGGGGTGGCCGCGATCGTCCGCACGCCGGAGGCCGCGAGGTGCTCGGCCAGGGCCAGCGCGCCCGCCTCGTCGGACGGGCCGTCGTCGAGCCCTGGCAGCAGGTGCGCGTGTAGGTCGATCAGGGCTCTGTCAACATCGGGAACGGGATGGACGCTACCGAACGCACCCCCGAGATCCCGCTGTTCGACCTGCGGCTGTCCGAGGACGACATCGAGGCGGTGCTCGCGGTGCTGCGCTCGGGCTGGCTGACGATGGGGCCGCTGACCGCCGAGTTCGAGCGGACCTTCGCCGAGCACCTGGGCGTCAAGCACGCGGTCGCGGTCTCGTCCTGCACCGCCGCGTTGCACCTGGCCTACCTGGCCGCGGGCGTCGGGCCGGGCGACGAGGTGATCGTGCCCGCGCTGACCTTCGCCGCGACCGCCGCGGCGGTCGTGTACTGCGGCGCGGACCCCGTCTTCGCCGACATCGTCGGGCCGCACGAGCTGGCGCTGGACCCGGCGGCCGTCGAGCGCGCGATCACGCCGCGCACGAAGGCGGTCTGCGTCGTGCACTTCGCGGGCTATCCCGCCCAGGTCGAAGCCCTGCGCGCGCTGTGCGACGACCGCGGCCTGGCGCTGATCGAGGACGTCGCGCACGCGCCGCACGCGCACGTCGGCGGGCGCGCGGTCGGCTCCTTCGGCCTCGCCGGCGCGTTCTCGTTCTTCTCCAACAAGGTGCTGGCCTGCGGCGAGGGCGGCCTGCTGGCCACGGACGACGACGCCGTCGCGGCGCTCGCCCGCTCGCGTCGCAGCCACGGCATGACCTCCGGCACGTGGAGCCGCCACACGGGCGAGACGACCACGTACGACGCCGAGGGCCTGGGCTTCAACTACCGTCTGGACGAGCCGCGCGCCGCGCTGCTGCTGTCGCGCTTCAAGCGCCTGGACGAGGAGACCGCGCGCCGGCGCGCGCTGACGCGCGCCTACCGTGCCGCGCTGGCGGACGTCGACGGCCTCGTCGTGCCCTACAGCGACGAGGACGTCGAGCGCTCCAGCTGCTACGTGATGCCGGTGCTGGTCCGCGACGTCGAGCGCCGCGACGCGATCCGGCTGGAGCTGCGCGAGCGCCACGGCGTGCAGACGTCGATCTTCTATCCGGCGGTGCACGAGTTCACCGCCTACCGCGAGCGCTACCGCGCCGAGTCGCTGCCGCATACCGAGCACGCGGCGCGCGCGGAGATCACGATCCCGCTCCACATGGCGATGGACGCCGCCGCGCAGGAACGCGTGGTGGCCGCGCTCGAGGACACCGTGTGAGCTGGAGCATCCCCCTGACGGACGTCGTCGTCACCGAGGAGGACCTCGCCGCGGCGCGCGCCTGCCTGGAGTCCGGCTGGCTGACGATGGGCCCCCGCACGGGTGCGTTCGAGCGCGCGATGGCCGAGTGGCACGGCGTGCCGCACGCGATCGCGGTGTCCAGCGGCACGGCGGCGCTGCACCTCGCGTGCCGCGCGCTCGGGCTCGGCCCGGGCGACGAGGTGATCGTCCCGGCGTTCACCTTCCTGGCCAGCGCCGGCTGTGTGCGCTACTGCGGCGCGACCCCGGTGCTCGCCGACGTCGTCTCGCCGGACCGCCCGAACCTCGATCCCGCCGACGTGGAACGCCGCATCACCCCGCGCACGCGCGCCGTGATCGCCGTGCACATGTGGGGGTACCCGGCCGACATCCCCGCGCTCCGGGCGCTGTGCGAGGCGCACGGGCTGGCACTGATCGAGGACGCCGCGCAGGCGATCGGCGCGCACGTCGACGGCGACGCGCTCGCCGGCGCCGCGGGCGCGCTCGGCTGCCTCTCGTTCTTCTCCAAGAAGCAGCTCTCCGTGGGCGAGGGCGGCATGGTGCTCACCCACGACGACGGGCTGGCCGCCTCCGTGCGGTCGCTGCGCTCGCACGCGATGACGTCCGGCACATGGGACCGGCACACCGGCCGCCAGGAGTCCTATGACGTCGTCGACTTCGGCTTCAACTACCGCATGGACGAGCTGCGAGCGGCGTTCGGCCTCGCGCGCCTGGGCCGGCTGCGGGACGAGATCGAGCACCGACGCGCCGCGGTCCGCGGGTACCGGGAGCGGCTGTCCGGGGTGCCCGGCGTGACCCTCGTGTGGGACGAAGCCGCGGTCGCGGCCGGCTCGCACTTCGCGTTCGCGGTGCTGTTCGCGGACCGCGACGCGCGCGTGCGCGCACGCGACCGACTCGCCGGACGCGGGATCCAGACCACGCGCTACCCCGTCCTGCACGCGCTCTCGGAGTACGCGCCGTTCGCGGCCTACGGCACGCTGCCGGCCGCCGAGACGGCCGCGGACCACCACCTGGCGCTCCCGCTGTCCGCCCGCACGTCCGAGGCGGACCTGGACGCCGTCTGCGCGGCGGTGAGTGCGGCGGCATGAGCGAGTACGAACGCCGCACCGGCGGACCGACCGACGTCCTGCGCCACGCCTATCGGGTCGTCGGCGCGCCCCGGCTGCGGCACGTGGACGCAGCGGTGCGCCGCGGCTACCTCGAGTGGCAGCGCTGGCGGTTCGCCACGCTGCTGGCCTCGGACCTGCCGAGCTACCGGGCCTTCCGGCGCGCGGACGGGCGCGGGAAGACGCACGCCGCGACGGAGCGGGTGCGCCTCAAGCCCTTGGGTGGCCGGGCGGTGGAGCTGCGGCCCGGGACCAGCGACGCGCAGATGCTGCGCGAGACCTTCCGCGACAACGTGCACCGCCCGTCGCGGGCGCGCGTGCGGACGATCGTCGACGTCGGCGCCAACATCGGGATCACGGTCGCCGACAACGCGCTGCGCCACCCGGAGGCGCGGATCGTCGCTGTCGAGCTCGACGCGGGCAACGTCGAGCTCGCCCGGCGCAACACGGCCGAGTGGGCGGACCGCGTCGAGCTGCATCACGGCGCGGCGTGGACCGAGGACGGCCAGGTGAGCTACGTGAACGAGCGCGGACTCGAGTTCGGCTTCTACATCGACGAAGGCGGCGAAGGGCACGCGCCGGCGTTCTCGATGGACACGATCCTGGGCTTCGTGCCCGCCGGTGAGCGCATCGACTTCCTCAAGATGGACGTCGAGGGCGTCGAGGCGCAGCTGCTCACGCCGTCGGCGCCGCACTGGATCGATCGCGTCGACGAGATCGCCCTGCAGGTGCACCACGACTACACGATCGAGGACTGCGTGCGCGACCTGAGCGCGCTGGGCTTCACGGCGAGCGCCGATGCGCGGCGGATGGACTTCGTCCGCGGTCAGCGCTCCGCGGCCTGACCCGTCTCCTCGCCCAGCAGCCGGTGTCGCACGCGATCGAACTCCTGCATCGCCCGCTCGTAGTCGTCGTGGCGGCCGAGGTCGAGCCAATACGCGTCCGGCCGGTGCGCCCGGACCTCCTCACCTGCGTCGATCAGCCGCAGGATCAGGTCCGGGAAGTCCAGCCGGACCTCCGGCTCGATGTGCTCGAGCACGCGCGGATGGAAGGCGTAGATGCCCATCGAGGCCTCGTAGTAGAGCGTGGGCTTCTCGGTGTAGTCCGTCACGCGGCGGTCGTCGCCGACGTCCTGGAAGTGCATGACGCCGAGCGAGACCTCGATCGTGCGGCTGGTGGTGGCGATCGTCGCCGCCGCGTCCGACTCGCGATGGTCGGCCATCAGCGCTTCGTAGGACATGTCGGTGAGGATGTCGCCGTTCATCACCAGGAACGAGTCGTCGAGGTCTTCGATCAGCCGCAGCGCGCCGACCGTGCCGAGCGGCACGCGCTCGCGGAAGTAGCTGATCCGCAGGCCGTAGCTGCTGCCGTCACCGCAGAAGGCCTCGATCAGCTCGGCGAGGTAGCCCGTCGCGATCGTGACGTGCTCGACGCCCGCGCGCCGGAGCTGTCGCAGGACGATGTCCAGCACCGGCCGGTCCTTGACCGGCATCAGCGGCTTCGGGATCACGGCCGTGTAGGGGCGCAGGCGTACGCCTTCGCCGCCCGCGAGCACCACTGCGCGGCGCATCGCGCTAGTTCCGGGGGTGGGTGTCGGTCACGGCTGCGTCCACGGTGGTGCGGTACGTGACCGGCGCTCGCACGATCGCTCGCAACGCGCTGGTCGTCTCGGCCGCCCAGGTCCTGGGCAAGTTGGCGTCGCTCGGATTCTACGTGGCGATGGCGCGCGTGCTCGGCGAACAGGGCTTCGGTGCCTACACGTTCGCGCTCGCGCTCGCCCAGGTGACGACGATCTTCGCCAGCTTCGGCATCGACGAGTGGACCGGGAAGACGGTCGCGCGCGACCCGCAGGCCGCGCCGCGGCTGATCACGGACGGCCTGCTGGTCAAGGCCGTCGTCGGCGTCGCGGGCTGCGTCGCGGCGGTGCTGTTCACGCGGATCGGGGGGTACTCGGCGTCCGTCCAGGCGGCGGTCGCGCTGCTGGCGCTCGGCACGCTCGCCGAGCTGTTCATGAACACGTTCAACGCGACCTTCCAGGGGCTCGACGATCTGCGCTGGCCCGCGGCGGCGGCGATGATCGAGCGGGCCGCGATCGGCATCTTCGGCATCGTCGCGCTGCTGGCGGGCGCCGGGATCGTGGTGGTCGCGGCGATCTACCTCGCGTGCGCGCTGGCCGCGGCCGCGCTCGTCGCCGCGCGCCTGGCGGCGGTCGGCGTCCGCCCCGAGCGGTCGCCTTCAGCGGCGCGCTCGTTCGCGCTGGTGAAGATGACGTTCACGATCGGCCTGACCATCCTGCTCAACACGGCGCTGTTCCGGATCGACACCGTGCTGCTGTCGGTCATCAAGGACAACGCCGCCGTCGGCTTCTACGGCGCGGCGTATCGCCTGCTCGAGAGCCCGCTGTTCGTGGCCTACGCGTTGACCGGCGCGCTGCTGCCGTCGCTGTCACGCGCGTCGCGGACCAGCAGCCCGCCGGTCGGCGAGTACGTGACGACGGGCCTGAAGCTCATCCTGTGCCTGATGGCGCCGCTCGGGACGGCGTACGCGCTGCTCGCCGAGCCGCTGGTGGACCTCGTGTACGGCAGCGACTACGCCCCCGCGATCCCGGCGGTGCGGTTGCTGGGCGGCGCCGCGGCGCTGTACGGCGTGGGCTACTTCGCCTCGTTGGTCCTGATCGCCCAGGGGCGGCAACGGATCCTGCCGGTGGTGGTCGCGGGCGTGCTGGCGTTCAACGTCGTCGCGAACCTGATCCTGATCCCGTCGCTGTCGTTCCGAGGCGCGGCCCTGGTCACCTCGCTGTCGGAGCTGCTGCTGGCCGCGGCGTTCCTGGTCTACGTGGTGCGCGTGGTCGGGCGCCTGCCCGCCGGCCGGATCCTGAGCGGGCCGCTCGCGGGCTGTGCGGCGATCGCGCTCGTGGTGCTGCTGATCGGGCCCACGGTCGCGGCGCTGATCGTCGCGCCGGTGGTGTACGTCGCGGTGCTGGTCGCCGTCGAGCGCTGGCGCTACCCGGAGGACGCCCGCCGCGTGTGGGCGACGCTGCGCCGCTCCTAGGGCAGCCGCTTGCGCAGCTTCTTGCGCAGCTGCCCGATGAGCAGGTCGACGTGCTGGCGTGTCCGCGGCCCTTCGACGGGACGCAGCACGGCGGCCGGGATCGGGCGGCGGTATTCGGCCACGTCCCCGCGCTGGGTCCAGGCCTCGCGGATGCCCTGCAGCCACGCCTTGTGATGGCCGAGGTAGGTTGCGTCGACCAGATCGAAGACGGCGTGGAACGCCATCCGCGGCACGGCCATGGCCACGGGATACCGCAGCCACAGGTGCCACTGGTTGTTGCGGGTGCGCAGCTGCAGCGTGCGCGCCGAGGCCGGCTTGCGCGACAGCGGGCGCAGATGGTCGAAGGGCGCGTCCGGGAAGTACCGGGTCTCCCAGCCGGCGCCGGCGAGCCGCACGGTGACGTCGATCTCCGAGAGCGTGAAGAAGTACGGCGCGAAGAAGCCTCCGACCTCCAGGAACGGCGTGCGCCGCACCATGCAGCAGCCCTCGGCGAAGAAGTAGCAGTCCATCCCCTCGGCCGGCGCGCCCGGACGGCCGCGACGGAACCACCAGTCGAACGAGCCGAGCTCCGTCGACACCAGGATCTCGCCGGAGTCCGGGTCGACGTCCCGGACCAGGCCCGTCGCGACGCCGAGACGATCGTTGGCCTCGAACGCGGCCACCAGGCGCTCGACCGCGCCGGGGCACGGGTGCGAGTCGTCGTCGAGCATCACGATCAGCTCGTTGCGGGCGGCCTCCGCGCCCAGGTTGCGGCCGGCGGCGCCCAGGTTGGGGACCGGCACCAGCCGGACCGGCTCGCCGAACGCCTGGACCGCTTCGGCGCTGCCGTCGGAGGAGGAGTCGGCGACGATGATCTCGTCGAAGACGTCGAGGCGGAGCAACTCCTCGAGCACCCCCACGAGCCGCTCTTTGCGGTTGTGGGACAGGATCACGGCGGTCACGGGCTCCATCACGCAGGCAAGGCTAGCCGCCGGTGGAGCGCCGCTAGTGTTAGTCCGCGCGTGCGCCAGTCGATCGTGATCGTGACCAAGGATCGGCCGGCGCTCCTCGCCGACACCCTTGCCAGCCTTGCGGGCTGTGCGCCGCAATCGGCCGAGGTGCTCGTGGTGGACGCGTCCGATGGGGAGGCCACCCGGGACGTGGTCGGCGCCGCCGCGGCGGCGCATCCCGCGCTCGGGCTCCGCTATCTGCGTTCCGCGCCCGGGCTCTGTCGCCAGCGCAACCGCGGGCTCGACGAGGCCCAGGGTGAGATCGTCGTGTACCTGGACGACGACGTGCTGCTCGAGCCCGACGCGCTCGAGCAGCTGCTCAAGCCCTTCGAGGACCCGGGCGTGGTCGGTACCACGGGAAAGCTCGTCGAGCCGTCTTCGCGGCGGTTCTCCTTCAAGCACTCACGGCTGCGCTGCTGGCTGCCCGGTGCCGGCGCCCAGGGCACGATGACGCGCAGCGGCTATCCGAACCGGGTGTGGTCGGTCGACGAGTGGCACACGGTCGAGACGATGTCGGGCTGCTTCATGGCGGCGCGCATGGACGATGCCCGCGCCACGCGCTTCGACGAGCGGCTCGAGGCGCCCAACGGCTACGCGTTCCTCGACGACGAGGACTTCGCGTACCGGCTCGCGCAACGTGGCCGCCTGATCTACACGCCGGAAGCCCGTCTCGTCCACCGCGCCACCGGCCTGCGCACCTCGCGCGCGCGAGAGTTCAACCGCAGGCTCGTCATCCGGCGCCACTACACGCTCGAGAAGTCCTTCTCGGACCGGCGTGGGGCGCACGCGCATTGGTGGCTGATGATGGCGATCCACGTCGTCCACCGCGCGGTCAACACCGACTGGCAGGGGGCGCGCGGACTGCTCGACGGGCTCTGGGACGTCGCACGGCGGAGAACCCTCTGAGCGCCCTCGCACCCGTGCGCGTGGCGTTCGTCTCCTCGCACGCACAACCGGGCGGATCGGAGCGCTACCTCGAGCTGTTGCTCGACGAGCTCGGGCCGCCGTGGATCGCGGAGGTCATCGTGCTGCAGGCCGGATGGCTGGTGGATCGGCTGCACTTGGCCGGGCACCCGGTGACCGTCGTGCCGGTGGGCCGGCGGCTCGACCTGCTCGCGGGCGCGGTGCGCCTACGCCGTGAGCTGCGGCGCGTCCGGCCCCGCGTCATCCACGCCAACGGCGTGAAGGCGGCCCTGGTCGCGGGGCTCGCGACGATCGGCTCGGGCGTGCCCGTCATCTGGGTCAAGCACGACTTCTCCGGCGGCCGCTGGCTCACGAGCGTGGTCGCCGCGCTGTGCCGGCAGGTGGTCGGCGTGAGCGCGGCGGTGACGGCGGCCGTACCCGGCACCTTGTCCGCGCGCGTGCACGTGGTGCCCAACGGCACCCGGCCCGTGAGCGTGGACCGGGACGCGGCCCGGGCGGAGCTGCGCGAACGGCTCGGCCTCGACGCGTCGGCGCCGGTCGTGCTCTTCCTCGGCCGCTTGAGCCGCGTGAAGGGCGCGCGGCTGCTCGTCGCGGCCCTACCGCGGCTGCGCGAGCGCGTTCCCCGCGCGCACGTCGTGATCGCGGGGGAGCGCGACATCGCGGAGCCGGAGGTCGCGGACGAGCTGCCCGTGCAGGCAGCGGCGCTCGGCGTGCAGGGCGCGATCAGCTTCCTTCCTTGGCAGGACGATCCCGCCCGGCTGGTCGCCGGCGCGGACGTGGTCGCGGTCCCGAGCGGGCCGCACGTCCCGGGCGGATCTCCGGGGGAGGGCTTCGGCCTGGTGGCGATCGAGGCGATGGCGATCGGTACGCCCGTGGTGGCCGTGGCGGCGGGGGCGCTCCCGGAGGTCCTGGGCGACGCCGGGCGGCTCGTGGCGCCGACCGCCGAAGCGCTGGCCGACGGGCTCGCCGACGTGCTGCTCGACCCGGCTCTGCGCCAGCGCTTCGCGGCCGCCGGCCGGCGCCGCGTGGCCGAGTACTTCACGCTCGAGCGGATGAGCGCGCGGATGCAGGAGCGCTACCTCGAGGCCGCCCGGTGAAGCGCATCCTGCACGTGATGCAGCCGCGCGACGGAGGCGTTCCGCAGCTCGTGACCAACGTGAGCGGCGAGCTCAGCGCGCGCGGCTGGGAGGTCGAGGTCGCCGCCTCCGAGGCGGCCGGGCCCGGCTCGCCGCAGCGCGCGCGGCTGGAGGCGGCGGGGGCGCGGGTGCACGCGCTGCCGATGACGGGGCTGATCGGCGCCGGGGACGCGCGGGCCGCCGCGCGCCTGCGCGAGTTGGACTCCGAACGGCGCTACGACGTCATCCACGCCCATTCGTCCAAGGCCGGCGCGCTGGTCCGCGCGGCGCTGCCGCGCCCCGAGCGGATCGTGTACACGCCGCACTGCTTCGCGTTCCTGGCCGGGTTCGGCGCCGCGCGCGCCGTCTACTGGGCGGCCGAACAGGCGCTGCTGCCGCGCACCGGCGCGGTGGTGGCCTGCTCGCGCTGGGAGGCGGCGAAGAGCCGGCGGAGCCTCCTCGGCGCGCACCGGAAGCTGCGCGTCGTCCAGAACGGCGTGCCGGCCTGCGAACGCGTCGAGCCGGACCCGCGCATCACGGCCCTGCCACGCCCGATCATCGGCTTCCTGACGCGGTTGGACCCGCCGAAGGAGCCGGTGCGGCTGATCGAGGCGGCGGCGCTCGAGCGCTTTCCCGGCACGGTGGTGATCGTCGGCTCCGGGCAGTTCGAGGGCGAGGTGCGCGAGGCGATCGCGGCCCACGGCCTGGGCGAGCGGGTCCTGCATCTGCCCTTCAACCCGCCCGTGGAGCGCTTCCTGCACGGCTTCGACATGCTCGTGCTGCCCTCGCGCTGGGAGTCGCTGCCGCTCGCCATCCTCGAGGCGATGGCGTGCGGGCTGCCGACGATCGCGAGCGATGTCGGAGGGATGGCCGAAGCGATCGAGGACGGGGTCACGGGCCGGCTCGTCCCGCCCGAGGACACGCCGGCGCTGGCGGCAGCGATCGGCGCGCTGGCTCAGGACCCTGAGGGACTGCGCGCGATGGGCGCGCGCGCCCGCGAGCGCTGGTCCGAGCGGTTCTCGCTCACGCGCATGGTGGACGAGCTCGAGGCGGTCTACGCCGAGCGCGCGGCGGCTTGAGCGCGCGCGAGCGCGACGAGCATCCCGACCTGCGCGATGAACGTCGCCGCGACCACGTTGTTGCGCGGCGGGTAGTCGCCGAGGCTCGTCATCACGTTGCCCACCATCGATGCGGTGAGCGCGAGTCCGAGGGCGCCCGTGACCGGATCGCCGCGGGAGCGGACCGCGTGCACGACCAGGCGGCCGACGGCGGCGAGCAGCCAGAGCAGCGCGATCACGCCGGCCGTCCCGAGTTCCACGGCGAACGTCAACACGACGTTGTGGGCGTGCTCGTACGGCTCGCCGCCCTCGTTCAGGCCCGCTGCCAGCGAGATCAGCCGGAAGTTGGCTGCGCCGACCCCGAGCCAGGGGTGCTCGCCGAAGATCTCGGGGACCGCGCTGTAGATCTTGAACCGCGGATCGTCCCGGACGACGCTGGTGCCCTGCCCGAGGGTGCCCAGCCGCGAGGTGACCACCTCCACCTGGTGCGATTGCGACAGCGCCCGAGCGTTCGCGAACGCGAACACGAGCAGCACCGCCAGCGCCACGAACGCCAGGCGGCGGAACGGCGGCGACAGCAGCAGCACCAGGAAGCTGAGCGCGGCGCCCAGCAGGCTCGTCCGCGACAGCGAGAGCATCAGCGCCACCACGCTCAACGCGGCCGCGACGGCCATCACGGCGCGCAACCACACCGAGCCGCGCGTGGCCAGCACCATGGCGATCGGCAGCGTCATCAGCAGGAAGAAGCCCAGCGTGTTCGGCTGGGAGAAGCTACCCTGCGCGCGGCCCGTGACGGCGGCGCCTCCCGCGACGAGCGTCTGCGTCCCGCTGGTGGCGATGGCGAGCAACGAGACGAGCCCGCCGGCCAGTGCCATGCACACCAGCGTGCGTCGCACCTCGCTGAGCGGCAAGTTGGCCACCTGCGTGCCGATGACCGCGAATGCCGACCACATGACCAGGACCTTGGTCACGAGCGCGGTGTCGCGCGCGACCGTGAACCCGAGGGCGATCACGAGGCAGATGGCCGCCAGCGCGCGCAGCGCGGGTGGCACCGGAGGCACGCGGCCGAGGATCGACCACTCGAGCAGCGTGGAGGCGGCGCTGAGCAGCAGCAACAGCTCCGTGACGCTGAACCCGGCGAGGCCGCCGGCCTTGAACGAGAAGAACTCGAGCGGCACGGCCAGCAGCGCGAGCTGCAGGCCGAGCACGGGCCGGCGGACGACGGCGATCGCGACCACGATCGCGATCGGCACGACGAACCCGGCCGGCGCGCCGAGTTGCGCCATCACCATGACCTGGGCGGCCGCCACCATGCACGCGGCGGCGATGCCACCCAACAGCAGGACGCGCGAGCCGACGGTCACGCCGACGATGGTAGGCGGCGCGGCGTCAGCGAGCGGCGCGTCGGGCCGCCGCCTTGCGCTTGGCGGCGGCCTTGGCGCGGGCCTTGGCCTTCGCCTTGCGTGAGACCTTGGCGGAGACCTTGCTCGTGCTGGGCCGCTTGCGCGTCTTGGCCGGCGGGCGCTTGGTCACCGGCGGCGCGGCCGGGGCCGCGGGCGGTGCCGCCGGCGCGGGGGGCGCCGGGGTGACGGGCGCGATCGGCGCCACCGGCGCCACAGGCGCGACGGGGGCCACGGGCGCCGGGGTCACCGGGGCCGGAGGCTGCGGGGCGGGCGGGACGGGGGTCAGCGGGCCCGACGGGACTTGCGGCTGTTGCGGGCCTTGAGCCGGCTGCTCTGGGCCATTCGTGAGGAACGCAGTGCCTTCTTGAAACGCCGCCCAAGCGGGCTTGGCCGACCCGTCCCACCGCCTCAGGCCATAGTTGGAGTGCAGGTCGTTGGCGTCGCGGCCGGTGTCCTGGAGGTTGAACCAGATCGTCGCGTCCACGAACGACCACTTGGCGATCTGCTGCACCTGCTGCTTGAGGTAGAGCGCCTGCGTCTCCTCGGTGACGCCGTTGTTCCAGCGGTCGCGGGAACGGACCGTGGACGTGCTGTAGCCGGCCTCGGTCAGCCACAGCGGCTTGTCGTCGCCGTTGGCGAGCATCACGTCGCGCACGGCGGGCACGCCGCGGATGAACGAGTAGCGGGGGTCCTGGCCGGCGACCGGGTCCAGCGGCGAGTAGTCCTCGCTGTACGGGTGGATCGAGAAGGCGTCGAAGAAGCCCTTGACGCCGAGCGTGTAGAGGCGTCCGGTGAATGCGTGGTCGGACCCGGACAGCGAACCGACGAGGACGGTCGTGCTCGGGTCGGCCGCCTTGACGGCGGGGTACGCCGCCTTGACCATCGCGGCGTACGCGGCGGCCTGATCGGGTGCCTTGAAGTAGGCGTCGTGGTTGGGCTCGTTCCAGATCTCCCACGCCTTGACGCGGCCCTTGTAGCGGGCGGCGACCTTGGCCAGGGCGCTGGCGTACGCGGCGGGGTCCTTCGGCGCGTACCGGTCCACACCACGCGACCACCACTCGCCCGCGCAGTTCTGCTTGATCGACTCGGGCGCGCTGGAAGCCCAGCACGGCGTCCACGTGAAGGTCAGCAGCAGCTTGATCCCGCGCGCCTCGGCCGCATCCACGAGCGCGTCCAGGCGGCCGAGGTGGTAGCCGCTGAACGAGCCCGGGCCGGTCTCCTGCAGCGAGGACCAGCCGACGTCGACGCGGGTGATCGTCGCGCCCGACGACTTGACGAGATCGAGCTGACGCTTCATCTCGGCGGTGTCGACGTCGCCCCACAGCAGATGGGTCTGCATGCCGGCCAGCTTGGTGGCCGCCGCGGCCGTGCCCGGTATCAGGCACCAGGCCATGGCGGCGGCGAAGATCGCAGCAAGATATGCGCGGACTCGCGAACGTGGCAAGACGGACTCCCGTTGTGCGTCCGCCTACGCGATGGTCCTGTTCGGCAGCCCGGCTGACTCCAGGGGAGTCCCGTGGCTTTGCGCCTCCGCCTCACGACGGATTTGCCCTTTCGCAGGCGGGAAGTTGGCTGACGCTACCTGTTATCGGCAGGGTGCCCGCTGGACACAAGTCCAAACTTGCGATGAGCGTCCAGAATGTTCTCAGCGCGAACTTTCAACGGCCCGACCGAGGCGGCCGCCGTCCTGCTCGTCCGGTGGGCCCTCGGCGTAGTAGCCGGAGGTGAACGGGCCCGGATCGACGCGGTTGACGACGACGCCGAAGATCGTGGTGTGGGAGCGGCGCAGCTGATCCACGGCCTGCTCGGCGAGCCGGCGCTGGGTACGGCGCGCGTCCACGACGAGCACCACGCCCTCGGCCACCGAGGCGATCAGGGACGCGTCGGCGGCCACCGACAGCGGCGGCGTGTCGTACAGGACGAGTTCGTAGCGCTCGCGCGCGGCGCGGTCGAAGTCCCTCAGCGCCTCCGACCCGAGCAGCGCTGCCGGGTTCGGCGGCAGCGGCCCGGCGGGCAGCAGGTCCATGCTGGAGTCCGGGACGGCCCACACCGCCTCGCCCATCGTCGCCCCGTGGACGAGCAGGCTCGAGAAGCCGCGTGGCGAGCTCGCGCCCGCGCCGCTCTTGTTGGCCAGGCTCGGCCGGCGCAGGTCCGCCTCGACCAGCAGCGTCGGCAGGTCCAGCTCGCCCGCGGCTCGGCCGACGCTGAGCGCGACGGTGGACTTGCCCTCCTGCTCGTCCGAGGACACGATGGCCACGGAGCGCGGCCGCCGGCCGACGTTCGCGAAGGTGAGGTTGGCGAGCACCAGCCGGAAGCCCTCGGCCGCCGCCCGCGCGTCGCGGCTCTGCAGGCGCTCGCCCTGCAGCAGACGCTCGACGTCCGCGCCCGAGCCCTGCGGGATGCGCCCGATGATCGGCAGCCCGAGCACCTCGGTCATCGAGTCGGTGATCTCGAGGCGGCGGTCCAGCCGGTGCGCGGCCAGCGCGGCGCCGAGCGCGGCGAGCGCGGCCAGCAGCGCGCCGGCGGCGAGGTACAGCCGCGGTCGCGGCCGGACGGGGTTCGTCGGCAGCGTCGCGGGTTCGGCGACGCTCGCCTTGCCGGTCGAGGCGCCGGCCGACGCGAGCTGGCGCGTGCGCTCCTGGAAGACCTGCGTGTAGGTGTTGGCGAGCAACTGCGCTGCCTCGGGCGTCTCCGCCTCGGTGGTGACGCGCAGCAGCTGCGAATCGGTCACGGCCTCGACCGTCAGCGCGTTGGCCGGCTCGGGCGGCATGCCGGGCCGGTTCCCCACGCGCCGTTTGACCTCGTCCGCGAGGTTCTGCGTCTGCAGCAGCTGCTCGAACGTGGTCAGCAACGCCGACGAGATCTGCGTCTGCTCGAAGTCCGAGGACACCGGACGGTCCGGCGTGACGAGCATGTAGCCCGTCGCCTCGTAGGCCGGCGTCAGCGAGGCCGTCAGCGCCGCCACGGAGGCCAGCACGGCGACGAACGTGCTCAGCGCGATCCAGCGCCGCCGCCAGACGACGCCCACGATGTCATCAGCCGCCGCGCGGCGGCCGGGAGCGGCGCTCAGGCTGTCAGCGGTCGCCACGGGCGAAGAGCAAGGCCGGAATCGTCTTGGCGACGATCTTCAGATCGAGGAGGGGACTCCAATTCTCGATGTAGAAATTGTCCCACTCGACCCGGTCTTGCAAAGAGGTGTCCCCGCGGAGCCCGTTCACCTGCGCCCACCCGGTCAGCCCCGATTTGACCCGGTGGCGCTCAGGGTAGCGATAAATGGCGTCTTCGAACTGCTCGACGTAGTGCGTGATCTCCGGGCGCGGCCCGACCAGTGACATGTCGCCGCGGGCGACGTTCCACAGCTGCGGCAGTTCGTCCAGCGAGGTGCGGCGCAGCCACGCGCCCACGCGGGTGCGTCGGTCCCCATCGGCCGCCGGCTCAGCGGACATCCCGATCGCGGCCATCGCCCACGCCGCGTTGCTCTCGCCCGCCGGGCCGGGCTCGCCCGCCATGGTCCGGAACTTGAGCATGTCGAAGGCGCGCCCGTCCAGCCCGACGCGGCGCTGACGGAACAGCACCGGCCCGGGAGAGCTGAGCTTGACGGCGATCGCGATCGCGGCCACCACCGGCGTCAGGACGAGCAGCACGAGCGACGCGATCACGCGGTCGAGCGCGTACTTGACGGTGAACTGCCACGAGTGCGGGTCGGACGGGTCCAGCGAGACGATCGGCAGCGCGCCCAGGTGCTCGACGCGGGTGCGCCGGCCCTCGACCTCGAACAGCCGCGGCACCACGTTGACCCCGATGCCCAGCGCCCAGCAGCGCCGGACGACGTCCAGCACGACCGACGGGGGCGCGGTGGAGAAGGCGACGATGACGTGCTCCACGTCGTGCTCGGCGACGACCTCCTCGAGATCCCACGAGGCGCCCAGCACCGGCAGCGTGAGCCCGCTGTCACCGTCGAGCGGCTCCTTGTCGAGGAAACCGATCGGCTGGAAGCCGAACTGCGGCTCGTTGAGCAGGCGCTGGGCCACGGTCTGACCGACCTGGCCGGCGCCGACGATCAGCGTCGCGTGCGCGGTCCGCGTCGTCGCGCGGCGGGTGACCGCCTCGACGCCCGCGACTCCGAGCCGACCCGTACCGACCAGCGTCGCCATCAGCAGCCACAGGCGCGCGGCGGAGTCGCCGGCGCCGACGTGGCCCGCCCCGAGCTCGAAGCACGCGGCGGAGATCGCGACGAGCGCCGGGATCGTGATCAGCTTGCGGCGCTCGGCGCCGGCGGGCAGCGTGGCGCGTGGGCGGTAACAACCGACCGCGGCGTAGGCGGCCATCGTGGCGAGGATCACGAGCGCGACGGTGCCCAGGTCGAGCGGCTGTGCGCTCCACTCGTGGGCGCCGACGGCGGCGAGCACAAAGGCGATCGCGTCCACGCTCAGCAGAGCGAGCACGCGCGCACGGTTGCCGCGGCGCGCCGCGGTGCTGGTGCGTCGGCGGCCAGGAGCGTGCAGCTCCAGCGTCCCCGAAAGCATTTCCCTTGTAGCCGTCTGATCGCTCACGCGCCCGCCCTACGTCCTTGTTCCGCCGTGATTTGCGTTGCGCCGCCCCGCCGTCCCGGCCGCCGCACTACCCAAAATCAGAGCGTAGACACTCGTTCTTTCGTGGTATTGACGAACGGTCCTTGCCATCGCGAGCGCCTCCACGCGCCTGACGTCAAATTCTGCGGGGTCCAGGGATGATTCTCGGTGTCGGCGCGGCCGTACTCAACCAGTACATCCGTCCGTGCGACAAACTTTTGGTGCTTTCGACCGATCCCATGACACCCCACTCGGTGCACGAAAGGGCAAGTCGCGCCGAGCGGGTGCGACGCCTGCTTCAGCATGCTCCCGCGCCCTTCGCGGCCGCTCTCACCTTGTTCTTGGCCTTTCGGGCAGGCGGGTTCTTCCCCGCGACGACCGCCGTCGCGGCGATCGCGGGAGCGGTCGCGCTGGTCTTACGCGTGACACTGTCCCCTGATCCGTTCGCCGGCTGGAGCCGTCTCGCGGCGGTGACGGGACTTGGCGCAGCGGGGCTCGCCTGTCTCACGCTCGTGTCCGCGGCCTGGTCGGACGCGCCCGTTCGAGCCACGGTGGAGTTCGACCGCGCGCTGCTGTATCTCGAGGTCTTCGTGCTGTTCGCGATGACGCCGCGGGGTCGCACGTCGCTGATCGTGCTGCTGCGCTGGCTGCTGCTCGCGTTCGTCGTCGTGTGCGTGGCGGGCTTGGCGAGCCGGCTGGCGCCGGACGTGTTCCCCACCTCGGGACGGTTCGTCGCCGGCCGGCTCGCCTTCCCGCTCACGTACTGGAACGCGATGGGGATCGCGAGCGCGATCGCCGCCATGCTGGCACTCGCCGGCGCGGCCGACGCGCAGCAGCCGCGGGTCCTGCGGGTGCTCAGCGCAGCGGTCGTGCCGATCGGCGCGCTGGCGCTGTACCTGTCCTTCTCGCGCGGGGCGATCGCCGCCTGCGCGGTCGGCCTCGTCCTCTACATCGTGTGCGTGCGGTCGCTGCGGCTGTGGCTGACGCTGGTCGCGGTCGCCCCGCCGACGGCGCTCGTGCTGTGGGTGGCGTACGGCGCCGAGGCGCTCGGGACCGGGAACTACGCCGAGGGTGCGGGGCCGAGCCAGGGGCATCGCGTCGCGCTCGTGCTCGCGGCGTCGATAGTCGTGGCCGCGGTGCTGGCGCTGGCGGCGCAGGCGCTGGAGCCGAAGCTGCACGGCCTGCTGCACGGCAAAGGGCCGCGGCGTCCGGCTGAGCGAGCGGGTGCGCTGCTCGCGCTCGGGCTGGTCGTGTTGGCCGGGGTGCTGTGGGTGGACGTGCCGGGGCACGCGGAGCGGGCCGTGGAGTCCTTCCGCTCCGGCACCGTCGTCCCGGACACCGGCGACGCGCGTGACCGGCTCACGCAGGTCGGCAACAACGGGCGGCTGCGCCACTGGGAGGTGGCGCTCGACGTGTGGGCGCAGCAACGCCTGCTCGGGACGGGGGCGGGGACGTTCGAGCTCGGCTGGGAGCAACGGCGGCCGTCCTTCTTCGTCGTCCGCGACGCGCACTCGCTCGCGCTCGAGATGCTCGCGGAGCTGGGCGTCGTCGGCCTCGTCCTGCTGATGGCGGTGCTGCTCACGCCGCTCGCGGTGGCGCTCGCACGCGGCCTGGTCCGGCGTTCGCCGGATCACGACGCCCACGCCGTGGTCGCCGCGGCGGGCGTCGCGCTTCTGGTGCACGCCTGCGTGGACTGGGACTGGGAGATGCCGTCCGTGTTCGTGTGGTTCTTCGCGGCCGCTGGGGTGGTCGTCGCGGCGCCCCTGGGCGCCGCCCGCGCCGGCAACCCGGGGCGCACCGCACGGGTGCTGGCGGGGCTCGCCTGCCTGCTGCTGGCCGTGACCCCGTGGCTGGTCGCCGGCGCCGATCGCGCGCTGCAGTCGGCGTCCGCCGCGTTCGCGCGCGGCGACTGTCGCGCCACCGTCGACGCCGCCCTGACCGCGCGCGACCGGCTGCCGATCGCGCCGGAGCCGTACGAGCTGCTCGGCTACTGCAACCTGCGCGGGGGCGCGTACGAGCTCGCCGTCCAGCAGATGCAGGCCGCGCGCGACCGCGACCCCGACAACTGGCGCTACGCGTACGGCCTGGCCGTGGCCCAGGCCATCGCGGGCCAGGACCCGCGCCCGGCCGCGGCCGACGCGGCGCGGCTGAACCCGTTCGAGCCGCTGGCCCAGGACCTGCGCAAGGCGCTGGACTCGGATGACCCGGGCAAGCGCTTCCGCGCGGCGGCGCGGGCTCAGCTCCCGGGCGGGTGAGCGTGGGCGAGCCGGAGCTCGCCCACGTCGGAGCTTCTACTGGTCGCGCGTGCGGCGGCGCAGCACGAGGCCGCCGGTGAGCAGCGCGAGGCCGCCGAGCAGCACCGGGATCGCGGCGAAGCCGGTCACGGGCAGCTGGCTCGTGTTCTGGCCCGCGACCTGACGCTCGGGCTGCAGGTCCGTGGTGGCGGCGGCGACGCCACCGTCACCGGTCTCGTCCGCCGGGGCCGGGGTGGACTGCTCCTCGGCGGGCAGGACGCCGCCCTCCTCGGTGGGCTGCTGCTCCTCGGCGGGACGGCTCTCCTCCTCGGCCGGGAGCACCTCGCCCTGCGGCGTGGGCGTGGCGTACTGGGCGACGGATGCGTCCCCACCCGACTGCAGCCCGCTGACCGCCAGGCCGGCGCCGGCGGTGCTGAACAGCATGCCGGTGACCAGCATCGCGAGGATGGCAAAACGTGACTTCATGGACTGGTTCCCCTTCCGTGAGGGATCCGCCGCGCGGCGGCGAACTCGCTGCTTGATCTCGTCCAGCTCTCTCGCGGTGGCCTGCGGCCGTTCGTCCTCGAGGCGCCGAATGACGTCGTCGAACTCGGTCATCACAGACTGATACGAAGCACGCACCCGATTCCCGACTGAGAAATTTTTGGACGACGCCCAATTCGAGCAGCTGTATGCGGATCAAGCGGCCTCGCTGTTCTCGTTCCTGGCCTATCGGACGGGGGACCGGGCGCTCGCGGAGGATCTGCTCGCGGACGCCTTCGAGCGGGCGCTGCGGGGGCGCTTCAACCCGCGCAAGGGGTCGGCGAAGACGTGGCTGTACGCGATCGCGCTCAACGTCCTGCGCGACCACCTGCGGCGCGCGGCGGCGGAGTCGCGCGCCTACGAGAAGGTCGACGAGGGTGTCGCGCGCGATCCGTTCGCCGACGTGGAGGTACGGGATGAGCTGCTGCGCGGGCTCGCGGTCCTGTCGGCCGAGGAGCGGGAGGCGATCTCGCTCCGCTTCGGCGCCGCGCTGACCGTCCCCGAGATGGCGTCGATCCTCGGTGAGCCGCTCACGACGATCGAAGGCCGCGTCTATCGGGCGCTCCGCAAGCTGCGCGAGGCGCTAACGTAAGCAGCGGACCGTGCTAGGCGGGGAATTAGCGGTGCCCTGTACTCGCAATCCGCTCTAGCGGGGCCGAATTCCCTCTCGAGGGGCACGGCTCCGGGCCAACGTGCGCTGCCACGGCGTCGATGGTCGGGTCCCGCACGACGTCGGCCCGTGAACCAGGTCAGGTCCGGAAGGAAGCAGCCTTAAGCGGTCACCGGTGGGCGTAGCGGGGTCGCTCGACCGGAGCCAGTGAGGTGTGCGTCCCCGGAGGCCGACTTCGACAGAGGGTGCACGGTCCACTTTTTCAGCACGCGGCGTACAGCACCCAGCTGGCGTTGCGCGCCGTCTCGTCGAAGTTCCGCGGCACGGCGGCGGTGAGGCGCTTCGGGTCGCGCGGGTCGAGCGTGAAGTTGCGCTCCACGCGCTCGCTGGCGGGGTCGATGTAGCTGCCCGTCGTGGGCTGCTCGAGCTGCGCGGAAACGATCTCTCCCGGCGGGATGCCCGTCCACAGCGCGATGTGCGGCACCGGCCGGTGGTTGGGCACCGTGACCGGCTCGCACCCGAGTTCGTCGCTGATCGCGTGCAGGTCGGCGAGGATGTCGTTCTGCGTGTGCATCGCGCTGCGCAGGCTCTGGATCCGGTTGATCTGGCTGGGCGTGAAGCCGAGCGCGACGGCGATCACGACGGCGCCGATCACCGCCCAGCGGGTGCGCCACGGGTGATCGGCCGGCAGCGCGCGCCAGCCGAACACGCCCGCGCCGGCGAAGACGGCCAGCAGCGCGGCGGGCAGCAGCAGGTAGCGGCCGAGGATCGGCAGGCCGGCCCCGGCGAGCACGCAGAAGGCGCCGATGGACACGAACCCGGCGGCGATCGGCAGCGCGGCCCTGCGGCGCATGAACGCGAGCACGAGCAGACCGCCCGCGGCCGCGCCGAGCAGGCCCGGCTCGCGCAGGATCTCGCCGAGCCTTCGCGGTACGGTGAGCGGGACGTCGTCGAGGCCCGTGATCCGCTGCAGGTCCTGCGCGTTGTCCTGGGTGTCGAGGAGGCTGTGCAGCGGGTTGCCGGCGATCGCCCAGTCGTGCGCCATCCAGATCACCGGCGCGGCCGCGGCGTACGGGATCAGCTTCAGGTCGCGCTGGTAGGCGGCGTAGACGATCGCGAAGCCCCACGCCTCGGGTCTGAGCAGGCCGGCGAGCCCGAGGAGCAGCAGGACCGTGCGCGGGTCCTTGCCGCGCGCCTCGGCGAGGATCGCGCCGAGGACGAGCGCGACGTACGGGATGTCGAAGTAGGCCCGCACGCCGAAGCTCAGCACGGGGACGCGGGTGATGATCAGCAGCGCGGCGACGATCCCCGCCGCCGGGCCGAACCAGTGCGCGCCGAGCTCGTACGTGGTCCAGGCGAGCGCGCCGAGGCTCAGGAAGGCGACGAGCACCCAGATCGTCTGGCCGACGTCGCCGAACGGCGTCAGGAGCATGCCCAGCAGCGTCGCCAGCGGGTGCGGGGTGGGCGCGAGCGGCAGGTCGAAGTCGGGCCGGCGGCCGTCGAGGACGTCGCCGCCCCACAGCAGGCTGTAGGCCGTGTCGTAGTTCAGGAAGCCCGTGCCGATGAGGGCGTACGCGAGCACCGCTCCGAGCGGGATTCCGATCGCGGCGCGCACGCCGACGCCGCCTCTCGCGCCACTAGACTCAAACGTCCCTTGGCCGCTTCGCTGTACCGCCGTCATCGCCCCCGCACGTTCGCAGACGTGGTCGGGCAGGAGCACGTCGTCCGCACCCTGAGCAACGCGATCGAGCAGGGTCGCGTGCACCACGCGTACCTGTTCGTGGGTTCCCGCGGCACGGGCAAGACGTCCATGGCCAAGATCCTGGCGGCTTCGCTGAACTGCCAGAACGGCGGGCCCACCGTCTCGCCGTGCGGGAAGTGCGAGTCGTGCGTCTCGATCCAGAGCGCGACGTCCCTGGACGTCGTGGAGATGGACGCCGCCTCCAACAACTCGGTCGACGACGTCCGCGACCTGCGCGAGCGCGTCGCCTTCGCCCCGGTCGGCGGCGGCTACAAGGTCTACATCCTCGATGAGGCGCACATGCTCACGCCTCAGGCGTGGAACGCGTTCCTCAAGACGCTCGAGGAGCCGCCGCCGCACACGATCTTCGTGCTGGCGACCACCGAGGCCAACAAGGTCCTGCCGACGGTCGTGGACCGCTGCCACCGCTTCGACTTCGGCCGGCCTTCGGTACCCCAGCTCGCGCACGTGCTGCGCCGGGCCGCCGACGCGGAGTCGATCACGATCCCCGACGAGGCGATCGCCCTCGTCGCCCGGTCGGCCACGGGGTCCTTCCGCGACGCGCTGGGGACGCTGGAGCAGCTGTTCGCCTACTCGGGCTCGTCGATCGCGCTCGAGGACGTGCTGGCCGTGCTCGGCGCCGCCGACTCGGACCTGATCTTCGGCGCCGTGGACGCCGTCCACGCCGGCGACGCCCGCTCGGCCCTGCAGGCCGCCGCCCGCCTGGCCGAGTCCGGCCGCGACCTCGGCCGCTTCTTCGGTGACCTCGAAGCCCACGCCCGCGCCCTGATGGTCGTCCAGGTGCTCGGCGAGGTCCCGCCCGAGCTGCGCGTCACCGCCGAGCAGGATGCACGCCTGGCTGAGCAGGCCGAGCGCGTCGGCCAGGCCGAGGTCGTCCGCCTGATCGAGTTGATCGCCGCCTCGATGCGCGCCATGAAGGACGGCGCCGACGCCCGCACCCAGCTCGAGCTCGCCCTCGTGAAGGCCGCGACGCCCGACCTCGAGCCCTCCGTCAAGGCCCTCCAGGCCCGCCTCGCCCGGCTCGAGTCCCGCCCGGCCGCGCCGGCGCCCCGCACGCCCGACCAGCCCCAGACGGCCGCCGGCCGCGCGACCGCGCCGACGTCGGCGGTCCCCACGGCGCCCGCGCCGACGGCGTCGCCGGCCCGCCCCGGCGCGGCCTCGCCAGCCCGGGCGCGTCCGTTGTCTTTCTGGTGCCAAGCGGGTGTGT
>NZ_JAPCID010000055.1 GCF_027587175.1 Solirubrobacter deserti
CGGCGACGGCAAGCGGCGACACCGCGCGCGACCGCGCTCCGGGCCGCGGCGCCGCGGCCCACGACGACGCGCTCGCCGCTCCGCCGCGCGGCGACGCGCCCGACGACGCGCTCGCCGAACCCGCCCGCAGCGACGACGACGCCGATCCCGCGCGCGGCTCCGCTTCCCGACTCGGCGGCGCGATCCTGATGATCGCCGCCGCGACCGTGGTCGGCGTCGTGCTCGCGTTCGTGTTCACGCGCGGCGAGGACGAGCCCGAGCCGCCCGGGGGCGCGTCCGTCACGGCGACGGCCACGCCGTCGGCCACCGCCGTCGGCGCCAATCAGATCCTGCTGCGCGGGCCCGCGGGATCCACGTCGGTCGGGCTGATGGAGCTCTTCCAGGCCAATGACGAAACCGTGCGGTTCGCGCTCGCGGCACAGGGCGTCGCGCCGAACGCCTCCGGCGAGCGCTATTCGATCTGGCTCACCCGCGAGGGCGGCGCGCCGCGGCTGCTCGGGGACGTCCAGACGCCGGTCGGCGAGAACGGTCAGCTGACCGCGGCCGGGCCGGGCAACGAGGACACCGACGAGTTCCTCGAGTGGCTGCAGGCGTACGACAGCATCGCCGTGACGCTCGACGAGAAGGGCGCGAAGGAGCCCGGCAAGGTCATCCTGAGCGGCGCGCTGCCTACGCGGTGATCAGCTTGCCGGGGTTCATGATCCCGGCCGGATCGCAGCGCGTCTTCACCGTCCGCAGCAGCTCCATTCCCAGCTCGCCGATCTCGTCGCCCAGATAGGGCGCGTGATCGCGGCCCACGGCGTGGTGGTGGGTGATCGTGCCGCCGTTGGCGACGATCGCGCGGGACGCCGCGTCCTTGAACGCGCGCCACTGCCCGACCGGGTCCTCGGACTGCGCGCCCAGCACCGTGAAGTACAGCGAAGCGCCCGTCGCGTACACGTGCGAGACGTGGCAGCCGACGTGCAGCCCCGGCAGCGCCGCCGGCACCGCCCGGTAGAGGCGCTCGAGGTTCGACCAGGTCGTCGCCGTCTCCAAGGTCTCGACCAGCACGCCCCGGTCGAGCAGGTCGTCGCGCAGGTGCGGGCCCGCGAAGCGCGACTTCTCCCACGCGTGCCCCGGCGACGGCCCCAGCGGCAGCGCCCCGCCGCGGATCAGCTTCCGAGCGGCCGACGCGCGCCCCGTCGCGCCCTGCCAGCCGCATACGAGCAGGCAGCGACCGCCGAGCAGCCGCCGGCCCACCGTGCCCGTCCCGGCCAGCGCCAGCGACGTCCGCGTCTCCTGCTCGTCCGAGAGCCGCGCGATGTCCGGCGCGATCCCGTCCTGCTCGAGCGCCCGCAGCAGCTCGGCGCCCGCGAGGAACGACTCGACGGACCACCCGTCGAACGACACCTCGCCCCGCCGCCGCACCCGCAGCGCGACCGACGTGATCACGCCGAGCGTTCCCTCCGACCCCAGCACGAGCTCGCGCAGCGAGGGCCCCGCGGCCGACGCCGGTGCGTCCAGCGTCGCCAGCGACCCGGAGGGCGTCACGCACGAGAGCGCCACGACCTGCTCGTCGATCCGGCCGTGTCCCGTCGAGGTCTGGCCCGCCGAGCGCGTCGCCGCGCACCCGCCGACCGTCGCCCACTCGTAGGACTGCGGCACATGCCCGAGCGCCAGGCCGTGCGCGCGCAGCGCCGCGTCCGCCTCGGGCAGCCGGGTCCCCGGCTCGAACACCGCGACCAGCGACCGCGGATCGACCGACACGACCCGGTCCAGCCGCCCCAGGTCCAGCGACACCAGCGAGGAGAACGGCCCGCGCTCCCCCGCGAGCCCGCCCACCACGCTCGTCCCGCCGCCGAACGGCACCACGGCCACGCCGTACTCGCCACACACGCGCAGCACCTCGGCCACCGCGGCCGCATCGCCCGGCGCGACCACCGCGTCGGGCGCCGAGGCGAAATCCCCGCTCCGCGACGCCAGCAGGTCGAGGTAGGACTTCCCGCGCGTCCGCAAGACCCGCGACAGGTCGTCGTCGCGCACCTCGGCGACCGCCTCCAGCCGCTCCCGCAGCCCGTTCGGCAACGACGGTGCCGGCAGCGACACCGACTCGACAGGTCGCGAGACGACATCGCCCGACACGCCGAGCTCCTGGCGCAGCACGTCCCGCGCGTGCTCGGGCAGCGACGGCCCGGCCCCGGGCTCGCCCCAGCCCCAGAAGACCTGCTCGCGCCTCACTCGCCGTCGTAGGCGATCAGCGTCTTGACGTCGATCCCGTCGAGCTTCTCACGTCCGCCCAGGAACGACAGCTCGACGAGGAACCCGAAGCCCGCGACCTGCGCCCCGCGCCCCCGGACCAGGTCCACCAGCGCGGCGGCCGTCCCGCCCGTGGCGAGCAGGTCGTCGTGGAGCAGGACTCGCGCCCCGTCGGCGATCGCGTCCGCGTGCATCTCCAGCGCGTCCACCCCGTACTCGAGGATGTACTCCGCCGACACCGTCTCCCCCGGCAGCTTGCCGGGCTTGCGCGCCGGCACGAACCCGACGCCCAGCTCGCGCGCCAGCGCGGCGCCCAGGATGAACCCGCGCGCCTCGGCCGCCACCACGAAGTCGACGGACAGCGGCCGCGCCCACTCCGCCAGGGACGACACCGCGAAGTCCAACGCGTCGAAGTCCAGCAGCAGCGGCGTGATGTCCTTGAAAACGATCCCTTCCTTCGGAAAGTCCGGGATGTCGCGGATGTAAGAGGCCAGGTTCATCCGATGATCCGCCGCAGATCCCGGACCAGCAGCAGGTGCTTGAGGTGCGAGGCGACCGCCGCGAGGTTCTCCAGCGCGTCGATCGCCTCACGCCGCCGCTCCGGGTTGCGCGAGCGCAGGGAGGGCGCGAGGATCTGGTTCAGCAGCGCCGCCTCGCGCTCGGCCGACGACTTGAACACGCGCAGGTTGCGGCCCGCGACGCCGTACGCGGCGAGCTCGCGCACCGCGCGCACGATCTCGCGGTCGGTCTCGTCGTAGAAGCGGGTGCCGTCGCGCGGGACGCCCTTGATGATCCCGAAGTCCTCGAGCTCCTGCACGAGCCGGAGCTCGGCGCCCGTGTCCTCGACGATGTCGTCGAGCGAGAACGTCGGGCCGCCCGAGCGCACGGAGATCGCCATCCGCCGCGGCGACGCCGCCCGCGGCGCCGGAGCGGCCGGCGCGCCCCCGTCACCGGACGAGGTGCTCGAGGACGCCTCCTCGACCATCCGCCCCGCGGCGAGCTCCTGCCGGATCACGGCCAGCGGCATGTACTCGTCGCGCTGCAGGCGCAGGATCGTCCGCAGCCGCTGCACGTCGGACGGCGAGTACAGCCGGTACCCGCCGGGCGTGCGCCGCGGCGTGATCAGCTTCTGGTCCTCCAGATAGCGGATCTTGGAGATCGAGATGTCCGGGAACTCCTGCTGGAGCCCCTTGCACACCGCCCCGATGGTCAGCGACTTGGCCTGCCTCGGCGACTGGACTGCCTGTTCGCTCGCCCCACTCGCGGCGTCGTCGGTCACAGCCACTCAGCGGGCGAGGTAGGTGAGCTTGTATTTGCCGACCTGCAGCTCGTCGCCGTCGGCGAGCTTGTGCGAATCCACGCGGCGGCGGTTGACGTAGGTGCCGTTCAATGAGCCGGAATCATCCAGGAACCAGTCCCCCGCGCGCCGCACGAGCACGGCGTGCTCGCGTGAGACGGTGACATCGTCGAGGAAGATCGCGGCATCCGGGGAACGCCCGATGACGAGTCGGTCGCCTTCGAGAGGGAACGACTGGCCGACGCGGCCGCCGCCGGAGCGGATGACCAGGGCGCCCGTGGCGGCCGCGACGTCGCCGACGTCGACCGGCTTGAGCTCGCCGGTCTGCTCGTCGACCATGTACGTCGCGGTCGTCGCGTCCTCACGCGTGTCTTCACGCGTGCCGACGTAGGCGCCGCAGCGCTGGCAGTAGTTCGCCCCCTCCGTGACGACGAACCCGCACTCGGGGCAGTGACGGGCCAAAGGCCGAACCTCCGCGCGAGCTAGATGGTGTCGTCGCCGGCGCCCGTGGCGCGACCGGCAAGGATGTCGGTCAAACGCTGGACGTCGGCACCGGAGATGACTTCCTCGCCGCCCTCGTGCTTCTTGCGGAGGCGGTTGACCAGCTCAGCCCGCAGGATGTCGATCTTGCCGTGGAGGATCCGCCGGCGATAGGACACCTCCTGCTCCTCGTCAGTGAGCTGCTGGATGAGGTCCTTGAGCTCCTGGTCGGAGAGTGAACCGAGATCGGGGAAGGTGTCCATCTGTTAACGAGTCCTCTCCTCTGGGCGACGAGACGGAAGGGGAAGCATAGCGTTCGTAAAGCTCAACTAGAGCCTTGGCCTCGCGCCATGCGCAGACCATCACGAACGTACTGCACCGTGGAGCCGAGCACCAGCACCAACCCCACGTACAGACACGCCAGGGCGAGCCACTCCACACTGCAGAGCGCGAAGAACAGGGCGCTGAAGATCGGCCACACGCCCCACCTACCCAACCAGTTGATCTTCAGCTCAACTTGACGGTACATCGCGTACCGGGCCAGACCGAGCATGAACAGCTCGCGCGCGGTGAGGATCGCGAGCGCCCAGCGCGGCAGCAGGTCGAAGTGCCAGCAGACGATCACGCCCGACAGGATCAGCATGCGGTCCACGAGCGGGTCCAGCAGCGCGCCCATGCGCGAGTACTGGCGCGTCACGCGCGCCGCGATGCCATCGAGGTAGTCGCTCCAGCCGATGATCGCGAACAGCACGGCCGGCAGCGCGTCCGTGCCGGACTCCGAGTTCAAAGCGAGCACCAGGAAGACCGGCACCAGGAGCAGCCGGGCGTACCCGATGGCGTTCGGGATCGTCCACGGGCGCAGGGGCGCGCCAGGCTGCGTCTCCGGCGGCGGCGGGCCCGAGCGGTCGAGCCCGGACAGCCGCCGGAACGTGAGCCGTTGCCGCTTGTCTTCTACGGGAGCGTCTTCCACAGCTCGTGCGCGGCCTCCGCCGCCCCCTCGAGCGGGACGGAGCGCGTCTCGCGCCCGCGCCGGACCTGGGCCTCGATCTCGCCCGCCTCGATCGTGCGCTTGCCGATCGTCAGCCGCAGCGGGCAGCCCAGCAGCTCGGCGTCGGCGAACTTCGCGCCCGGGCCGCCTTCGCGGTCGTCGTAGATGACGTCCAGGCCGAGCGCGCGCAGCTCGTCGTAGAGCTTGTCCGCGAGCGCGGCCTCGTCCGTGCCCGGCTTGCCGAGACCCACGAGGTGGATGTCGAACGGCGCGAGCGAGCGCGGCCAGGAGATGCCCTTCTCGTCCGCGAACTGCTCGACCGCGGCCGCGCAGATGCGCGCCGGGCCGATGCCGTAGGACCCCATCCAGATCGGGTGCGACTGCCCGTCCTCGTCCAGGTAGGTCGCGCCCAGCGGGACCGAGTAGCGCGTGCCGAGCTTGAAGATGTTGCCGATCTCGATCGCGGGCTCGATCCGGATCTCGTGCCCGTCGACGGTGTCGCCGGCGACGACGCTGCGCACGTCCACCTGCGTGAACTCGAAGTCACGCGCGGGATCAACGCCCCGCAGGTGCGCGTCCGCCTTGTTCGCGCCCGCGATGTAGGAATGGCCGTCGAGCGCGGCGTCGAGCAGGATCGGCACGCCGGAGACCCCGACCGGGCCGATGAAGCCCGCCGGGCCGATCCGGTCCTCGAACTCGGCCTCGTGCGCCGGGCGGAAGCTCGCGCCGAGCGCGTTGCCGAGCTTGATGTCGTTGACCTTGTGGTCACCGCGCACGAGCACGAGCCGCAGCTCGTCCTCGCCGACGATGATCGGGTAGGCCTTGATCAGCGCGCCGGCCGGCACGCCCGCGAGCGTGGCCACCGCTTCGATGGTCGTGGCGCCGGGCGTGGAGAACTCCTCGGGGGCGTCCAGCGCCTCCGGCAGCTCCACGGGCTGCGGCGTGGCGCTCGCGACCTCCACATTGGCCGCGTAGCCCGGCGCGAGCGCGACGTCGTTCTCGCCCGCGGGGCACGGCGCCATGTACTCGTGCGCGCCCGTGCCGCCCATCATGCCGACGTCCGAGTCCACCCGGTACCACTCGAGCCCGCAGCGGTCGAAGATCCTGTCGTAGGCCTCGCGGTGCTTGTCATAGCCCACGTCCAGGCCCGCCGCGTCGCGGTCGAACGTGTACGAGTCCTTCATGATGAACTCGCGCGTCCGGAGCACGCCGGCGCGGGGGCGCGGCTCGTCGCGCTCCTTGGTCTGGAAGTGGTAGAGGATCAGCGGCAGGTCGCGGTAGGAGCGCACGACCTGGGCCACGTGCGAGGTGACGACCTCTTCGTGGGTCATCGCCAGCACCATGTCCGCGCCGCGGCGGTCCTTGAGCCGGAACAGCTCGCCGCCGATCGCGTCGTAGCGGCCGGACTTCTGCCACAGCTCGGCGGGGTTCAGGACCGGCATCAGCATCTCCTGCGCGCCGATCGCGTCGAGCTCCTCGCGCACGATCTGCACCGCCTTCTGGTGCACGCGCCAACCCGCCGGGAGCCACGACCACAGCCCGGCGCCGACCTGGCGGATCATGCCGGCGCGCACCAAGAGCTTGTGCGAGAGCGCCTCCGCGTCGGCGGGCGGCTGCTTCTCGGTGGGTAGGAAGTACTGGCTCAGTCGGGTCATAAGGAGGCCCGAAGCCTAGTCGCCGGAGGTTGCGGACCGGCGCGCGGTGATAGAACGCAGGGACCGACGCAGAGTTCGAACCCGCTGGGAGGCACCCCGATGGCTTACGAAGTTCCCGCGCTGCCGTACGCGTACGACGCGCTCGAGCCGCACATCGACGAGGCCACGATGAAGGTGCATCACGACAAGCACCATCAGGCCTACGTCGACAAGGCCAACGCCGCGCTCGAGGGCACGGAGTGGGCCGACAAGTCGGTCGAGGAGGTCCTCAAGAACCTCGATTCGCTGCCGGCCGACAAGCAGAAGGCCGTGCGCAACAACGCCGGCGGCCACTACAACCACTCGCTCTTCTGGGAGATGCTGTCGCCGGACGGCGGCGGTGAGCCCAGTGGCGAGCTCGCCGAGGCGATCAACAGCGCCTTCGGCTCCTTCGACGAGTTCAAGGCCAAGTTCAAGGAGGCGGGCGTCAACCAGTTCGGCTCCGGCTGGGCCTGGCTGGTCTACGACGGCTCGGGTGTCGCCATCACGAGCACGCCGAACCAGGACTCCCCGATCTCGGCCGGCCAGGCGCCGCTGCTGGGCGCCGACGTCTGGGAGCACGCCTACTACCTCAAGTACCAGAACAAGCGCCCGGACTACCTGGACGCCTTCTGGAACGTCGTGAACTGGGCGAAGGTCGCCGAGCTGTACGCCGCCGCCAAGTAAGCGACTTTTCGCTCACTCCGCAACTCCCGTCCGGGCGGGGCGTTGGAATGTTCTCGATGACTGAGACTTCCCGACGCCGCGCCCGGCGGCTGTTCGTGGTGGCCGCAGCCTGCGCTGCCCTGCCCACCGCGCCCGCGATCGCGGCCCCCGATCAGCTGTCGCTGATCGAAGACGAGAAGATCATGCTGGAGTCCGGACCTGAGATCCAGGCCCAGGCGCTCGATGAGGCCAAGGCGCTGGGCGCCGACATCATCCGCGCGAACGTGATCTGGGCTCGTTATGCGCCTTCTCCCACCTCGACGAAGAAGCCGAAAGGCTTCAGCGGACGCAAGCCTGAGGCCTACGGCGCGTCGTTCGCGATGCTCGACTCGCTGGTCGCGGGCGCGCAGGCGCGCGGCCTGCAGGTGCTGCTGACCCCGACGGGGCCGATCCCCGCCTGGGCGTCGCGCTGCAAGGGCTCCGCCGCCGCGCGCAAGGTCTGCAAGCCGGACCCCAAGCTGTTCGGCGACTTCGTGCGTGCGCTCGGCACCAAGTACCCGACCGTCAAGCACTGGTCGATCTGGAACGAGCCGAACCTCAAGTCGTGGCTGAGCCCGCAGTACGAGGTCGTGGGCGGCGTCGCCGTCCAGCGCTCCGCGTCGCTGTACCGCTCGCTCGCCCGCTCGGCGATCTCCTCGCTGAGCGCCACGGGCCACAAGACGTCGACCGACCAGATCTGGCTCGGCGAGACGGCGCCGCTCGGCGACGACCCGTCCGGCTGCTCGGCCCAGCGCAAGCTGCGCGCGCCCAAGAGCTGCGCGACCCGCATCACCAAGACCTCGCCGGAGACGTTCCTGCGCGGCGTGTTCTGCCTGTCCAAGAGCGGCGGCAGCCTCGGCGGCGTGGAGGGCAAGGAGCAGTCCTGCTCGGGCTACAAGCGCCTCAACGTCAACGGCTACGCGCACCATCCGTACACGCGCGGCGGCTCGCGCCCGCCGCTGTCGAAGACCAACGCGGGTGAGATCACGATCGGCGTCGCCTCGCGCCTGACGCGCCTGCTCGACCAGGCGGGCAAGCGCAAGCGCATCCCGTCCAAGCTGCCCGTGCACTACACCGAGCACGGCTGGCAGACCAACCCGCCGGGCGTGAACGACATCTTCGCCGTCACGGACGCCCAGCAGGCCGAGTACATCAACCAGTCCGACTGGATCGCGTTCAACAACAACCGCGTCAAGACGGTCGCCCAGTACAAGATCGTCGACGACGCGAGCATCGCCGCCGGGTTCCAGATGGGCCTGCGGCTGTTCAGCGGCGGCGCGCGCAAGGTCGCCTACGACGCCTACAAGCTCCCGATCTGGGTCGTCAAGAAGGGCTCTACCCTGACGGTCTACGGGCAGGTGCGCCCGGCTGACGCCGGTGCCGCCGGTACCGTGGACATCCAGAACGCGCCCGCGGGCTCCTCGTCGTTCAAGACCGTGACGTCCGTCCCCGTGACGAGCGCGAACGGCACCTTCACGGCCGAGGTCCCGGACACGGGCGGTCAGTGGCGGCTGAGCTGGAACGGGCTCACGTCGCGCCAGGCGGAGGTAGCGACCAAGTGAAGCGTTTCATAGTGGCCGCCGCGGCGGCGATGTCCCTCCTCGGGGTGGCTCCGGCCGCCCACGCGGCCACGTTCGAGTTCGGCATGGAGGACGAGGGCCTGCTGCTCTCGAACCCGCAGTCGGCTCCGCCCGCGGTCGCCGCGTGGCAGAAGCTGGGGGTGGACGTCGTCCGCATCCACGCTCGCTGGTGGGAGATCGCCCCCGCGCAGACCGCCACGACCAAGCCGGCCGGCTTCGACGCCGCCAACCCGGCCTCGCCGGGCTACGACTGGGTCCGGCTCGATCAGGCGGTCCAGCTCGTCCGCGCCAACAACATCCGGGTGATGCTCACCATCACCGGGCCGGGGCCGCTCTGGTCGAGCTCGCAGCCGGCCAAGCGCAACCCGCGCTGGAAGCCGGACCCGAAGGCGTTCGCGGACTTCTCGAAGGCCGTCGCGACGCGCTACAAGTCGCAGGTCGATCGCTACCTGCTGTGGAACGAGCCCAACCAGAAGGGCTGGCTGCAGCCGCAGTGGGAGCGCGTCTCGGGCAAGTTCCAGGCGGTGTCGCCGCACGTCTACCGCGGCCTGGTGCGCGCTGCGCAACCGGTGGTCAAGGCCGCCGACCCGGGCGCCGAGGTCGTGATCGGTGAGCTCGCGCCGGTCGGCAACCGGCCGATCAGCGCCGACACGCCGATGCGCCCGCTGCCGTTCCTGCGCTCGATGGGGTGCGTGGACGACAACTACCGGTCGGTCCGCAGCGGCCGCTGCAAGGGCTTCAAGGCGGCCAAGGGCGACACGCTCGGCTACCACCCGCACCCGAAGAAGTACGCGCCGGACCGGGTCAACAACGACCTCGACTCGGCGCAGTTCGGCGACCTCAAGCGGCTGTTCACGGCGATCGACAAGCTGCGCGCCCGCAAGGCGATCAGCATCTCGAAGACCATCCACCTGACCGAGTACGGCTACGAGACCTCACCGCCGGACCCGGCCTCGGGCGTGTCGACGGCGCTGCAGACCAAGTACCTGCAGCAGGCGGCCTACATCGCCTGGGCGACCAAGCGCGTGCGCGGCCTGTCCTTCTACCAGTGGGGCGACGAGCCGGTCCGCAACCTCGGCAGCGGCACCAAGCGCTACTCGGGCTGGCAGACGGGCCTGCTGTACAACGACGGCCAGCCCAAGCCCGTGCTGTCGGTGATGCCCGCGCCGTTCGTGATCGACCAGGCGCCGGGCGCCAGGTCCGCCGTCCTGTGGGGCCACGTCCGTGGCGAAGCGCAGGGCCAGGTCACGATCATGGTCCGCCCGAAGGGCTCCTCGGAGTTCACGGACGTGCAGACGCTCAACATCGGCGCCGACGGCGTCTGGTCACGCAAGCTCACGCCGCAGGCCGGCGCCGCCTATCGCTACGAGTGGACACCCAAGCCGACGCTCGAAGACCCGAACCCGCAGCCGCGCGTCTCGGGCATCGTCGACCTCGCCAAGACGGACAAGAGCCGCTACAAGGCCGCCGTGGCCCTGGCCGCGGGCAGCTGATGACCCCGACCGCGCACCAGGATCCCGCCGCGTTCTACACCGCGGGCTACTCGCTCGACGATCACGAGCGCAGCCTGAAGATGGGTCGCTGGCGGGCGATCGGGGCGCGGTCGAAGGCCGCTCACGCGGTCGAGCTGTGCTCCCGGGCGGGCGTGGAGCCCGCCCGGGTCGTCGAGATCGGCTGCGGCGACGGTGCGCTGCTCGCCGCGCTGTCGGAGCTGTGGCCGGCGGCGCGCTTCGACGGCTTCGAGCTCTCGGCGCCGGCCGTGGAGATCGCGCGCGGCCGCTCCATCCCCCGCGTCGAGCGCCTGGAGGCCTACGACGGCTCGCGCGTGCCCGTCGAGGACGGCGCGTACGACCTCGCGATCCTCTCGCACGTCCTCGAGCACGTGCCCGACCCGGAGCCCTTGCTGGCCGAGGCCGCGCGCGTCGCGCGGCACGTGCTCGTGGAGGTGCCGCTGGAGAACAACCGCAGCGCCGCCCGGCCGGCGAAGCGCGCCATCTCGGCGTCGATCGGGCACCTGCACGCCTTCGACCGGTCCTCGGTCCGCGCCCTGGCGGCCCGGGCGGGCGTGCGGCCCGTCGCCGAGCTGGCCGACCCGTTGGGTCACGAGCACCACGCGTTCTTCGCCGAGACGGCGAAGGCGCGCGTCGCCGCGGCGGCCAAGTGGGCCGTGCGCTCGCTGTCGCACCGCGCGCACGCGCCGAGCGCGGAGCGCTTCTTCACGGTGCACTACGCCGTGCTCGCCGAAGCGCGCTGATCGGCTGGCACGCCCGCTGACCGCGCGGGCGGTCAGTTGACGACCTGTGCGGGGGTCAAGTGACCGATCGCCCGGTGACGACTACACGCGCGTGAAGCGGCGGCCCGCGACCGGTGAGAGCGCCTCGTCGATCGCGTCCGCGTTCTCCTTGGTCTTCTCGGCCTCGAGCGCAGCCAGGCGCTCCGGCGTCATCGCCGTGAGGTCCTCTTCCTGAGCCAGCCAGGCGGCGGCCTCGGCGGCGGCGGCCGCGTCCCGCTCGACCTTCTTGCCCGAGGCGTAGTACTTGTCGATCTCGGCGAAGAGCTCGTCGACGAGGTTCTCCGTGGCGACCTTCTTGATCGGCTCGCCCTTGGAGTAGATCATCCCCATGTCCTTGGCGCCGGTGATGCCGAAGTCCGCGTGGCGGGCCTCGCCGATGCCGTTGACGGCGCAGCCGAGGACGGAGACCTCGATCGGGTCGTCATAGGCCTCCAGGCGGCGCTCGACCTCGGCGACGACGGAGTCCATGTCGAACTGGAGGCGGCCGCACGTCGGGCAGGCGATCAGGACGGGCCCGCGCTCACGGAGCTTGAGCGCCTTGAGGATCTCCCAGGCGACCTTGACCTCTTCCTCGGCGTGGAACGTCGAGAGCGAGATGCGGATGGTGTCGCCGATGCCGTCGGCCAGCAGCGTCCCGAGGCCGACCGCGCTCTTGAGCGAGCCGGACCACTTGGTGCCGGCCTCGGTGACGCCGAGGTGCAGCGGGTAGTCGATGCGCTGGCTGAGCAGGCGGTTCGCCGCGATCGTGTTCGGGACCGAGGTCGACTTGATCGAGACCTTGAAGTCCTCGAAGCGCAGTCGCTCCATCAGCTCGACGAACTCGGTGGCGGCCGTGACCAGCGCCTCGACCGGGTTGGTCATCTCGAGCTCGTGCAGGTGCTTGGGCAGCGAGCCGGAGTTGACGCCGATGCGCATCGGCGTCCCGGCGGCGCGCGCTCGGTCGGCCACCTCGGCGACCTTCTCGGGCCCGCCGATGTTGCCCGGGTTGATGCGGATGCAGTGCGCGCCCGCGTCGATGGCCTTCAGCGCCAGCGTGTGGTTGAAGTGGATGTCGGCGATGATCGGGATCGGCGACTCGCGCACGATCGTCTTGAGCGCCTCGACGTCCTTCTCGCGCGGCACCGCGCAGCGCACGATGTCGGCGCCGGCGTCCGCCACCCGGCGGATCTGGTCCATCGTGGCCTGGAGGTTGGCCGTTTCGGTCTTGGTCATCGTCTGGACCGCGACCGGAGCGCCCCCGCCGACCTGGACACCACCGACGTTGACTGAGCGCTTGGAAGCCATCGACGACCAGTTTAGAGGTCGAAGACCCGCTCAAGTGTGAACGCCTTGAAGCCGAAAGATTCGGTGGCTAAACTTTGCGGGGTCAACTATGAAACTGGAACCACACGTCAAGCGGATCGCGATCGCCGTCGTCCTCGGCGCGATCATGTCGATCCTCTCCACCACGATCGTGAACGTGGCGCTTGAGACCTTGTCCGAGCAGCTGCACGCACCGCTGGACAACGTCCAATGGGTCGTCACCGGCTACATGCTCGCGCTCGCCGCGGTCATCCCCGCCTCCGGCTGGGCCGCCGCCCGCTTCGGCGCCCGCCGCCTCTACATCGCCTCCCTGCTGCTGTTCACGCTCGGCTCGCTGCTCTGCGGCCTGGCCTGGAACCTCGAGACGCTCGTCGGCGCGCGCGTGCTCCAGGGCCTCGCGGGTGGCCTGCTGCTCCCGATCGGCCAGATCGCGCTCGTCAAGGCTGCGGGCCCGCGCAACATGGCGCGCGTGATGAGCGCCATCGGCGTCCCGATGATCCTCGCTCCGATCTTCGGCCCCACGCTCGGCGGCCTGCTCGTCGAGCACGTCAGCTGGCAGTCGATCTTCTTCATCAACATCCCGGTGGGCATCGGCGCCGCGATCGCCGCCTTCCGCCTGTTCCCGCACGACGAGGCGCAGGCCACCGAGCCACTCGACTTCCCGGGCCTCGCTCTTGTCGCCACCGGCCTGGTCGGCATCACCTACGGCCTCGCCGAGTCCGGCGCCGCCGGCTCGATGGCCGCGCCCGAGGTGCTGGTCCCGGCGCTCACCGGCGTCGCGCTCGTCGCCGCCTTCGTGATCCGCGCGCTGCGCATCCCGAACCCGCTGCTGGACGTGCGCCTGTACGCCAACAAGGCGTTCAGCGCCGCCTCCGTGACCACGTTCGGCCTCGGCGCCGCGCTGTTCGGCGGCATGGTCCTGATGCCGCTCTACTTCCAGCTCGTCCGCGGCGAGGACGCCGTCATGACCGGCCTGCTGCTGATCCCGCAGGGCATCGGCGCCGCGCTCGCGATGGCCGCCTCCGGCCGCCTCACCGAGCGCCTCGGCGGCGGGCTCACCAGCCTGATGGGCGGCGCGATCATGATCGTCGCCACGCTGCCGTTCGTGCTGATCGACGCGACGACGTCCTACCTGACGCTCGACGCCGCCATGGTCGTGCGCGGCTTCGGCATCGGATTGTCGATGATGCCGGCCATGACCGCCGCCTACGCGACGCTCCGGCCCGAGCAGGTCAACGACGCCGCGCCGCAGCTCAACGTCCTCCAGCGCGTCGGTGGCTCGATCGGCACCGCCATCCTGACCGTCGTGCTCCAGAACGGCATCACGGCGAACACGCCCACCGCGATCGCCGCCAGCTTCGCCCACACCTACTGGTGGGTCGTCGGCGTGAGCATCGTCGCGCTGCTGCCGACGGTCCTGCTGGCGATCGTCGAGCGCCGGACCCGGCGCGAGCCCGAAGCCACCCTGGTGACGGCATGAGCCACGACGTCCGCGCCGCGATGAGCGAGCTGTTCGCCGCCGAGCGCCGCCTGCGCGGGCGCGACCCGCACCGCCCGGGCGAGCTTTCCGCCGCCCAGGTGCGCGCGCTGTTCCAGCTCGAGCGCGGTGAGGCGTGCACCGCGGGCGAGCTGGCCAAGCGCGCCGACCTCTCCCCCGCGTCAATGACCGCGATGCTCGACCAGCTCGAGCAGACCGGGATGGTCGAGCGCCGGCGCAGCGACCGCGACCGGCGTCAGGTGATCGTCTCGCTCACCGACGCCGGCCACGAGACGCTCGCGGTCAAGCGCGCGAAGATCGAGCAGCGCACGGCCGAGGTGCTCGCGCCCTACAGCGACGAAGAGCTCGACGCCGCGGTCCGCGTGATGCGGTCGCTCGCCGAGCTCCTCGATTCACTGGGGAGGTAGGGTCAGCCCCCGCTGAAGATGGGGGCCTCCACGTAGTCCGTCGCGCCTGCCAAACGACAGACTTGACCTCCTCCGGGCGGCCACGGCTTCATCGCGTGGCCGGCCGTTGTCTCGTTTTACAGCCGGAAGGTGGAGACGAGCTCCTCCAACTCGGCCGCGGTGCCCCCCAGCTCCTGCGCCCACGCCGGGATCTCCTGCGTCGTAGCGCTCGTCTGCTGGGTCGTGGCCGAGACCTGCTCGCTCGAAGCGCTCGCCGACTCGGCGACCGTAGCCACGCCGACGACATCGTCGGCGATCTGGTTGGCGTCCAGCGACAGCGCCTCGACAGCGCCGGCGATGTCCGCGGCCCGCGCCGTGACCTCGTCGACGGCGGCGCCGATGGCCTCGAACGCCGCGCGGGCGCGCTCGACCGTCTGCGTGCCACCCTCGGTGCGCTCGGCCGTATCGGCCACCATCGCGACGACGTCGGTCGTCTCGCGCTGGATCTCGCTGATCAGGCCCGCGATCTCGCCGGCGGCGGACTGCGACTCCTCGGCCAGCTTGCGGACCTCCTCGGCGACGACCGCGAAGCCGCGGCCCTGCTCGCCGGCCCGCGCGGCCTCGATCGCGGCGTTGAGCGCGAGCAGGTTGGTCTGCTCGGCGAGGCCGGTGATCGTGGTCACGATGCCGCCGATCTTCTCGGACTTGGCGGCCAGCGTCTCGATCGCGCCGGTCACGCCGCTCGCGGACTCCGCCAGGCCGCTCATCGCGTCCGACGCCTGACCGGCGGCGACGAGGCCCTCGGTGGCCATCGTCTTGGCCTGTTCGGCCTGGCCGGCGGCCTCGTGCGCCCGCTCGGCGCTGTCACGTGCCGTGCCGGCGACCCGCTCGGCGGCCTCGCGGACGGCTTCGACCTTCTGGACCTGCACGTTGGTGCCCTCGGCGACCTCGCCGATCGCGACCGCGATCTCCTGGATCGCGCGGCCGGCCTCGTCGGAGGTGCCGGCCATCTGGCGGGAGGCGTCGCTGACGCCCGTCGCCGTCGAGTGCACGCGGCCGACGATGCCACGCAGGTCGTCGACGAGGCGGTTGAACGCGGCCCCGAGCACGTCCTTCTCCGAGCGCGGCTCCACGTGCACCGTCAGGTCGCCACCCGCGACGGCCTCGGCGGCGACGGCCTTCTCGCGCAGGTACTCGACGATGCGCTCGAACGAAGCGGCCAGGCGGCCGACCTCGTCGTTGGTCTTGACGTCGATCTGCACGTCCACGTCGCCCTCGGCCACGCGTTCGGCGGCCTCGGTGACGGTGCGGATCGGCTTGGTGAGGCGGTTGGCGACCAGCACGATCACCAGGCTGATGAGCAGCAGCGCGATCACGCCGACGAGCAAGAGGGTGTTCCGCAGGCTCTTGACCGGGGCGAGGACCTCAGACTGCGGCACCGAGGTGAGGAAGCTCCAGCCGGCGGAGTCGATCTTGGACCAGGTGAGGACGACATCCTTGCCCGTGAACGGGTCCTTGGTCTCGATCTGGCCGCTCTTGCCGGCCGCGATCGAGTCGGCGACCTGCTTGAGCTCGGCGTTCTTGGTCTTGGCGGCGAGCTCGGCGAGGCTGACCTTGCCGGTCTGGTTCTTGTCGGGGCTGGCGATCAGGACGCCCTTGGCCGACGTCGCGAACGCGTAGCCGGTGTCGTAGAACTTCAGCTTGCCCATCTCGCTGTCGATCAGCGCGAGCGTGTTGGCGGTGCCGGCGTACCCGACGACCTTGCCGCCGCGCTGCACGGCCGCCTGGTAGGTCACGTACATCGTGCCTTCGTAGGCCGCGGGCTCCTGGACGCCGGGCTTCGGGTCCTTGGCGAACGCGGCCGCGCCCGTGGGGCCGTCCTTGCTGGCGGTGACGTTGAGCTTGCCCTTCTCGTCGAGCGCGACGCTCGGCTGGAAGGAGCCGTCGGCGAGGGTGGCGGGCTGGCCGGCGGCCTTCGCGTCCGAGCCGAACGAGTTCGGGAGCAGACCACCGAAGACGGCGACGACGCTGCCCTTGGCAGCGGTCTGGAGCGCCGTCATGCCGGCGACGGCGTCGGCGCGGCTGTTGCTGGTGGAGAGGATGAGGGCCGCGCTGTTGGCGATGTTCTGCACGCCGGCGACGGCGGCGTCGACCTTGGCGGACTCGACCGCGGTGCGCTGCGTGAGCTCGGCGTACGCGGACTTCTCCTGCGCGGATGACGCGCGGGAGATGGCGATGAAGGTCACCGCGGCGAGCGCCACGATGACCGGCAGGAGGATAAGCGCGAGCATCTTCGCGCGCAGGGATTGGATCTTCGGCATGGCCTCCCAGCAATCGGAGGCGGTGGTCAAAACTTGACGGATTGGCCGTATCGGGGCGACGATCGTCAGCCCTGGTACATGGCGTCGATCTCGCCCGCGAACTTGTCCATGATCGGGCGCCGCTTGAGCTTCATCGTCGGGGTCAGCTCATCTCCACCGGGAACCCAGTCGTCGTTCAGGATCGTCCAGCGCTTGATCTGTTCCGGACGGGAGAGTCCGGAGTTCGCGGCCTCGACCGCCTCGGCCACGACCGCTGCGTGATCTTCGACCGCGGCTGCGTAGTCGGGGTCGAGCACGATCAGTGCGACGTTGTACGGACGCCCGTCGCCCACGACGCACGCCTGGCCGATCAGCGGCGAGGCGCCCTTGAGCGCCGCCTCGATGTTCGCGGGCGACATGTTCTTGCCCGCGGCGTTGATGATCAGCTCCTTCTTGCGGTCGATGATCGTGACGTAGCCGTCCTCGTCGATCGTCGCCACGTCGCCCGTGTGCAGCCAGCCCTCCTCGTCGAGCGCCTCCGCGGTCTTGTCCGGCAGGTTGCGGTAGCCGACCATCACGACCTTCGAGCGCGCGAGCAGCTCCCCGTCCTCGGCGAGCTTGAGCTCCACGCCCGGTGACGGCAGCCCGACGGTCCCGATCTTGATCCGTTCCTCCGGGTTCGACGCACCCGCGCCGCACGTCTCGCTCATCCCCCAGATCTCGGCCAGCGGGACGCCGATGGCGTGGAAGAAGACGAGCACCTCGCGCGGCGTCGGCGCGGCGCCGACGTTGACCAGCCGTGCCTCGTCGAGCCCGATCGCCGCCCGCAGCGGCCCGAACAGCTGCTCTTCGCCGAGCTCGACCGCCGACTCCAGGGCGTCCGGGACCGGCTCGCCCGCCTGCCGCAGCTCCACCACCTGCTTGGCGGCGGTGAGGACCTTCTCTGCCTGCTCGTTGCCCGCCAGCTTCGTCTCGATGCCGGCCTTGAGCTTCTCCCACACGCGCGGGACGGCGAAGAACCACGTCGGCTTGACCAGCGGCAGGAACTCGCCGATCCGGCGCGGGTCCGGGCAGGTCGTGATCGTCATGCCGTAGACGATCGGCAGGTAGTGATGGGCGGTGCGCTCGGCCACATGCGCGCTCGGCAGCCAGGAGATGATGCGCGAGCCGTCCGGGAAGCCGACGCGCTTCTCCACCGCGTCGACGGCCGCCATCTCGTTCGCGTGCGAGAGCTGCACGCCCTTGGGCGGACCGGTCGTGCCGGACGTGTAGATGATCGTGAGGATGTCGTCGGGCTGGACCGCGCGCCAGTCGGGCTGGAAGCCCGGCACGGCGTACCCGTCCATCTCCTCGACCGTGAGCACGTACTCGACCAGCGGCGCGACCGCGTCCTTGAACGGCGCCTCGACGATCGCCACCCGCGCCGCGGCGTCCTTGATCACGTACGCGATCTGGTCGGGCGCGGAGGTCAGATAGATCGAGAACGGCGTGGCGCCCAGCATCGTCGCCGCCAGGTCGGCGACCATGAACTCCGGCCGGTTGGAGATCATCAACGCGACTGTGTCCCCGCGCGTGACGCCGAGCTTGGCCAGGCCGCCCGCGAAGGCGTCCACCTTCGCCTCCAGCTCGGCCCACGTCCAGGCGATCTCGTCGCCGGCGGTACGGACCGCGATGCGGTCCGCGTTGTCCTCGACGGTCAGCCGAAAGGCCTCGGCGATCGTCGCCGCGTGCACTGCGCGTCGCTCCCCCATAGGGGGACGTTACAGGAGATCCGCGAAGCGATCTCCAAGCCGAAGTGGGCACGCACCGGCGCTAGCCGGTCGCGCACACCAAGCGCCTCTATCGCAGACCGAAGCCGCCGTTCTGGATTCGGTCGATGTCGTTCGAGAGCCCGATCACGAACAGCATCAGCACGAGCGCGAAGCCGACGAAGCCGGCGCGCTCCATGACGCTGAACGGGATCGCCTTCCCGCGCACCTTCTCGGCCAGCGCCCAGAAGATGTGGCCGCCGTCGAGCGGCAGGAACGGGAACAGGTTGATCACGCCGAGGCTGAGCGAGATCAGCGCCAGCACGTACAACGTGACGATCAGGTCCTGCTGCTCGATCGTCTGGCGGGTCGTCTCGTAGCCGCCGACCACGCTGCCGATCTGCTCGCGCTGCTGGGCGTCGAAGATCCGGGCGATCGTGCTGACCGTGGTGGACGTGACGAACCACATCTCGCTCACGGCCTCCTCGGACGCCCGCACCGGGCCGGCGTCGATCCGGCTCGCCTCCTGGTCGTAGCCAAAGCCGAACCGGTTGCGCTTGAGCTCGCGGTCGTAGAACGTGTTGCCGGTGACCGTCAGCTCGCGCCCGTCGCGCTCGATCGTGAACGAGACCTCGCCGCCGTTGGCGTGCGAGTTGACGGCGTTGGTGACGTCGCGCACCTGGTCCTGGTAGGGGCCGGTGAGACGCTTGTCGTCGACGGCGAGCACCTTGTCGCCGGGCTCGAGCTTGCCCGCAGCGGGCTGGCCGGCCGCGACGGTTCCGACCACGAGCGGCGGCTCCACCGGGCCGCGCGCCATGAACACGCAGGCCATGATCACGAACGCCAGGACGATGTTGACGGCGGGCCCGGCGCCGATCACGACGATCCGCTTCCACACCGGCTGGCGGTAGTACGCGCGGTGGGCGTGCTCCGGCGGGATGTCCTCCGCCGGGTTCATGCCCGTGATCTTCACGTAGCCGCCCAGTGGGATCGCGCCGATCGCGTACTCGGTCTCGCCGCGCTTGCGCTTGGCCAGCAGCGGCGGGAAGAACAGGCTGAAGCGCTCGACCCGCATCCCGACGGCCTTGGCCGCGAAGAAGTGGCCCGCCTCGTGCAGGATGATCAGGACGGCGAAGCCCAGGAAGGCGAGCAGCCAGCTCATTTACGCGTGTACTCCTTCGATCAGCTCGGCGGCGATCTCGCGCGCCTCGGCGTCGGTCACGTAGAGCGCCTCGAAGTCGTGCACACGGCGCGATCCGAGCTCGTCCAGCACGCCCTCGATGACCTGCGGGATGCCGGCGAACGACAGGCGGCCGTTGAGGAAGGCGTGGACGGCGACCTCGTTGGCGGCGTTGAGCGCGCACGGCGCGGTGCCGCCCGCAATCCCGGCCTCGCGCGCCAGGCGCAGGCACGGGAACGTTTCCAGGTCGGGCGCCTCGAAGTCCAGGCGGCCCAGCTCGACCAGGTCCAACGGCTTGATCGGCAGGTCGGCGCGATCCGGGTGGTGCAGCGCGTAGCCGATGGCGACGCGCATGTCCGGATAGCCCATGTGGGCCTTCGTCGAGCCGTCGCACAGCTGCACAAGGGCGTGGATGATCGACTGCGGGTGGACGACCACGTCGATCTTGTCGTAGGGCGTCCCGAAGAGATGGTGGGCCTCCATGACCTCCAGGCCCTTGTTCATCAGCGTCGCGCTGTCGATCGTGATCTTGCCGCCCATCCGCCACGTCGGGTGGTTCAGGGCTTCCTCGACCGTGATGTTCTGCAGGTCCTTGCGGCCGCGGAACGGGCCGCCGGATGCCGTCAGGATGAGCTTGTCCACCACGCCGGGCGGCTCGCCCGTGAGCAGGTGGTGGATCGCGGTGTGCTCGGAGTCGATGGGGATCAACCGCGCGCCCGTGGCCTCGGCCAGCGCGGTCACCAGCTCGCCGCCGACGACGAGCGACTCCTTGTTGGCGAGCGCGACGTCCATCCCCTCGGTGAGGGCGACGATCGTCGGGCCGAGGCCGGCGGAGCCGACGATGCTGTTGAGCACGAGGTCGGCACCGGACTCGGCGACGAGCCGGACCAGGCCCTCGGGGCCGGCGAGCACCTCGCCGCCGGTCCAGCTCTCGGCGGCGCGCGCGGCGGCGTCGGAGTCGGTCAGCGCGATGCGCGTGACGCCGCGTTCGATGGCCTGCTGAACGAGCGGGAGGTGGTTGCTCCCGGCGGACAGGCCGACGATCTCGAACTGCTCGGGCGCGCGCTTGACGACGTCGAGCGCTTGGGTGCCGATGGAGCCGGTCGAGCCCAGGATGAGGAGCCGCTTCACGACGCCTCAGTGTGGCAGGGGCCAGGTTTGCCGCGGATAAGGTTCGCGCCCGTGACGCACTTCGAAGAGCAGGCCGCCGACTGGCTGGCGTGGGCGCGCACGCCGGACCACGACGACTACTGGAGCTACCGGGACGCGTTCTTCGAGCTGGTGCCGCCGCCGGGCCGCGCCACGCTCGAGGTGGGCTGCGGCGAGGGGCGCGTCTGCCGCGACCTGGCGGCACGCGGTCACGACGTGACCGGGATCGACACGTCCTTGACGCTCCTGCGCGCCGCGGCCGAGGCCCATCCGGAGGGCACCTACGCGGTCGCCGACGCGGCGGCGCTGCCGTTCGAGGACGGCACCTTCGACCTCGTGGTCGCTTACAACTCGCTGATGGACATGGAGGACATGCCCGGCGCGGTGCGCGAGGCCGAGCGGGTGCTGGCGCCGGGCGGCGCGTTGTGCGTGTGCATCACCAACCCCGTGGCCGACTTGCTGCGACCGGCCGGCGACGGCTACACGCTCGCGCGGCCCTACAGCGAGGAAGGCGTCTTCGAGGGCACCTTCTACCGCAACGACCTGACGATGCACTTCCGCGGCTGGACGCGGCCACTGGAGTCCTACGCGCGCGCGTTGGAGGCCGTGGGCCTGCGGATCGAGGCGTTGCGGGAGCCGGTCCCGCCGCGTGAGCGGGGGCAGCTGCTTCCGTCGTTCGTCATGTGGCGAGCTGCCCGCTGAAACGCCGCTCCCCGGAAGTCCTGGCCCCCTGGGCCATGACTTTCACCGAAGCGAGCCCGCAGGGCGAGCTTCGTCCCACTCGATCTCGCGCGCGACGGTGGCGGCCTGGTCACCGACGAGGTGGAGCGCCATGTCGATGCCGGCGCTCACGCCCGCGGACGTGAGGATGTCGCCCTCGTCGACGTAGCGCGCGCCCTCGACGACGTCCGCGCCCGCCTCGCGCAGGTCCTCGATCGCGCTGTGGTGGGTGATCGCCCGGCGGCCGGTGAGCAGGCCGGCGGCGGCGAGCAGCATCGCCCCGGTGCACACCGACGCGATCCGGCCCTCGCGCTCGCGCAGCTTGGCCGGGATCACGCCGCGCTGCGCCTCGGCGTAGGCGCCGGGCCCGGAGCGGTCGTTCCAGCCGCCGCCGGGGACGATCAGCAGGTCCGGATCGCCGAGCACGCCGTGCGGGATCACGCGCGCGCCGCCGGACGAGGTCACGGTGTCGGCCGGCTCGGCCGTGACGAAGCGCGTGTCGAGCCCCGCCGTGCGGAGCACCTCGAACGGGCCGAACGCGTCCAGGTCGTCGAAGCCGTCGAACAGGAGGATCTCGATCGTCATGCCGGCATCGTCGCGGCGCGCAAGCCGCAGAACGAGTGGCAGGAACGCCGTTCTCCGTTACGATCCAGCCAAGTGCACGAAGTCGCCGTCCTCGCCCTCGACGCGGTCGTCCCGCTCGACCTCGCGATCCCCGCGCAGGTGTTCGGCACCTACGAGGAGACGCCGTACCGCGTGACGGTCTGCGCCGCGACGCCGTCCGTGCCCACGATGGCGGGCTTCGCGATCACCGCCCAGGCCGGCCTGGAGGCGCTCGCGCACGCGGACACCGTGATCGTCCCGGGCTTCTCCCCGCACCTGCGCGTCCCGGACGAGCCGGTGCTGGAGGCGCTGCGCGGCGCGCCCGGCCGGATCGTCTCGATCTGCACCGGCGCCTTCGCGCTCGCGGCCGCGGGACTGCTCGACGGCCGCCGCGCGACGACGCACTGGCGCGACGCCGCCGACCTGATCGCGCGGCACCCGCACGTCAGCGTCGAGCCCGACGTCCTGTACGTCGACGAGGGCGACGTGCTCACCAGCGCGGGCGTCGCCTCGGGCCTGGACCTGTGCCTGCACATCCTGCGCACCGACCACGGCGCGGATCTCGCCGCCCGGGTCGCGCGCCGGATCGTCGTCCCGCCGCACCGCGAGGGCGGCCAGGCCCAGTACGTCCAGCAACCGCTGCCCAAGCACCCGGGCGGTTCCCTCGCCCCCACCCGCGCCTGGGCGCTGCAGCACCTCGAGCGCCCGCTCACCGTCCGTGAGCTCGCCGCCCACGCGCACGTCTCCGAGCGCACCTTCGCCCGCCGCTTCCAGGCCGAGACGGGCGTCTCACCGCTGCGCTGGCTGCTGTCCGCCCGCGTCGACGCCGCCCGCACCCTGCTCGAGACCACCGCGGCCTCGGTCGACGACATCGCCGACCGGTGCGGCTTCGGCACCGCCGCGAACCTGCGCAAGCACTTCCACCGCCACCTCTCCACCACGCCGACCGCCTACCGGCGGACGTTCAGCCGCGCACGAGCGGCCTGAGAAACCAGAAGACCACGAGCATCAGCCCGATCACAGCCGGGCCGGCGATCACGATCCAGTGCTCGTAGAGGAACGACGTGACCATGACCATGGCGAGCACGATCGCGATCGCCAGGCACACCAGGCCGGCGATCAGGTACTTGTTGGCCGACTCGATCACGAACGTGCGGTCGCGCTGGTGGAAGCGCAGGCGGTGCGTGGCCGACGGCGCGATCAGGAACACGACGGACGCGGCCGTGAACAGCAGCGCGCCGTAGAAGACCGTCTTCTCGAACCGCGTGATGCGCTCGAAGCCCTGGGCGAACGGGACGGTCAGCAGGAAGGCGAGCAGGAACTGGACGCCGGGAAGCGCGACCCGGAGCTCGTTCAGGAGCTCCAGCATCTGCCGGTCGCGCTTGTCCTCGTCGTTCATGCCAATACAAGCCACACGTAGTAGCCGGCGACGAGCGCGAAGAGCGCGGCGTCCACGCGGTCCAGCGCGCCGCCGTGGGCCCCGAACAGGGTCCCGGTGTCCTTCGTACCCATGTCGCGCTTGATCAGCGACTCGAACAGGTCACCGATCGGTGCGGCGATGACCGCCGTCAGACCCAGGATCAGCCCGTCGGTGCCCGAGATCCAGTCCCCGTCGTAGGTCCGGGACCAGTACCAGACGATCAGCGTGCCGACGACGATGCCGCACGCCAGGCCCTCGACGGTCTTGTTGGGCGAGATCGTCGGGGCGAGCTTGTGACGCCCGAACGCTCGGCCGCCGAAGTAGGCGAACGTGTCCCCCACGAACGTGCCCAGCAGGATCATCACCACGAGCGCCCCGCCGTGGTCGAGCCCGCGCAGCATCGCCGCGTGCGCGACGCCGAGCCCGATCCAGACGATGATCAGCATCGTCGCCGAGATCGACGCCGTGATGCGCTCGCGCTGCGGCATCAGGCACGCCAGGAAGAACGTCAGCGGCACGGTCGCGGCCAGCGCGAGCAGCACCTGCCGCTCGTCCCCCGCCGTGCCCGCGACGACCAGGCCCAGCACGCCGAGCATCGCCGCCAGCCGCACGGGCCGCGCGCGCTCGATCATGACCGTGAGCTCGTGGACGCAGATCACGGCCAGCGCCCCGATGCCGGCGGCGAACACCCACTCGCCCTGCCAGATGATCAGGACCGCGAAGGCCACCGCCGGGACCGCCACCAACACGCGGTTGAGGAGGTCTGACACGGCGGCTCAGCGTCCCCCGAACCGCCGCACGCGGGCTTCGTACGACGCCAGAGCCTCCTCGAAGTCGGCGCGCGAGAAATCCGGCCACAGCACGTCGGTGAAGTGCAGCTCGCTGTAGGCCGCCTGCCACAGCAGGTAGTTCGAGATCCGCTGCTCGCCGCTGGTGCGGATCAGCAGGTCCGGGTCGTGCATCTCGGGCGCGTACAGCAGCTTGCGGAACTCGTCCTCGCCGCCGCCGGTGTACTTCTCGGCAGCGTCGAGGATCTCCGAGCGGCCGCCGTAGTTGAACGCGACGAACAGCGTCAGCCGCGTGTTCGCCGCGGTCTTGGACTCCGCCCACGCCATCTGCTCGAGCAGCTCGGGCAGCACGCCGTCGCGCCGCCCGACGAACCGCATCTTGACGCCCTCGTCGTGCAGCTCGGGCGTCTCGTCGATGATGCGCGCGCTGAACAGCGCCATCAGCGCGTCCACCTCGTCCTGCGGGCGGTTCCAGTTCTCGGTCGAGAACGAGTACAGGGTCAGCTCGCGCACGCCGAGGTCGACGGCATCGCGCAAGCGGGCCTTGACCGTGTCGGCGCCTGCCTTATGGCCTTCTGCGATCGGGACGCCGTGCTGGTGAGCCCACCGCCCGTTGCCATCCATGATGATGGCGACGTAGGTGGCGCTCACACCTCGGTGATCTCGGCTTCCTTGGCCTTGAGCAGCGCGTCGAGCTCGGCGACCTTCTCGTTGGTCAGCTTCTGCAGCGCTTCTTCGGCGCGATGCTCGTCGTCGGCGCCGGCCTCACCGGCGTCCTTGAGCTCCTTGAGGTCGTGCATGACGTCGCGCCGGATGTTGCGCAGCGCGACCTTGCCGTCCTCGGTCAAGCTCTTGACGACCTTGACGAGCTGCTTGCGGCGTTCCTCGGTGAGCTCCGGCAGCACCAGGCGCACGACGGAGCCGTCGTTGTTGGGCGTGAGCCCGAGGTCCGATTCCTGGATGGCCCGCTCGATCGCCTTGATCGAGCTCTTGTCGTACGGCTGCACGGTGAGCAGCCGGGGCTCGGGAGCACTGATCGACGCCATCTGCTTCAGCGGCGTCATGGTCCCGTAGTACTCCACGTTGATGCGGTCCAGCAGCGACGGGTTGGCCCGTCCGGCGCGCACCGAAAGGAATTTCTGGCGCGTCGCCTCCACGGATTTGTCCATGTGCTCGCGCGCGTCTGTAAGCAGTTCGTCGATCACGTCGTCACCAGCGTCCCCACTCGATCGCCGGAGATTATCCGGTTGATGTTGGAGTCGTCGGCCATGTCGAAGACCCGGATGTTCAGGCCGTTCTCCATGCACAGGGCGAACGCCGTCTGGTCCATCACCCGCAGGTCGCGCTGGAGCGCCTCCTTGGCGGTGATCTCCGAGATGAACTCGGCGTCCGGGTCCTTGCGCGGATCGGCCGTGTAGATGCCGTCGACGCCGTTCTTGGCCATCAGCAGGATCTCCGCGTGCATCTCCACGGCGCGCAGCGCGGCCGCGGTGTCGGAGGTGAAGAACGGGTTGCCCGTGCCCGCGGCGAAGATCACGACGCGCTTCTTCTCGAGATGGCGCATCGCCCGCCGGCGGATGTACGGCTCGGCGACCTCGGAGATCGTGATCGCCGACTGCACGCGCGTGTGCACGCCCCGCGTCTCCAGCGCGTCCTGCAGCGTGAGCGCGTTGAGCACGATCGCGAGCATGCCCATGTAGTCACCGGTGGCACGGTCCATGCCCTCGGCGGCGGCGGCCAACCCGCGATAGATGTTGCCCGCGCCGAGGACGATGCCGATCTCCACGCCGCGATCGTGGACCGTCTTGAGCTGGTCGGCGATCTTCCCGACCGTCTCGGGGTCGGTCCCGTAGTCGAGCGGGCCCATGAGGGCCTCGCCCGACAGCTTGATCAGGACCCGACTGAAGACCGGATCGGACAACCTACGCGCCGACCGCGAAGCGGGCGAAGCGCCGGATCACGATGTTCTCGCCGGCGGTGCCGGAGAGGTTCGCGCGCAGCTCCTCGATCGTCTTGCCGTCGTACTTGTCCTGGTTGACGTGCGGCTGGTTGAGCAGCACCACGTCGTTCATCCAGGCCTTGAGCTTGCCCTCGGCGATCTTTGGGCGGATGTGCTCGGGCTTGTCGGCCGCCTGCTGCTCGAACACGCGCAGCTCGGCGTCCTTGGCCTCCTGGGAGATCTCGTCCTCGGAGACGTACTTGACCTGCGGCGAGGCGGCGATGTGCATCGCAATCTCGCGGGCGAATGCCTGGAAGTCGTCGTTGCGCGCGACGAAGTCGGTGTTGCAGTCGACCTCGACCAGCACGCCGACCTTGCCGTTGGAGTGGATGTAGGAGGCGACGGTGCCCTCGGTGGCCTCGCGGTCACCGACCTTGAGCGCCTTGTCGCCCAGGCGGACGCGCAGCAGCTCGACGGCGGCGTCGATGTCGCCGCCCGTCTCGGCGAGGGCGTTCTTGCAGTCCATCATGCCCGCGCCCGTACGGTCGCGGAGCTCCTTGACCTGCTTGGCGGAAATGGTGGGGGTCGTCACGTCTCGTCCTTAGTTCTCGGTCTTTTCGTCCGCCGTCACGTCGGCGGCGGGCGCTTCGGGCTCAGGCGTGGGAGCGGCAGCTTCGACGTCGGCGGGGGCGGCCGCGGCGGCCTCCTCGGCGACCGGGCTCGGGCCCGGCTCCGGAGCGGCGGGCGCCGGCTCGGCCTTGGCGGCGGCGGCCGCCGCCCGAGCCTGCTCGCCCGCGGACGGGGTCGGCTCCTCGGTCGGGGACGCCGGCGCCTTCTCGCGCTCCGCGCCGCCCGGGTTCTGGCGCTCGCGCAGCGGCGGGTTGGCGCCGCCCGTGGCGGGGATACCCGGCTCCTCGGCGGCCTGAACGGCGGCCTCGGCCTCGGCCTGACGGCGGTGCGCGACCGGGCGGCCCAGATCCTGGACGGCCTGGGCGACCTGCGCCTCGGCCTCTTCGCGCGGCACGCCCTCGCCGGCGTGCGTCAGCGCGGCCTCGGCCTCGGCGCGCTTGGCGGCCTCGGCGGCGGCCTGCTCCTCGGCCTCGCGGCGGGCGCGCTCCTCGGCTTCGCGCTGCTGCTGCGCGGCGGCCTCGGCGCGGGCCTGCTCCTCCTCGGAGCGGAAGCGGGCGCGGCCCTGCTGGACGACGTCTCCGATCGCCTGGGTGATGATGTTGCAGGCGCGGATCGCGTCGTCGTTGCCCGGGATCACGTAGTCGATGCCGTCCGGGTCGGCGTTCGTGTCGACCAGGCCGATGATCGGGATGCGCAGGCGCTGGGCCTCGCGCACGGCGATCGCCTCGGTCTTGAGGTCGATGACGAACATCGCGTCCGGGACGCGCGTCATGTTCTTGACGCCGCCCAGGTTGGCCTGCAGCTTCAGGAGGTCGGCCTCGGCGGCCAGGCGCTCGCGCGTCGGCAGCAGCGACAGCTGGCCCTCGGAGGCGTAGCGCTCGAGGTCGTGCAGGCGCTTGATGCGCGCGGACATCGTCTGGTAGTTCGTCAGCAGGCCACCGAGCCAGCGGTGGTTGACGTACGGCATGTTCGACGCTTCGGCGATCTCCTTGATGCCGTCGCGCGCCTGCTTCTTGGTGCCGACGAACAGGACCGTGCCGCCGCGGTGGGCGATCTCGGTCGCGAAACGCTGGGCCTGCTCGAGCAGGGCCTGCGTCTTGATCAGGTCGATCAGGTAGATGCCGCCACGCTCGCCGTGGATGAAGCGGCGCATCTTCGGGTTCCAGCGGCGCGTCTGATGACCGAAGTGGACTCCGGCTTCCAGCAGCTCCTTGAGGCCAACTTCGGCCATGGGAGTTTCTCCTTGTTACGTGGGATATGGAATCCGGGCGATGAGGTGACGCGGACCCGGCTGACAGGCGCCGGGCAGGAACCGCGGCCTCGGGACGCTCGCTTCATCTGGAAGCTCACAGCCCGGGGTAGGGAACGTGCTCGCGAAGAGTTTAGAAAAGTTTTTGCGGACGCCTGCGTTTCGGTCTGTGACGAGCCGGCCTAGGTTCCCCTACACCGCATGGTCTGTTCGTTCCCCTGACGCCTCCCGGAGGGCCCTGACCAGGTCCTCCGGGAGTGGCGCCCGCAGCTCCATCGGTGCCCCGGTTTCAGGATGATTGAACGCGAGTCGTTGCGCGTGCAGGAACTGCCTGGAAAGGCCGTGTCTTCCGGCGTGGCCGTATTCCGGGTCGCCGGCCACGGGATGCCCGATCGCCAACAGATGCGCCCGGATCTGGTGCGTGCGCCCGGTTTCCAGCGTGACCGTCAACAGCGTGTCGTTCGGGAAGGTCCGCTCGGTCTCGAAGTGGGTGATCGCCTCGTGCGGATCGTCGGTGTCCGTGCTCATCCGCGTCCGCACCCGGCGGTCGCGGCCGAGCGGCGCGTCGATCGTCCCGCGCCTGGCCGGCGGCCGGCCCTCGACGAGTGCCAGGTACTCGCGCGTGACCTCGCGCCGGCGCAGTGCCTCCTGCAGCGCGAACAGCGTCTCCTCGTCGCGGGCGAGGACCAGCAGGCCGGACGTGTCGCGGTCCAGACGGTGCACGACGCCCGGCCGGTCGGGGTCGGTGCCGCCCGCGACCCGCCCCGCCAGCGCCTGCACGAGCGTTCCCTCGCGGTTGCCGACGCCCGGGTGCACGACGACCCCCGCCGGCTTGTTGACCACGATCAGCCGGTCGTCCTCGTAGGCGATCTCGAACTCGGCGGGGGGGACCTCTTCGCGCGGCCCTTCTGGCGCGGCCGCGACCTCGATCGTCTCGCCCCCGAGCAGCGCGTAGCGCTTCTGCCGGGGCTTGCCGTCGACGAGCACGAGGCCCGCCTCGATCAGCTTCTGCGCCTTCGCGCGGGAGCCGACCGTCTCGGCCAGGAAGACGTCGAGCCGCTCGCCGGCGGCTTCGTCAGGTACGCGAACGTCGGTCATTGACCTCGAGGACGATGATGAGCACGATCACGCCGAACGTCACGCCGATGTCGGCGACGTTGAACGCCGGCCAGTACGGGAAGTCGATGAAGTCGGTGACGGCGCCGATCCGGATCCGGTCGATCAGGTTTCCGGCCGCGCCGCCGAGCAGCATCCCGACGGGCAACCAGATCAGCCGCTGCCTGAGGTGCGTGAAGAAGAAGATCAGCAGCGCCGCGAGCGCGACGCAGGCGATGATCACGACCAGCGGCCCGCCCCCGGACAGCATGCTGAAGGCCACGCCCGTGTTGCGGGTGTGGACCAGCTTGATGCCGAGGATCAGCTCGATCTCCTCGAAGCGGTCGATCTCCGCGCGGACGAGCGCCTTGGTCAGCTGGTCGGCGACGATCACCGCGAGCGTGACGATCGCGGCGCGCAGGATCGTGCTGCGCGGGCTCATCCGGGCCGGATGAGGCCGACCAGCAAGCCGCCGCCGATCTGCAGGACGAGGATCGCGACCACGGGGCTGAAGTCGATCGGCCCGAACTGCAGACCGAGCCGGCGGAAGATCCGCAGGTACGGGTTCGTCACGTCGCGCAGGAAGTCGAAGACGGCGTTCAGCGGGCGTGAGTACGGCACGCGGACGCCGAACGAGAACAGCCACGAGACGATGATCGAGGCGAAGATGATCAGCGTGTAGACCAGGATCAGCGCCGCCAAGAAGTCCGCGAGCTCGTTCAAGTTCAGCCTCCCACCACGTCGTCCATTGCCTGGGCCACGGCCGCGCGCACGCCGCCGCGCTCCAGCGCCGCCAGCCCGCGCGCCGTCGAGCCGCCGGGCGAGGTGACGCCGCGGCGGAGGGAGAGCGTGTCGGTCTGGGTCAGCAGGGCGGCGGTTCCGGCCATGGTCTCGGTCACCAGTGTGGCGGCTTGGGCGGCCGGGATGCCGTGACGGACCGCGGAATCGGTGTAGGCCTCGACGAACAGCGCCCAGAACGCGGGGCCGACGCCGGTCACCGCGCCGGCGACGTCGAGCAGCCGCTCCGGCACCTCGACCACCGTGCCGACGCGCTCGAACAGCGCCCTGACGGTCGCCGCCTCGGGCCGCTCGGAGGCGGCGAGCACGGTCACGCCGCGGCGCACGGCGGCGGGCGTGTTCGGCTCCACCCGGATGACCGGCGAGCTCGGGTAGACGGCCTCGATCTCGGCGACGGTCGCCCGGCCGAGGATCGACACGATCGGCTTCTCGGTGGTGATCGGTCCGGCCACCTGCTCGAGCTGGTACGGCTTGTGCGCGAGGATCACGAGGTCGGCGCGTTCGAAGACCTCGGCGTTGGACAGGCGCTCGCCGCCGAGCTCGTCCACGAGGGTCTGGGCCCGGCCGGAGCCGGAGTCGCTGGCGAGCACGGGGTCGCCCCAGCCACGCGCCAGCGCGCTCGCCATGTTGCCCGATCCGATGAAGCCGACCTGCATAGTCGGCCCGCCAGTCTAGGACTGGTTGAAGAAGCCCTTCTCGATGAGCGCGGCCCGCTCCTCGGCGGACACCTCGACGTTGCGCGGGGTGAGCAGGAACACCTTGTTGGCGATCCGCTGCATGCCGCCGTCGAGCGCGTACGTCAGGCCCGACACGAAGTCGACGAAGCGCACGGACAGGTTGGGGTCCGCGCCCTGCAGGTTGACGATCACCGGGATCGATTCCTTGAACTTGTCGGCGACGTCCTGGGCGTCGTTGAACGACTTGGGCACCACGAGATGCACGCGAACCTCCCCGCGGCCGTTGGCAGGCCGTGAAGCCGTTCCTCCCACGGGACGGAGCTGGGTGGTCCGGCGCTCGGACGGAGAGTCGTCGCCGAAGATGTCGTCGATCTCGTCACGGCGGCGCCGCGAAGGCATCCGGCGGACGTTCGGGCGCTCCTCGTACCGGGCCGCGGTCTCCCGCTCGGGCTCCTGGTAGTCGGGCTCGTCGTCGTCGTAGTACTCGCGGTCCTCAGCGAGGCCGAAGTAGACAAGAACTTTGCGGAAGGAGTTGCTCACGGGTCGGTGCTCGGTTCGCGGCGCGCGCCGCTTTCCCTGCAAACCATCCTACGTGTACAACGTGGTGCCGATTCGCACAATCGTTGCACCCTCCGCTGCAGCGACCGCGAAGTCCTGGGACGTGCCCATGCTCAGGTGCTGCAGGCCGTGGGCGTGCGCGAGCTCCCGCAGGTGGGCGAAGTGCGGGCGGCTGGCTTCGGGGTCGGAGGCGAACGGCGGCATCGTCATCAGTCCCACGACGTTGACGCGGCTCGCCTCCAGATAGCGCTCGAGCTCGTCGGGCGCGATGCCGGCCTTGCCCGGCTCCTGCGCGACGTTGACCTCGAGCAGGATCTCGGTGTCGGGCGTGCCGTGCTTGGCCAGCTGGTTGAGCGCGGACTCGGACGCGACGGAGTGGACCAGGGTCGCGTGCGGGAGGATCTGCTTGACCTTGCGCGACTGCAGTTGGCCGATGAAGTGCCAGCGGAAGCCCGGGTGGCGCGTCGCCTTGTCCTCGAGCTCCTGGGCGCGGTTCTCGCCCAGCAGCGTGAGCCCGGCCTCGGCCAGCGTGCCGATCTCCTCCATCGGGACGTACTTGACCGCCGCCAGGATCTCGACCTCGGCCGGGTCGCGGCCCGCGTCCGCGATGTCGCTCTTGATCCGTTCGAGGTTGGCGCGGATGCGGTCGGCGTCGAGGTCGGTGAACTGGCGCGGCATGGGGCGTTAGGAAAGCGCAACCTGGAGTTGGGACTCACGGTCGGGCGCGCGGCCCTCGAGCATCGCGACGGTCGCGCGTTCCAGCCCGGCGCCGATGGCGGGGCCGGTGAGGCCGCGCTCGATCAGGTCGCGGCCGCCGATCTCCAGCCGCTGGTGGCGAAGGTGGTCGCGGTAGCGGCGGGCGCCTCTGTCGCCCGCGGCGACGAGCAGGTCGACGGTTTCCGGCCGCTCGCGGCGTAATAGGCGCCACAGGTCGGCGTCGGGGACGTCGGTACGGGTATGGAGCTTGAGCGCCGCGGTGATGTCGGGCGCGTCGGACAGCGGGCCGTACTGGCTGAGCAGGTGCGGCGACTCGTCCAGCAGCAGCCGGATCTCGCGGTTCACGCGGTCCTGGCTGACGGTCTGCAGCAGGTCGAGGTCGAACAGCTCCCGCGTGCGCGGGTCCGGCTCGAAGTTCAGGCGGTGCGCGTAACGCACGAGCCGCAGCATGCGCGTCGGGTCGTCGATGAACGAGCGGTCGTGCAGGACGCGCAGGACGCGGCCGCGCAGGTCCGCGAGCGCGCCCGTCCAGGGGATCAGGTCACCGTCGAGTGTGCGGGCGATGGCGTTGACCGTGAAGTCGCGGCGAGCCAGGTCCTGCTTGAGGGTCGCGCCGAGATGCACGGTGGGCAGTGCACCGGGCCGCTCGTAGGTCTCCGTGCGGGCGCTGGTGAAGTCGATCGCGTCGGTCGCGGTGCGGACGGTCGCGGTCCCGAAGCGCTCGTGGACCGTGAGCTCGGCGTCCAATCGTCCCGCCACGCGCCGGGCGACCGCGATCGCGTCGCCTTCGACGACGAAGTCGAGCTCCTTCGGCGTGCGCCCGAGCAGCTCGTCGCGCACGGCGCCGCCCACCAGGTACACGTCGCGCTCGCCGTCGAGGAACTCCATGGCCCACATGTTCCGTTAAGTGGCCCCTCTACCCTGCTTGGCCCATGACGGCCAGGAAGAAGTGGCTCCTGGGTGCCACCGCCGTGGTGGCGCTCGTGCTCGTCGCCGGGGGCGCCGTGTTCGCACTGACGCGCCCGCCCGAGGACGTGAACAACGAGGACGTCGCGTTCGTCGAGGAGCCGACGGTCACCGCCGAGCCGACCCCGGTTCCCACGGAGCCGCCCGCCAAGTCCAAGCAGCAGGATCCGCTGCGCAACTTCGTGTGGGCGGGCTACGGCTACTCCAAGGACAAGCGCAAGTTCCTGCCCGCTTCACAGCAGCTGCGGCCGCCCTTCCGGCGCGTGTGGACCTACCCGGGCTCGGTGCTGATGGAGTTCTCGCCGTCGATGGCCGAGGGCAAGCTGTTCGTCCTGCGCAACAACGGCGCGCTGCACGCGATCGACAAGCGCACCGGCAAGGCCGTCTGGAAGCGCAAGATCGGTCACCTGGCCGCCTCCACCCCCGCCTACGGCAACGGGCGCGTGTTCGCCACGGTGCTCGAGCGCGGGCGCCGCAAGCCCGGCGCGATCTTCGCCCTGGACGCCGAGACGGGCAAGATCCTGTGGAAGCGGCTGCTGCCGTCACGTTCTGAATCCTCTCCGGTCTTCGACGGCAACCGTGTGTACTTCGGGTCCGAGAACGGGACGGTCTACAACCTGCGCGCCGGCGACGGGGGCGTGCGCTGGACGTTCAAGGCGAGCGGCGCGGTGAAGGCCGGGCTCGCGCTGGCCAACGGGAAGCTCTACTTCGGCGACTACAAGGGCCGCGTGTACGCGATCCGCCAGCCCGACGGCAAGCAGGTGTGGGCGTCCACCACCCGCGGCGCGCGCTTCGGCCTGGGATCGGGCCAGTTCTACTCCACGCCGGCCGTCGCCTTCGGCCGCGTGTATCTGGGCAACACGGACGGCCGCATGTACTCGTTCTCGTCCGACAACGGCAAGCTCGCGTGGACGAAGGGCACCGGGTCCTACGTGTACGCCTCGCCCGCGGTGATGCAGCCCAAGGGCGGCAAGCCGACCGTCTTCTTCGGCTCCTACGACGGCACCTTCTACGCCGTCGACGCCCGCAACGGCAAGGTCATCTGGTCCAAGAAGGAAGGCGGCAAGATCAGCGGCGGCGCGACCGTCGTCGGCGACGTCGTCTACTACTCGAACTGGGGCAAGAAGACCACGACGGGCCGCGGCGTGCGCACCGGCAAGGCCGTGTTCACGATGGGCCGCGGCGCGTTCAACCCCGTCATCAGCGACGGCCGCACGATCTTCCTGACCGGCTACTCGACGCTGTACGCGCTCAGGCCGCGCTGAGGCGTGTGAGCATCGCCCAGAGGGCGATCCTCCGGGTCACGCCCTCGCCGAGATCGGGCGCATGGGGAAGCCCGCGTTGCGCAGGGCGTCCTTGACCTCGGGGATCGTGTGGCTGCCGTAGTGGAAGATCGAGGCGGCCAGGACGGCGTCGGCGCCGGCGGCCAGGCCGTCGATCAGGTGCTGCGGCTCCCCCACCCCGCCTGACGCGATCACGGGGACGTCCACGCCTTGGCTGATGCGCTGCGTGAGGGTCAGCTCGTAGCCGTCCTTGGTCCCGTCGCGGTCCATGGAGGTGAGCAGGATCTCCCCCGCGCCGCGCTCCACGCCCTCCTTGGCCCATTCGACGGCGTCCTTGCCGGTCGGTGTGCGGCCGCCGGCGACGAACGCCTCATAGGAGCCGTCAGGGCGCCGCTTGGCGTCGATCGCGAGCACCACGCACTGGGCGCCGAACACCGTCGCCAGCTCGTCGATCAGCTCGGGCCGCGCGAGCGCCGCGGAGTTGATCGACACCTTGTCCGCGCCCGCGTCCAGCACGTCGTGCGCGTCCTGCACCTGTCGCACGCCGCCGCCGATCGTGAACGGCACGAACACGTCGTCCGCGGCGCGTCGCGCCAACTCAACCACGGTCGCCCGCTTATCTGAGGTCGCCGTGATGTCGAGGAAGATCAGCTCGTCCGCGCCCTGCGCGTCGTAGTGCGCCGCGAGCTCGACCGGATCGCCGGCGTCGCGGATGTCGATGAACTTGGTGCCCTTGACGACGCGGCCGTTGTCCACGTCCATGCAGGGAATGACGCGCTTGTAGTGCACGTCAATGACCCTAGAACGTCGCGGCCACCGGCGTGGGCGCGCGGCCGAGCAGAGTGGCGAGCGTCGGATCGGTGCGGTCGAACTCGCCGGCGCGCGAGGCCAGGAACGAGCCGAGGAAGAGCTTTGCGACCGCCTCCGGGACGCCGGTCTCGATCAGGCCCGCGACCCACGCGTCGTCGTCGACGACGGTCCGCTCGACACCGAGCAACGCCGCCACGTGGTCGAAGTCGACGGCCTCGGCGCCGATCAGCGGCGGCGTCGGACCGTCGAAGCGGCCCTCGTCGGCGAGGATCACGGCCGCGGCCTCCGCCAGGTCGGCGCGGGCCGTCCAGGACACGGGCCCGTCGGCCGGCAGCGCAATGCTTCCGCGCTCGCTGACCCCTCGGAGCTGGAACTCGAGGCTCTCGGCGTAGTAGCCGTTGCGCAGCGCCGTGAACGGCCGTCCGCCGGCGCGCAGGTGCGCCTCGACGGCGGCGTGGTCGCGCGCGGGTGCGAAGTGCGAGTCCGCCGCGGCGGCCTGCTGGCTGGTGTACAGGACGCGACGCGCGCCCGCGGCGTAGGCGGCGTCGATGGCGCCCGTGGTCATGGCGACGTTCTCCGCGCCGAGGGCGTTGACGGACACGACGAGCACCTGGGTGGCGCCTTCGAACGCCGCCGCGAGCGTGTCGGGCTCCGCGAAGTCGCCGCGCCGCACGCGCACGCCGCGCTCGGCCAGAGAGGTGGCCTGGTCGGGGTCGCGGACGCTCACGCCGACCGCCTCGGCCGGGACGCGTTCGAGCAGGCGCTCGACGATGAGGGACCCGAGCTGGCCGGTGGCCCCGGTAACGATGATCATGCCGTTACAGTACCACTGTTACTATCGCTGATAACGTCAGACTGATATCGTCGTTCGCATGCCGTCCGATCTGCGCACCCGCATCGTCGACGCCGCCGCCCGCCTGCTGCAGGAGCATGGCCTCGCGGCGGTCACCACGCGCGGCGTTGCGGAAGCCGCCGGCGTGCAGGCGCCGGCGATCTACCGGCTCTTCGGTGACAAGGACGGCCTGCTCGACGCCGTCGCCGAACGGGCCTTCGCCCGCTACGTCGACGCCAAGGCGCTCGCCGACGAGACCGACGACCCCGTCGCCGACCTGCGCGCCGCGTGGGACCACCACATCCGCTTCGGCCTGACCCACCCGGCGCTGTTCGCCATCCTCGCCGACCCCGGGCGCCCGCCCTCGCCCGTCGCGGCGGCCGGCCTGGAGATCCTGCGCGGGCGCGTGCACCGGATCGCCGTCGCGGGTCGGCTGCAGCTGCCCGAGCACCGGGTCGTCGAGCTCATCCACGCTGCGGGCACCGGCGCCATCCTCACGCTGCTGGCGACGCCGGAGGACACCCGCGACCCGCTTCTCGCGGAGCTGCTCTTCGACGCGGTCATGTGCACCGCGCTCACGGACGCCCCGGCCGCCGCGGGCGATCACACGGCCGCCGCGGCGGTCGCACTGCACGCCGCCGCGCCCGAGCTGCCGGGCTTCAGCGCCGCCGAGCGCACGCTCCTGGCCGAGTGGCTGGAGCGCATCGGCGGCTACCTGCCGTCGAGCGCCGCCTGCCCCTCGGCGACCGTGAACTTCTTCTCGTAGAGCGACTTGCCCGCGATCACGCCGGACAGGTTCACCTGGCGCAGCTGCGCGAGCGCGCGCAGGTCGTCGAGCGAGCCGATCCCGCCGGAGTAGATGAAGCGACCGCGCACGGCCTCCGCGACGGTCTTCACCGACTCCAGGTCCGGGCCGGTGAGTTTGCCGTCGCGCGAGACGTCGGTGTAGATGAACGAGCGCACGCCGCGGCCGGTGAGGCGCTGGATGGCGTCGACGACCGGCAGCGAGGTGGTCTGCGTCCAGCCCTCGGTGGCGATCATGCCGTGCTTGACGTCCACGGCGATCATGATCCGCGGGCCGAACTGGGCGACGACGTCGTCGAGGAAGTCGATGTCCTTGAACGCGGCGGTGCCGATCACGGCGCGCTCGGCACCGGCGCGGAGGGCGTCGCGGACGTTCTCGACGGTGCGCAGGCCGCCGCCGTACTGGACCGGGATGCCGGTTTCGGACACGATCCGGCGCAGGTGCTCGAGCGACTTCGGGGCGCCGGAGCGGGCGCCGTCGAGGTCGACGACGTGCAAGTAACGCGCGCCGGCGGCGAGCCAGGACTTGGCCGCCTCGACCGGGTCGTCGTGGTACTTGGTCGAGTCCTCGAACTTGCCCTCGACCAGCCGCACGGCCTGGCCGTCCATGATGTCGATCGCGGGGTAGAGGATCATGCGACCGGCACGGCGGCGAGGGCCGCGAAGTTCTTAAGCATCTGTAGACCGTCGGTTGAGGACTTCTCGGGGTGGAACTGGGCGGCCATGACGTTGTCGCGCTCGACGACGCTCACGAACCGCTCGCCGTACTCGCTCGTGCCCACGACGTCGGAGGCGTCCGACGGCCGGCAGGCGAACGAGTGCACGTGGTAGAAGGGCGCGGCCTCGCCCAGGCCCTCCGTGAGGGCGGACTCGCGGGCGAACGTGACGAGGTTCCAGCCGATGTGCGGCAGCCGCGGGGACTCGAGCTTGGTCACCGTGCCGGGCAGGATGCCCAGGCCCTCGGCGCCCTCGTGCTCGGTGGAGGACTCGAACAGCAGCTGCATCCCGAGGCAGATCCCGAGCAGCGGGACGCCGGCAGCGGCGCGCTCCTTGAGCTGCTCGCCCAGGCCGGAGCGCTCGAGGTGGCGCATGGCCTCCGGAAAGGCGCCCACGCCGGGCAGGATGATCGCGCTCGCATCGCGGACGTCGGTCGTGATCACGGACTCCGCGCCCACGTGCGCGAGCGCCTTCTCGACGCTGCGGCGGTTGCCCATCCCGTAGTCGGCGATCGCGATCATGACGTCAGCGTCCCCTTGGTCGACGGCACGCCGGTCTCCTCCGGGTCGATGGAGACCGCCGCGCGCAGGGCGCGCGCGAACGCCTTGAAGCAGGCCTCGATCATGTGGTGGCCGTTGGTGCCGGCCTGCAGCTCGATGTGAAGCGTCAGACGCGCCGCGGACGCGACCGCGCGGAAGAACTCCTCGGCCTCCTCGTAGTCGAAGCCGTTGATCGTCCCGCCCGGCAGCCGGTCGAAGCCCGTGACCAGCGTGTACGGGCGGCCGGAGATGTCGATCGCGCACATCGCACGCGCCTCGTCCATCGGCACGACCGCGTGCCCGTAGCGGAAAATCCCGCGCCGGTCGCCGAGCGCCTGGTCGAGCGCCTGGCCGAGCACGATCCCTGTGTCCTCGACCGTGTGATGCGATCCCGTGTGCAGATCTCCGTCGACCTTGACGTCCAAATCCAACTTGCCGTGGCGGGCGAGCAGGTCGAGCATGTGGTCGAAGAACCCGACGCCGGTGGAACGCGTACCGGCACCGGTTCCGGACAGGCCGAGCGTCAGCGAGACGTCGGTCTCCCCGGTCTTGCGGGCGATCGTTGCGGTTCGGGAGCTCACGGACGAGGATTCTGACGCAAGCCCGGCGCCAGCCGGACTTGCGAGGCGGAGGAACCGGTCAAGGCGCCGGCCTTGAGCGGTTCCGCAGCGACATGCTCGCGGCGTGGAGGGCGAAGGATTCGGCCTCGGCGATCGGCACGCCGGCGGCCGCCAGCGCGGCGCCCGCGTCGCCCACACGGACCTCCGCCATGCGGCGCCGGAAGTGGCGCACGTTGAGGCCAGAGGCGAAGCGCGCCGCGCCCTCGGTCGGCAGAACGTGGTTCGAACCCGCGACGTAATCGCCGAACGCGGTGCCGCTCGCGCTCCCCACGAACAGGCAGCCGGCGGACCGGATGCGCGGCGCGAGCGCCTCGGCGTCGGCGCCGGCCAGCTGCAGGTGCTCGGGCGCGAGGGCTTCCACGAACGCGAGGGCCTCGTCCATCGTCGCGACGAGCACATCGTGCTGTGCGTTGAGCGATGACAGAATCTGTTCGTTGTCACTCACCGCGACCGTGAGCGATCCCTCGCCGTGCTCTGCCTGCCCCGCGATGTCCGCGGCCAGCACCTCGAGGTCGGCGCCCTCGGTCGCGACCACCGTCAGGTCGGAAGGTCCCGCGAACCCGTCGATCCCGACGACGCCGGACACCTGCCGCTTGGCCTCCTGCACCCACAACGACCCCGGGCCGACGATCACGTCCACCGCCGGGATCGATCCCGTGCCGTACGCCAGCGCGGCGACGGCCTGCGCCCCGGTCACCGCGAAGTAGCCGTCCGCACCGCACAGCTCGGCCGCGGCGACCATCACCGGATGCGGCGCGCCGACCACGTACACCTCGTCCACCCCGGCCGCGCGCGCCGTCACGACGCCCATCACGACGGTGGACGGGTACGGGTTGCGCCCACCGGGCGCGTACACCGCCGCGCGCCGGACCGGCTCCTCGCGCAGGGTCACCGTGTGGCCCTGCGGCAGGGTCACCGTCCGCGGCTCGTCCACGCCGGCCTCGGCCACCGCCCGCACGTTCTCGATCGCGACCAGCAGCCCCGCCCGCACATCGTCGGGCAGCGCGCCCGGCGGCGGCGTGAATGGCGCGCTCAGCCCCGCGCCGACCTCCGCCTCCATTTCCTCGACGGCCAGATCGCCGTCCTTGCGCACGTGCCGGATGATCGTCGCGACGTCCTCGGCCACCGACGCGCCCGGCGGCACCGAAGCGCGGATCTCCGCCGCCCGCTGCTCAGGCGTGAGTGGCACGCAGCTTCTCCAGCACCGCGTCGATCTCCGCCGCCTTGACCCGGTAGGAGACCGGGTTGGCGATCAGCCGCGCCGTCGCGACCGAGATCTCCTCGCGGACCACGAGCCCGTTCTCGCGCAACGTGGTGCCCGTCGCCGTCAGATCGACGATCCCGTGCACCATGCCCGTCAGCGGCGCGAGCTCGACGGAGCCCTTGACCTCGACGATCTCCACCTGCCGCCCCGTCGACTCGAAGTACGAGGCCGCGATGTTCGGGTACTTGGTCGCGATCCGCATGATCCCGAGCCGCCGCAGCGCCTCGGTGGCGACGTCCTCGCCCTCGACCGTCGCGAACACCATCCGGCAGCGGCCGAACCCGAGGTCCAGCAGCTCATAGACGTTGCGCTCGGGATGCTCGGCGAGCACGTCCTTGCCCGTGATGCCGATGTCCGCGGCGCCCGACTCCACATAGGTGGGCACGTCGGACGGCCGCATCGTGATCAGGCCCGCCTCCTCGAACAGCAGCTTGCGGTCGTTGGAGCGCACCTCGGCCGTGTCGATGCCGAGGCCGTCGAGCACGTCGAGCGCTTCCTTGAACAGCGCCCCGCGCGGAACCGCGATCCTCATCGACCCTCCCCCAGCGCCGCCGCGTGCACCCGCTCGACGTCCAGCGCCCAGCCGCACGCGGGCAGTGGACGGCCAAAGCGCCCGAGCAGGTCGTCATAGCGCCCGCCGCCGCCCAGCGGCGAGCCGAACGCGGCGTCATAGACCTCGAACACCGGGCCCGTGTAATAGCCCAGCGTCCGCACCAGCCCAAGATCGAAGATCACGCGCCCGGCCACGTCCTCCGCCAGCAGCTCATAGACCTCGCGCAGCGGCTCGCCCTCGGGCACGATCTCCACGCCGCCGCGTGCCCGCGCGATGTCCAGCAGCTCGACCGCGCCCGCGGCGCGCAGCTCGCGCTCGAGCCCGACCATGTCGCCCGCGGCCAGTTCCCGCAGGATCGGCCCGGTGTCGTGCACGCCGGCACGGTCCAGCGCCCGCGAGAACAGCGACGCGTCCCCCAGGCCGACCCGGTAGGAGTCCAGGCCGGCGGCGTCCAGCGCCGCGCACAGCACCGTGATCGCCTCGGCCGTGCCGGCCGGCCCGGGCGCGCCGACGAGCTCGATCCCCGCCTGCAGGATCTCCCGCGGCTGCCCGCGGTGCTGCTTGACCGCGCGGTAGGCGCTCGCGATGTAGGAGAAGCGCAGCGGCGGCGACGCGGTCCCATAGCGGGTCGCGACCACGCGCGCGATCGGGATCGTCATGTCCGACCGCAGCACGAGCACGTTGCCGTGCTCGTCGAAGAGCCGGTACGCGGGATCGGCGGCGGCCGAGTCCCCGCGCGTGAGCACGGTCTCGTACTCGAGCGCGGGCGTGGCGACCTCGCCGTACTCGTGGGCGTCGAACACGGTCCGCATCGCGTCCGTGATCGCCCGCAGCTCCCGGAGCTCGTCCGGGAGCACGTCTCGCGTGCCGCTGGGGATCGGGTGGATCACGTCACCGGAACGCGTTCGATGTTGGCCCCCAGCGCGCGCAGGCGCTCGTCGATGCGCTCGTAGCCGCGGTCGATGTCGCGCACGTTGTGGATCTCGCTCGTGCCCTGCGCGCACACGGCGGCGATCAGCATCGCCATGCCGGCGCGGATGTCCGGGGAGGAGACGCGCGCGCCGCGCAGCTGCCGCGGGCCGATGACGATCGCCCGGTGCGGGTCGCAGATCGTGATCTCCGCCCCCATCGAGATCAGCTTGTCCACGAAGAACAGGCGGTTCTCGAACATCTTCTCGAAGATCAGGACGCTGCCCTCGGCCTGGGTGGCGAGCGCGACCGCGATCGACGTGAGGTCCGCCGGGAACGCGGGCCAGGGGCCGTCCTCGATCTTGGACTGGTAGTCGCCGGCGTCGCGCGCGACCTTCAGGGTCTGGTTGCCCGGGATGTGGCAGGTGCCGTCCTCACGCATCTCGGACTCCAGCCCGAGGCGGCGGAACGCCAACCGCACCATGCGCAGGTCGTCGGCGACGCAGCCCTTGATGTCCAGCTCACCGCCGGTCACGCCCGCGAGCGCCATGAACGACCCGATCTCGATGTGGTCAGGCGATACCGAGTACTCGCAGCCGCCGAGCGTCGCGACGCCGTGCACCGTCATGACGTTGGACCCGATGCCCTCGATCGCGGCGCCCATCTTGTTGAGCATGCGCGCGACGTCCTGCACGTGCGGCTCACACGCGGCGTTGCGGATCACGGTCGTGCCCGCGACCCCCGCGGCCGCCATCAGGGCGTTCTCCGTACCCATCACGGACGGCTCGTCCATGAAGAAGTCGCACGGCGCCAGGCCCTCGGCCGGCGCCTTGATGACGACGTCGCGGCCGTGCTCGACGGTCGCGCCGAGCGCGCGGAACGCGTCCAGGTGCGGGTCCAGGCGGCGGCGGCCGATCACGTCGCCGCCCGGAGGCGGCATCGTCGCCGACCCGAAGCGCGCGAGCAGCGGGCCCGCGGCCAGGAACGAGGCGCGGATGCGCTCGGCCAGGTCCGCGTCCACTTCCGTCTTGTTGACGTTGGCGGCGTTGAGCTTGACGGTGTTGAGGTCCGGACGCTCGACGGTCACGCCGAGGTCCACGAGCAGCTCCAGCAGCGCCTCCGTGTCACGGATGGCGGGGACGTTGTACAGCGTGACGTCCTCGTCCGTGAGCAGGCAGGCGGCGAGCAGTGGCAGCGCGGCGTTCTTGTTGCCGGCGGGCGTGACGGTGCCGGACAGCGGCACCCCGCCTTCGATGACGAACTTCTCCATGTTGGCGGCGGCTAGGCTACCGAGTCCCATGCCGCTGCCCATGACCCGTGACGAAGCCTGGACGCTGTTCTGCGAGTGGACGGAGTCCGAGAGCCTGCGTCGTCATGTGCTCGCGGTCGAAGCCTGCATGCGCGCGTACGCGGAGAAGTTCGGCGAGGACGTCGAGCGCTGGGGCATGGTCGGGATGCTCCACGACCTCGACTACGAGCGCTATCCGGACCTCCACACGGGCCACCCGCGCTACGCGCTGGCCGAGCTCGAGCGGCTCGGCTTCCCGGAGGACATGGTGCGCGCGGTCGCGTCCCACGCGGATTACCTCGAGGTCTCGCGCGACACGCCGATGGAGAAGACGCTGTTCGCGGTCGACGAGCTGTCCGGGTTCGTCATGGCGTGCGCCTACGTACGCCCCACCGGCATCGAGGGCCTCACGCCCAAGTCGGTCAAGAAGAAGATGAAGACGCCCGCGTTCGCGCGTGAGGTGGATCGCGAGGGCCTGCACGAGGGCGCCGAGCTGCTCGGCGTCGATCTCGACGAGCACATCGCGTTTGTTATCGCGGCGCTGGAGCCGCACGCGGCCGAGCTCGGGCTCGCCCGCACGCCTTCGGGCTGAGCCCGCCCGGCCGCGACTCCGCACATTCCGGCCGGCCCTGCCCGCCCTGCCCCCCGGGCAGGCACCACGGGCCACCAGCACGCTCGGGCCTGCCCGGAACCGGCGGGGACGACGGTTGCATTCGCCGGCGATGCACGGGCCTCGCGGCCAAGCGGGCTAACCTGCCTCGTCGATGCTGAAGATCATCGTCCTCGAGGGCGACGAGACGGGTCAGGAGCTGCTCGAGCAGTCGATCCGCGTCCTCGATCCCTCGCTGCTCGGTCTCGAGCTCGAGCTGGTCCACTACGACCTGTCGCTCGAGAAGCGGCGGGAGACCGGGAATGAGATCGTCCACGAGGCGGCGGGCGCGATGCGCGAGGCCGGCTTCGGGCTCAAGGCGGCGACGATCACGCCGGAGGGCAAGGACGACGTCGGCTCCCCGAACCGCATCCTGCGCGAGGAGGTCGACGGCAAGGTGATCGTGCGCACCGGGCGGCGGATCCCGGGCGTCGTCGGTCCCGTCTCGGGCGTCTACCACCCGATCTCCGTCGTGCGCATGGCCGTCGACGACGCCTACGGCGCCAAGCAGTGGCGCGAGGGGGACGAGGACGAGGAAGCCGCGTTCATGACGATGCGGATCTCGCGCTCGACGTGCCGGGCCGTCGCCGAGTACTCGTTCATGTTCGCCGAGCGGATCGGCGCGAAGGTGTACGGCGGGCCCAAGTGGACCGTCTCGCCGATCTACGACGGGCTGCTCAAGGAGGAGATGGACGCCGCGGCGGCCAAGTACTCGAGCGTCGTCTACCAGCCGGTCCTGATCGACGCGCTGTACGCGGGGCTGATCTCCGGCGCTGCCGACTCACCGCTCGTGATTCCCGCACTGAATCGAGACGGCGACTGCCTGAGCGACCTGGTCATGCCGATGTTCGGGTCGATCGCCGGAGCCGAGTCGGTGCTCTTGAGCTTCGATGCCGATTACAACGTGCAGGTCGCCATGGCCGAGGCGCCGCACGGCACCGCGCCGTCGCTGTTCGGCAAGAACCTGGCGAACCCGATGGCGATGCTGCTGGCCTGCGGGTCCGTGCTCTCGTACGCGGGTGCGAAGGGCCATGCCGGCGCGGATCGCGCCTCGCGCGCCGTCTACGAGTCCGTGCTGGAGGCCACCGCCTCGGGCGTCAAGACGATCGATCTCGGCGGTCACGCGACCACGTCGGAGTTCACCGACGACGTCCTGGACCGCATCCGGACCAAGATGGAAGTCTGGTCTTCCTTGGGCGCTCGCTGAGGCATCATTGTCGGCGGGGTGGACGTCGACGCGAGCATCGAGCAGGTCGCGGGGATCCTGGTTCGCGAAGGGCTGCGGTACCAGGTCTCCGGCGACGGCCGGACCTACCGGCTGCGGTTCGACTCCGCTGCCGTCTTCATCGACTTCCGCGAGTGGCAGGACGACAGCGTCGTCATCATCGTCCACTCCCCCGTCCTGCAGGACATCGATCCTGACTCACCCGGCGCCGCGCAGGCGCTGAACCTGCTGAACGACCTCAACCGGAGCTTCTTCTTCGTGAAGTTCACGTTCCGGGACGGGGTGCTGATCGCCCGCTACGACCTGCTCGGCGAGACGCTGCAGGCGGGCGAGCTGGTCAACGCGATCTACGAGATCGCGGGCGCCGCCGACCGCCTCGACGACGAGCTCGCAGACGCCCTGGGCGGCAAGCCGTTCGAGGTCAAACTCGGCGAGACCGGCGACACCGGCCCCTGATTCCGAGCTCTGCAAGATCGCTTGCAGCCCACGAACCCGTGTTCGGCTCTACGGCGTGGGATCCGCAAATTCCGGGGTGAGGTTCCCGCTCTTTGGGTCCTTTTCCGTCCGACCGGATCCATAGCCTTGCGAACACATGTTCCCTTCGATGACCGATCGCCGCCAGAACAAGCGCTCGCTCCGAGAGCTGGTGCGCGGGGCCATGGACACGGCCCTGGAGTTCGTCACGCTGGGTGAGGCCAACCGCGCGACCATGACCGAATCGTCGCCCGCCCCCACCGTCGAGCACCCGCACCGCCGCACGCTCGATCATCGTCGTAAGAGCCGGAAGCGCCCAGGGATGGTGCCCGCCCGGCCACAGGTGTGCACGTCGCCGGTTCATCGCCCGGCGACCCACAGCCGCACCTGACCCCCGCGCCCGCCGGCGATCTGGTCTGGGAGGACTGATCGATCCGGCCGGGCCGCGGAGCGGAACACACCCGCTCGACCCGGGCCCGGGCGCAATCCGGCGCCCACCCGCCCGGGCCGAAGCGGCCACCGGCGCCGCACAGCCGCGCCCGCGCGACGTTGCGGCGCCCAAGCGTGCGCCGCCGCGCGGCCCGCCGCGGCCACACGCCCCGCC
>NZ_JAPCID010000056.1 GCF_027587175.1 Solirubrobacter deserti
CGCGGCGCGCGGGCGCCGGCGGCGCGCTAGGGCGCTTCGCCGGCCGGCGGCCGCTCGGCGCCCGCGCGGGCGAGCGTCGCCAGCGCCGCGGTGCCGACCAGCGTGGAGGCGCCGGCGAGCACCAGCACCATCCGGGCACGTCGCTCGGGCAGCGCGTCGCGGGCGCAGTAGGTGGCGCCGACGTCCACGAGGTCGGCGAAGGTCAGCGCCGCCACCCACGCCTGCAGCTCGCGCGCGTCCGCGCGCGCCAGCGCCCGCAGCGCCCCGCCCCCCAGCGCCACGTCGCGACCGCCCTGCGCGCGGACCATGACCTGCGTCCCGGGCCGCTTCGCGGCGCGCCCGATCCAGCTCGTCCGCGCCTCGTGCGGGCGCACGAGGTAGTTGAGACCGAACGCGGCATGGCTGACCGCCAGCGTCCCGGCGAGGATCCTGGGCACGTCCATGGCCGTTCACTGCCCGTCGGCGCCCGTGGGTACTCACGGCGCGACGCCGACCTTCGCGGCGCGAGTCGCCGTGGTGAGACGAGCGGTCAGGCGGCCGCGTAGAGCTCCGTGCGGTACGCGGCGTCGCGGGTCTTCTCGCGATACGCCTCCTGGATGCGCTCGATCAGCGGGTGGTGGGGATACGTGACCGGCCGTCCGTCGAAGGAACCGATGGGCACGACGCCCGCGCCCGAGCCGCACACGAAGGCGCCGTCGGCGGCGTGCAGCTCCATCGGCCACACATCGCGCTCCTCCGCGTCGATGCCCTGCTCGGCGGCGATCTCGAGCACGGTCCGGCGCGTGATGCCGGGCAGCGCGGCGCGCGTGGTGGGCGTGACGAGCGTGTCGCCCACGACGATGAACAGGTTCGCGCCCGTGCACTCGGCGACGGCGCCGAGCGAGTCGAGCATGACCGCGTCGTGGACGCCGAGCTCGCCCGCCTGCTGCTTGGCCACGATCGCGTCCAGGTAGTTCAAGGACTTGACGTGCGCGCCCAGCGACCGCGGCGCCTTGCGCACGATCGCGCTCGTGAAGAGCTTGATCGGGTCCGCGCCCAGGAACGGCGGGAACGGGTACGCGCTGACGATCAGCGACGGGACCGGGCACAGCCGCGGGTCGATGCCCGGGCCGCCGAAGCCGCGCGTGATGATCGGCCGCACGTGCGCGTCGCGCAGGTCCGAGCGCCGCACGACCTCGCCGATGATCGAGACGATCTCGTCGCCGTCGACCGGCATGGCGAGCCCTAACGAGCGGGCGCTGCGCGCGATCCGCGCCATGTGCAGCTCGGCGCGGAAGAGGCCACCATCGAACACCCGCATGCCTTCGAACACGCCGTCGCCGTACAGGAAGCCGTGATCGAAGATCGAGACGGACGCCTCGCTCAACGGCTTGTACTCGCCGTTGACGTACGCGACCAGTCCGGTGGTGTCGAAGCTCATGTACCTCTCCTCAGGAACGCCAGTATGCGCGGGTCAGGATGACCACCACGGGGATGATCTCGACACGACCCAGCCACATCAACACGGTGCAGATCAGCGTGGACAGATCGCTGAACGGCTCGAAGGAGCCGTACGGGCCGGCGAACCCGAACGCCGGGCCGACGTTGCCCAGGCACGCGGCGGCCGCCCCGAACGCCTCGAACGCGCTCAGCCCTTCTCCCGCCCGGCCCGAGTCGATCACGAGCCCCAAAGACCCGATCGCGAATACGAGCAGGTAGAGCAGCACGAACACGATCAGCGAGCGCAGCGCCTTCTCGTCCACGACGCGGTTGTTGGCCCGGATCGGGACGATCGCCTCGCGGTGCACGGTCTGCTCGAGCTCGCGCCTGACGAGCTTGAACAGCAGCAGGTGGCGGATGATCTTGATGCCGCCGCCCGTCGACCCGGCCGACGCGCCGGAGAACATCAGCAGCAGCAGCGTGACGGTCGCGATCGGCCCCCACTGCGCGTAGTCGGCCGTGGCGAAGCCGGTCGTGGTGAGGATCGCGGTCGCCTGGAAGAGCGAGTGGCGCACGCCCGCCTCGCCGCTCTCGTAGCCGCCGCCGATGACCTCGACGCCGATCAGGATCGAACCCAGCAGGATCAGGATCAGGTACAGCCGCAGCTCCTCGTCGCGGGCGAGCACGTCGAAGCGCCGCTGCACCAGCACCCGGTACAGGCGCAGGAAGTTGATGCCGGCGATGATCATGAACACCAGCAGCACGTATTGCGTCACGGGCGAGAACGCCGCCACCGAGATCGTCCTCGTGCTGAAGCCGCCGAGCGCGACCACCGACAGCGCGTGCCCGACGGCGTCGAAGAACGTCATCTCGTCGTCGATGCCGCTGACGCCGAGGAACCCGAGCACGAGGATCGCGATCAGCGTCAGGATCACGTACAGCCGCCACAGCCGGCGCGCCGTCTCCCGGATCGTCTGGCCGAGCTTCTCGATCTCGGTCGGCCCGGCCAGCTCGGACTGCAGCAGCTGACGCCCACCGATCCGCAGCCGCGGCAGGATCGCGACCGCGAGCACGATGATGCCCATGCCGCCCAGCCAGTGACTGAGCTGGCGCCAGAACAGCATCGAGCGGTCCAGGTCCTCGATCGTCGGCACGAGCGTCGCGCCCGTGGCGGTGAAGCCGGACACGGCCTCGAAGTAGGCGTCGATCGGGCGTGAGAGCTGCGGCCCGCCGGCCAGGATGTACGGCAGGCAGCCGAAGATCGGGATCAGCAGCCACAGCAGCGCGACGACCAGGAAGCTCTCGCGCGGCGTCACGGCCGCGCCCTCCTTGTCGCCCGTGATCTGGTCGAGCGCGTAGCCCGCGACGCCCGTGATCACGCCGGCGAGGACGAACGCCCACCAGACGTTCTCGCCATAGCCGATCGCGACCAGCGTCGGCAGCAGGAATGCCGGAGCCATCCACTTCAACACACCACCGACGAGGTCGAGCGCCGCGCCGACCTCGATCCCGCTCTTGCGCTTCACAGGATGCGCTCGACCGTGGAGGCGCGGCGCGACTCCACGAACACGATCACGCGGTCGCCCGCGCGCAGGATGTCCTTCGAGTGGGGGATGATCGCGTCGCCGTTGCGGATGATCGCGCCGATCACCGAGCCGGTCTCCGGCATCTGGTCGAAGCGCATCCCGGCCAGCTCGGACTCGGCCCGCACGGTCAGGTCGAGGATCTCGAAGCGGTCGTCGTCGAGCATCGCGATCTGCCGGATGCGCGGGTCGTGGCCGAAGCGCACGAGCTCCTCCGCGATCACCTGACGCGGGTTGATGGCGACGTCCACCCCGCCGCGCTCGTACACGTGCAGCGACGTCTGGTCGTGCGCGAGCGCGATCGTCAGCTGCACGCCCTTGGACTTGGCCAGCACGGCGCTGAACAGGTTGCCGGGATCGTCGTTGAGCGCGAACACGGCCGCGGTCGTGTGGCCGATCCGTTCGCGCTCGAAGAACTCGGAGTCGAACGCGCTGGCGTTGAACACGCGGGCCTCCGGGATCTCCTCCGCCACCTCGCGCGCCCGTTCCAGGCGGCCCTCCACGAAGCGCACGCGGATGCCGCGGTCCAGCAGCACGTGCGCGATCGTCGTGCCCATCCGGCCGCCGCCGAAGATCACGATGTCGTCCACGCGCTGGCGCTCGTGCGAGATCACCCGGCTCCACTGGCGCGCCGCGTCCGGCGAGCCGATGACCACGATGCGGTCCCCGGCCAGGACCCGCTGCCCGCCGTCCGGCATGATCCGCTCGTCGCCGCGGATGATGCTCACGACCTTCGAGTCCACGGGCAGCTCCGCGTCGCGCAGCTTGCGGCCGACCACGCCGTTGCCCCCGGCACCGTCGGGCACGTCGAACTCGACCACCTGCACCTTGCCGTCGGCGAACACGTCCGTCTGACGTGCCGCCGGGATGCCGATCAGGCCGGAGATCGCGTTGGCGGTCTCCAGCTCGGAGGAGACCATGAAGTCCACGTCGATCTCGCGCTCGCGCCACGCGTCCAGGTACTCGACGCTGGTCGTACGCACGATCACGCGCGCGCCGCTGAGCTTCTTGACCAGCATCGCCGAGACGAGGTTCGCCTCCTCACGCGAGGTGGAGGCGATGAACAGGCTGCAGTTCTGGATGCCCGCCTCGCGGATCACCCGCTTGGTGGTGCCGTTGCCCTCGACGATGCGGACGTCGTAGCGGTCGGCGAGCCAGGTCAGCCGATCGGCGTTGGTGTCAATCACCGTGATCTCGTGCTCTTCGTAGAGCGCATCGACGATCGCTCTCCCCACGTGTCCGGCGCCCAGTACGACGATGCGCATCGGTCGGAGAGCGTAGGGCAAGTCGAGCCCTCAGGGGGCACGAGGGGCCCGCCTTGAGGTGGCGGGCCCCACAGTTCACGGCTCTATGGGGTGCTGGTGGAGAGCGTGAACGTCAGCGTCTTGCTGTACGTGCCCGTCCGGAGCGGCTCATTGGCCCCGACGGCTTGCTTGAACGTGACGGTCACCTTGTCGTTGGAGACCGGCGCGGTCCAGGCCGCCTTCGAGAACGAGACCTGCAGCGGCGCGGCCAGCGAGAACGCGCCGTTGGTCATGTGCCCGGGGTCGGCCACGGTCAGCGCCGCGTCACCCGCGGTGGAGATCACGTTCGCCTCGCTCGTGGTGGTGTACTCCTGCGCGGTGCCCGCCACGAACGGCGGGAACTGGGTGGGACCGGCCAGCGTCAGCGACAGCGTCGCCGGCACCCCGCCGCCCACGGTGTGCGGGAAGTCGGCGCTGTTGACCAGGTACGTGACGTCCTTGGTGGTCACATTCCCGGCCTTGTCGCGCGCGGTCACGCGGAAGGACTTGGTCCCGACGGTCCCGGTGTCCAGGTTCTCGGCGTCGGCGGTGCAGGACTCGACGCCCGAGTCCCCGTCGGCGCAGGCGAACTGCACGGCGACCATCGTGCCCTTCTTGTAGCCCTGGCCCTCGTTGGCCGAGGTGATCGTCGGGCCGTCGAGGTCCTGCGCGAACGACGCGGTCTGCGTCTGCGGGTTCGACAGATCCGGCGTGCGCACGCGCCGCATCAGGTCGTGGTCGAGGTCCCAGGTGATCAGGCCGCGGCGGATGTCGGACTGGTAGATCTTGCCGTTGTAGAAGTGCGTCGACCAGTCGCCCGCGGTCGGCTGGAAGTGCGTGCTGAACGGCTTCGGATCGGCGTAGGCGACCTCGGTCGCGGCCGCCGGGTTGGTGAAGTCGATGACCGAGATGCCCTTCTGGTAGTTGCCCGAGACCGCGTAGTAGCCCTTGTAGGTCGGCACGACGTTGAAGTTGTGCCACGTGCAGTTCTCGATCGCGCTCTGCGGCCGCGTGTGCGTCATGCGACCGAGCTCGGTGCCCGTCGCCGGGTCGAAGAAGAACAGCAGGTTGTCGTTGGGCGAGGTCGGGAGGTCGGCCTGGCAGCGCGGGTTGGTGCCGCCGCCCGGCTCCCAGCCGAAGATCAGGACCTTGCCGTCATAGGTGAACGAGCCCGAGTGCGCCGGGCCGTTGCCGATCTCCGGAACCTGACGCGAATACATCAGCGTCGGGTTGGCGATGCCGCCCGGCGACTCGGGCGTGCCGGCCTCGTCGGCGGGCTTGCTCGGGTCCCACTTGAACACGGAGAAGCCGTTGCCGCCCGCGCACATCGCCATGTTCAGCTGGCCCATGATCACGTTGTTGTCGTGGCACTGGCGGTTGGCGACCGCGCGCCGCAGGAAGACGGCGTCGGACGGGTCGTCGAGCTTGATGCGCACGATGTCCATGCCCGGGCAGTTGTTCTCCGAGCCGCCGACGTAGACGTAGAAGTAGCCGCGCGCGTCGTCGGGCACGCCGGTCGCCGTGTGGGCGCCGCAGCCGTTCGGGACGCCGGCCCCGTTGCCGGTCGTCGCCATCCGGACCTTGCGGACGTAGACCGGGTTCGCCGGGTCGGCGATGTTCCAGATGTGCAGACCCTGGAAGCCCGTCAGGCCCGGGTCGTTGACCGGCTCGTCCATGCACGTGGCGCCGGCCTGCGAGCCCGTCGCGCCGCTGTCCCAGGTGCGCACGAGGATGTTGCCGTGCACGATCACGTCGCCCTGGCCGGCCGTGTGCCGGCAGGCCTCGGTGTTGTAGAGCTGGGTCGGGTTCTTCGGGTCGGAGATGTCGATCACGCGGAACCCGCTCCAGTGGCCCTGGAAGGCGAGGTTGCCCTTGAAGGCGATGTCGGAGTTGATGTCGGCGAGGCTCGTGCCCGTGTGCAGCGGCGGAACCCGCTTGGAGTAGCCGAGCGGGGTCATGTTCGGCGTGTACTCGAACGACGCGACGGCCTCCTCGACCGGGTCGGCGGCGGCGTCGGCGCCCGTCATGGCGACGCTGGCGGCGACCTTGGAGCCCTCCACGGGCGCGCAGTCGGCGTCGTTGTTCATCGTCGGCAGCGAGCCACCCCAGCCGATGCTGCTGTTGTTGGCCGACAGGAAGGTCGCCGTGGACAGCGACCAGGTCTCCGCGCAGGGATGCGCGTGCGCCGTGGGCGCGCCGATCGCGAGCACGCCTAATACGCCGGCCAGGCCGGCGAAGCCCTTCAACCGCATACGGAGCCCCTCTCCTTGTCCGAGCCGGGCCCCTCATGGCCCGCTCACGAGCCAGTTAGCCAGGGTCCAGAAGGCGAGTCCACCGCACTCCCCGTTGAGATCCCTCAACGCTCAGGCAGCCACACAACGATGGATCTCCGTGGCTGTGCACTCCACACAAAATCTCGCCCGGACTGCACGTTCCGGTAGGTTCGCTGCCGGTGCGCCCGACCACGATGAACCGATGCTCTCGCGCGTCGCGCTCGCCCTCGTCCTCTGGTTGACGCTCGCGGGCACCGCCCACGGCGTGGTCATCGATGTCAACCGCCTCGACGACCGCAGCGGCGGCGTCTGCGTCCCCGGCGACTGCACGCTGCGCGAGGCGATCGCGTCCGCCGCATCGGGCGACACCGTGCGGCTCGGCGGCGGCCCGAACGTGGCCGTCCACGCCGTCGAGCAGGGCACGCTCGAGGTCGAGCGCTCGATCACGATCGAAGGCGCCGGCTCCGGGGTGACCAGCATCGACGGCTCGACCAATCCGCGGCGGATCCTGCGCGTCCGCCCCGGCGCCACCGTGACCCTGCGCGACCTCACTCTCCAGGGCGGGAGGACCGGCTTCGAAGGCTCCGATCCGCTGGCCGTCGACGGCGGCGGCGCGCTGCTCAACGAGGGCGAGACGACGGTGGAGCGGGTCGTCTTCAGCGGCAACGGCCACAGCGCCGCAGGCGCGGCGATCGCCAACCGCGGGACGCTCACGCTCACCGAGGTCGACGCCTACGGCAACCACGGCGGGTTCGGCGGCGCGCTGTTCGTGCACGGCGGCACCGTGACGATCAACCGCTCGACCCTGCGGGCCAACGAGGGCCCGAGCGGCGGCGGCGCCGTCTACATGCGGGGCGGGACGGTCGCGCTGACCAACACGACCGTGGCCGACAACGGCTCGTTCGGGCCGGCCGGCGGCATCCTCAACGCCGGCGGCGCGCTCTCGCTGCTGAACGTGACGATGACCGGCAACATCAACGGTTCCCTGCAGCGGGAGTCCGGCACCACCGCCGTGCGCAACACGATCCTCGCGCGCGGCCACAACGACGCGTGCGGCCCGAACGCGATCAGCTCCGACCTCGGCGGCAACCTCGACGAGGACGGCTCGTGCACCGAGGACCAGCAGCGCGTCGCCGGGCTGGCGCCGTTGGCCGACAACACCGGCGCGACGCCGACCGCGGCGCTGCTGTTCGACAGCGCCGCGATCGACGCGCCCTTGATCACGGGCTGCCCGGCCGTCGATCAGCGCGGCGTCCCCCGCTCCGGCGCGTGCGACATCGGCGCCTTCGAGGCGGTCAAGGTCGGGGTGCCGTCGGTGACGACGCTCGACATCGGCGACTCGCTGTTCGCGACCCTGGACCTGCAGGGCGAGGCGGGCGCGCTGTACTTCGAGTACGGCACCGTGCCCGGCGAGTACGAGCGGACCACCGGCCTCGGCACGGGCGTCGTCGACGGCGCGGTCACCCGCAGCGAGTCGCGGCCGCCCTTCGCGCCCGGGACGACGTACTACTACCGCGCGGTGGCGGCGAACGCGTCAGGCGAGGCGCGCGGCGCCGTCAAGTCCTTCATGACCGGGGCCGGGCCGCCGTCGATCGGCCAGCTTCAGGCGGTTGATGTCGGCGGAGACAGCATCACGGTGCGTTTCACGGTCGACCCGGGCGGCGAAGGTGCCGAGTACCAGGTGCTCGTCGACGGCGCCCCGATGCCGCCGACGCCGCTGCCGGGCCTGGGCGAGCGGGAGATCACGCGGACGATTCCCGGCCTGGACCCCGACACCATGCACCGGATCCAGATCGTGGTCACCGGGCCGGGGGGTTCCACGTCCGGCGACGACGGGATCATCGACCGGCGGACGCTGCGCACCTTCGCCGGCGTGCCGGGCGAGCCCCTCACGGTGAGCGACGTCGGCGTGCCCGTGCAGGGCTGCCCGACGTCGGCGCTGATCCACTGGGGTGACGGGTCGAGCTCCCCCACGACGGCCATCACCTGCGGCCCGGGCGAGGAGTTCACGCTCGACGCCGCGCACACCTACGCCGCTGGCGGGCGCCACCGGGTGCGGGTCGACTATGACCGCGGCCCGGACGCGCAGCTCGCGACCGTGGTCACGCCGACGGCGAACCGGCGCGTGCTGTCGGTCAACGTCGCGGGCCGCGGGCGCGTGACCGGAGGCGGGCTCGACTGCCCAGGCGTGTGCTCGGTCGAGCGGCCCGCGGGTGCGGTGACGCTCACGGCCACGCCGGGCGCGGGCGAGCAGTTCCACGGCTGGGCCGGCAGTTGCCAGGGCACCGGCGCGTGCGAGCTCACCCTGACGGAGGATGAGCGCGCCTTCGCGGACTTCAGCGGCACGGAGCTGCCGGCCGAGCCGCCGCAGCTCAGCGGCCTCAACGTGGTCGACGTCACCGACGCCTCCGCGCGCGTGGTCTTCGACGTCGACCCCAACGGCTCGCCCACGACCTACCGCGTGCTGTTGAACGGCGCCCAGGTGACCGGCGGCTTCGCCGGCGCGGGCGACGATCCGGCCGGCCTCACCTACACGCTCAACGGGCTCGATCCGGGTGAGGCGTACGACGTCGAGGTGCTCGTCAGCAGTGCGGACGGTGAGGACTCCGCCGCCACGATGTTCGAGACGGCGAACCGCACGAGCGGCGTCGCGGGCGAGCCGACGCCGCTCGTGATCACGGGCGTGGCCTCGTTCTGCCCCGGTGAGGCGATCGTCGACTGGGGCGACGACACCACCCCCACCGCGCACCCCTTCACGTGCACGGGCACCACGGGCGAGTGGGCGTACCGGCTGTCCGCCGCGCACACGTACGCCGAAGCGGGCCGCTACCGGATCGAGGTGGACATCGCCGACTTCACGGAGGTCGTGTACGCCGCGATCGCGGCGCGCCCCGACCCGGGAGTCACGCCCACGCCGACGGCGACCGCCACGCCGACGCCGACGCCGACGCCGAACGTGCCGGGCGCGCAGCCGACCCCGACGCCCACGCCCACCCCGACGCCCACACCGCAACCCGAGCCGGGCCGCGAGATCGTGGCCGCGCCGGCCGGCGGCACCGTGCTGGTGAAGGTGCCGGGCACGAACCGGTTCGTGGCGCTCACGGCCGGTCAGGAGCTCCCGTACGGCACGGAGATCGACACGCGCAAGGGCCGCGTGACGCTGACGTCGATCCCCAAGCCGGGCGCGCCGGCCGAGACCGCGGAGTTCTACGACGGCCTGTTCAGGCTCTCCTACGTCGGCGGGATCACGAACCTGACGCTCAGCGAGCCGCTCGCGCCCTGCCCGCGCAAGGGCCGCGCGGCGTCCGCGGCCCAGAAGAAGAAGGCCAAGTCGCGCAAGCTCTGGGGCAAGGGCAAGGGCGCGTTCCGCACCAGCGGGCGCTACAGCGCGGCGACCGTGCGCGGCACGACGTGGCTGGTGCAGGACACGTGCGCGGGGACGCTCACGCGCGTCACGCAGGGCGCGGTCGAGGTGCGGGCGGGGAAGAAGCGCGTGATCGTGCGCGCCGGCAAGCGGTACCTGGCCAAGCCGCGCTAGTCGGCGCGGTAGCCGCCGCCGTCCGGGAGGCGGCGGCGCACGAAGTCCGTCGGCGGCGAGCCCGAGAACTGCTGGAAGTCGCGGACCATGTGCGCCTGGTCGTAGTAGCCGCTCACCTGCGAGATCTCCGCCCAGCTCAGTGTCGTCGCGCTGAGCTCGACGGCGCGCGTGAAGCGCAGGATGCGGGCCAGCAGCTTGGGTGAGACGCCGACGTGGTCCTTGAAGCCGGCGTTGAGGTGACGGCGGCTGCACTGGAGCTCGTCGGTGAGCGTGCCGATCGAGACGGTGCCGCGGGTCGCGTGCAGGCGGGTGAGGGCGCGGGTGATGCTGGGGACGGGCGAGACGGCGTCGTCGAGGCGGGCGAGGAAGAAGGCGTCCAGGGCGGCGAAGCGCTGCTCGAAGTGGCGGGCGTCCGCGAGCTGCTCGTGCAGGAGCGGACCGTCGGCGCCGAGCAACGCGTCGAGCTCGACGACGCGTCCGGTGAGCTCGTGCATCGGCAGCCGCAGCAGCAGGTGCGCGCCGACCGGCGTGAGGTCGATCTGGACGCCGCGCTGGGCGCCGCTGGTCTCGGTGATCGCGTAGCGGTCGTGCAGGCCGGCGAAGAAGCCGTCGTGGTGGGTCTCCCACTCGCCTTCGGCGTCGCGGACGCGGATCGGCGCGCCCAGGTTCATGATCGCCACGACGCGGACGCCCGGCAGCTCGCGGCGCCGCACGAAGCTGCCGGTGCGCTCGTCGTAGTCGCAGTAGCGCAGGATGTACGGCGCCAAGCGAGGGTCCGGCGCGCCCAGGACCATCTCCCACCGGTCCAGCTCGGAGACGTGCCGGAGAACCCGCGTCATGCGCTCGGCGGTTGGTGCAGCCCGAAGGGCGAGCCCTGGTTGTCCTTGACGAACTTGAAGCGCCCAAACCGCTTGACGTTGTCCTCGGAGTCGTCGCCGAAGTCGTCCTGGACCTCGCCGCCAAGCTCGACTACGCGCTTGAGCGCCGCGTCCATGTCGTCGACGCGGAAGAACACGTACGGCCACGCGCCCTTGTCGCCCGGATGCATGCCGCCGGGCACGCCCGGCGTCGAGATCGCGAAGCCTTTCATCGTGGGGCCGGTCTCGAACGTCCAGCCGAACAGCTCGCCGTAGAAGTCGCGCGCCTTCTCCGCGTCGTCGACGCCGAGCTCGAAGAAGCTGATGGAGGTCATGGGCGGGACGGTACGGGGCGTCAGGCCGGCTGTCTTGGAGAAATGTGATCGGCGATGAACGCGCGCAGCGTGGTCGGCGTCGTCGTGGTCGCGTCGCGCGGCTGCTCGGGCGTGAAGCCTTCCCGCAGGCCGGTCGACATGCCCATCAGCGCGCTGATCTGCCGCTCGTTCATCCCCGCCTGCTGGAGGCCCGCGCGCATCGCCTCGTCCGGCACCCGCTCCGCCTTCACCGGCGTGCCGGTCGCTTCGCTCAGCAGGTGGGCGACGTCGTCCCAGCTCAGGTCTTCCGGGCCGTGCACCGCCTGCACGTGGCGGCCGGTCCAGTCGCGGTTGAGCAGCCGCCCCGTCGCGACCTCGGCGATGTCGCGCGGGTCCACCCAGGGCATCTTGAAGTCGGTCGGCAGGATGATCGGCAGCGCCCCCCGCTCGATGTCCTCGCGCTGGTGGAGCAGGTTGACGAAGAAGAAGCCGCAGCGCAGGTGCGTGATCGCGGGCGCGACCCGCTCGAGGCGCTGCTCGGTGGCCGCGAGCCCGTCGATCTCCCCCGCGCCGCCGCGCAGCTCGGCGCCGACGCTGCTCTGGAAGACCGTGCGGGCGATCCCGTTGCGCTCGATCGCGTGCGCGGCCACCTCCGCGTAGGCGGCATAGTCGGCGAGCGGGTCGGGCGACATGAAGCTCGCCGGCGTGACCCAGTAGAGCGCGTCGACGCCCTCCATGGCCGCGGCGACCGCGTCCCGGTCGGTGAGGTCGACCTGGACGGCGTCGACGTGGTCCGGATGGTCGAGCTTGGCGGGGTCGCGCACGAGCACGCGTGGGCGGACGCCGGCGCGGATCAGCATGGCGGTGACGTGGCGCCCGACGTTTCCGGTGGGTGTGGTGACGGCGATCACACCCGGGATGATTACTCGCCGCGCCGGAAGCCGCCCTCGCTGTGGATCGTCTGGCCCGTGATCCAGCGCCCGTCGTCGGAGACCAGGAACGCGATCAGCCGCGCCGCGTCGTCCGGCTCGCCCCAGCGGCCGGCGGGCATGTGCTCGGTCACCGCGTCCAGCAGCCCGGGCGTCGCCCACCCGGTGTCGGTCGGCCCGGGGTTGACGCAGTTGACCGTGATGCCGCGGTCGGCGAGCCCGTCCGCCAGGGAGAGTGTGATCGCCGCCAGCGCGCCCTTCGATGTCGCATAGGCGATCGCACCGGGCATCGGCCCTTGCCCTTGGCCGGACGTCAGCAGCACGATCCGCCCACCTTCGCGCCCGTCGTGCTGGGCCGCGAACGCCTGCGCCAGCAGCAGCGACGCGCGCGTGTTGACCGCCCAGTGCGCGTCGAGCATCTCGGCCGTGACGTCTTCGAGCGCGCCGTCCGGCCCGCTCGACGCGTGGTTGCAGACGAGGATGTCCACGTGCCCGAAGGCGGCGCGCGCGGCGTCGATCAACTGCGCGGGCGCGTCCGGCCGCGCGAGGTCGAACCCGGCGTGCGCCGTCTCCCCGCCGAGCTGCGCGATCACCGCTTCGATGCCGGCCGGGTCCGCGCCCCACGCCCGCTCGGCGTCGTGGGCCACGTGATGGTGCGCGAACACCTTTACGCCGGCCTCCGTGAGCCGGCGCGCGATCGCGAACCCGATGCCCGCGCGGCGGCTGACCCCCGTGACGAGCGCGACCTTCACCCAGCGGATGATCTCAGCTGGGGCCGCCGATCACCGGCAGGTCCTTGAGCCCCATCCTCGCCTCCTCCGGCGCGCTGACGACCGTGACCGGCACGCCCAGCTTGCGCGCCTCGGCCGGTAGGTCGGTGCGTAACCAGAGCGACCGGCGCGCCGGGAGTGTCGAGATCAGGACCTCGTCGTAGCGCTCCTCGGCGAGCGCGGCCTTGATCGAGGCGAGCGGATCGAGGCCGGTGACGCGGCCGTCGACGTGCGTCGCCCGGCTCCGTGTCTCCCCCGCCGCCGCCTTGCGGAGCGCGGTGAGCGCCTGCTCGAGCGTCCAGTCGGCGTTCTTGCTGCGCTTGACCTCGGGAATCAGCAGCGTGAACCCGGTCCGCTCGGCGGCGGCGCGCCGCTCGACCGCGGCCAGCAGATCGGGCGTCCCGGCCGTGCGGTTCGCGACGATCAGCACCCGGCGCATGGACCGACGCTACGCCCCCTGCGCAGCGTCGGTCAACCCTTCCTTCGCGGTCAACGGGTGAGGGCGGCCGCCGCGGACACGCGCGCCAGCTTGCGCGGGTTGCGGATGGAGTAGATGCGGCTCACGCGGCCGTTCTCGACCACGAGGCTGATCACCGTGTCCAGCGCTCCGTCGAGCTCGATCCGCGTCCCCGGCATGCCGTTGACGTGCATCGGGACGACGACCGCGTCCGGCACGAACGAGCGGAAGCGCGAGAGCAGGCGCGCGACCGTCTTGGGGCCGCGGATCGGCCGCAGCGCGGCGCCGACCTCGCCGCCGCCGTCGGCGACGATCACGACGTCCGGCGCCAGGACGTTCAGCAGCAGCTGGATGTCGCCGGACTCGATCGCGGTCATGAACTGCGCGACCACGCGTTCCTGCTCGGCGCGGTCCACCTCGATCCGCGGGCGCCGCGCGGCGACGTGCTCGCGCGCGCGGTGCGCGATCTGCCGGACCGCGGCCGGCGACTTCTCGACAGCGGCCGCGATGTCCTCGTACGGGAAGTCGAAGACCTCCTTGAGCACGAACACCGCGCGCTCGTGCGGCTTGAGCGTCTCCAGCACGGTGAGCATGGCGATGCTGACCGACTCCGCGAGCTCGACGTCCTCGGCGATGTCGGGCGTGGTCAGCAGCGGCTCGGGAAGCCACTCCCCCACGTAGTCCTCGCGCCGGCGCCGGAGCGTGCGCAGCCGGTTCAGGGCCTGGCGGGTGACGATCCGGACCAGGTAGGCGCGCGGGTCGACGATCTCGTCGCGGTCGATCGGCTCCCACCGCAGCCACGTCTCCTGCACGACGTCCTCGGCGTCCGCCGCCGAGCCGAGCATCTCGTAGGCGACCGTGAACAGCAGGCTGCGGTGGGTGACGAACGGATCGTCGGTCATGCGACTGCCGGAGAGGCTACGGCGAGCGGCTTGAGCTCGCAGCGCGCCGCCAAGCCCGCGGCCTCGATCCCGACCGCGACGTTGGAGCGGCTGTAGAAGTTCGCCAGCGCGATGAACGAGGTGAGCTCGAGCAGGCCGGCCGGGCCGAGCGCCTTGAGCAGCGTGGCGGACAGCTCGTCGGTCACGGTGGGCGGCGTGTTCGTCATCGCCTCGGCGTACTCGAGCACGTCGCGCTCGAGCGGCGTGAACTTGTCCGAGCTGCGCCACACGGGCACCTCACGCGCCTTGGTGAGGTCCAGCCCCTTGTTGTTGGCCTCGAAGTAGCCGAGGTCCAGGCAGAAGCTGCACCCCACCTGGCTGGCCACCGCCATGTGCGCGAACGACTTCAGGTCCTGCGGGCATGCGTCCCACTTCTGCGTCTTGCGCCCCAGCCCGAACCCGAAGTTCAGGACCTTCTGGTTGTGCCACAGCACGCCGAGCGACTCGGGGACATCCCCGAGCATCTTGCGGGAGAAGCGCTTGACGATGGCGCCCTTGACGCCGGTGATCTCGGTCGGGGGGATGCGAACGGTGCTGGTCATGGCATCCAGACACCGCCCGCCTCCCCCGTGTGACAGAACTACTTGAGCGCGTCCACCTGCGCCTGGCTGGTGAGCACCGTGCCCGCGGGGACCCTCAGCCCGTCACGGAGCGTGAGGCCGGTCGCCGGCCCGGCGATGATCGCGCCATGCTCGATCGTGACGTCGTTGCCGACGGTCGCGCGGAACAGGATCGCGTCGTCGGCGATCGTCAGGCGGTCGCCGACCCTCAGCGGCCCGTGGAAGACGACGTTGTCGTCGGTGTCGAGGTTGGCGCCGATGCTCACGCTCGTGCCCTTGAGCGCGTGGAACGTGACGCGGTCCTCGATCTCCGCGTTCGCGCCGACGCTGATCGGCGAGCCCTCGTCGGCGCGGATCGACGTGCGCCGCCCGACCTTCGCGTTCGCACCGAGCCGGACGTCGCCCTCGATCCGCGCGCTCGGCTGGATGACGGCGCCGGCGCCGATCGTCGGGCGCTTGCCGGGGTTGAAGCTCGTCCTGGGCGAGCGGCTGATCCCGGTCACGGCCGTGTAGCCACTCTTCTCGTACAGGTGCGCGTACTCCTCGGCGAACTCGCGGTTGACCTCGAGCACGTCGCGCTGGAAGTCCGCGTCGCCCTCGGTCTTCTTGGGCAGCGCGTCCGCCTGCGCCTGCGTGGTGACCACCTGGCCGACGCCGACGAACCGGTCCTTCGGAACCTTGACGCCGTCGACGATCGCGCCGTGGCCGACGAACACGCCGTCGGCCAGCGTGGCGTTGACGATCCGGGCGCGGAAGCCGATGAACGTGAACTTGCCGATCCGGCTGTTGACCACCTCGGCCTGGTGCGCGAGGCTCGTGCGCGCGCCGGTGGCGGCGGTGCGCGCGCCGGGCTCGCCGGTGAGCGCGAGCACGGACACGTTGTCCTGCACGTTGGTGCGGTCCCCGAGCTGCACGTGGTGTCCCGGGTCGGCCCGGAGCGTCGTGTTGGCCGTGACGAACACGCCCTTGCCGACGCGGACGTCGCCGAAGCGCTCGGTCAGCGGGCTGATGAACGACCCGTTGACGACGACCGGCGCGGAGCTGCTCACTGGCTCGCCGGCGGTGGCTGCGACGGCCACCCCGGTACCCGCCGCGAGCACCCCCGCCGCGACTGCGAGCGCAATGCGGCGAGGTTGATGAGGTACTTCAGACCCTAGCGATGAACGCATGGCGCGCACCCTTGCACACGCCATGGCTCTCGCCGCGCCTACCCCAGCAGCGTCCAGGGGTCGAAGGCCTCGATCGGCACGACGCGGATCCGCGGCAGCGCGACCGTGAACGCTCCGACGTCGTCCTCGAGGTCGAACAGCTCGACGCCCTCGATCTCGGTGAGCAGCGTGCTGGTCATCTCGCGGAAGCCGATGACCCCGATGCGACGGCCCGGCTGCTCGGCCAGGTTCTCGACCTGGGGCGCGAAGTCGCCGTCGTGGGAGGCGAGCAGCAGGTCGCCGTGGCCGCGCTCGGCGAGGGCGTCGATCGTCTTCTGGATGGCGACGTCGACGACCTTCACGTCGGGCGGCCCGCTCAGCAGCACGGGCCGGTACTCGAGGGCGGTCAGGGCCTGGACGAACGCCATCGGCACGGTGCCGGAGGCGTTGAGGAAGAACAGGCCGCGCACGGGCTGCTCCCAGACGGCGCGGGCGTAGTCGCGGACGCGATCCCAGCGCGGGCGCTCCTCCGGGGCGGGGCGCCGGCCGAGGACGCCGGCGCCGAGCGTCGCGTCGATGTTCTCGCCGTCGATGAGCAGGAACGTCTCAGGCACGCCCGCGAGACTAACGCAGGCGGTCAGTCCATCCAGGCGCCGCGGCGACCTCATGCCAGCAAAACTTGCCATATGACAAGCAAGTACTTAGACTGGACAGCATGGACTTGGATCGCTTCCTCGATGAGGACCCGGGTGGACCCGTGGTCATGCTCAACCTGCTGCGCTTCCGGCCGGGCGGCGCAGCGCGCTACGACGACTACCGCCAGGCGCTGCTGGCGTCGGGGGTGGCCGCCGACGCCGAGCCGCTGTTCTTCGGCACCGGCTTCCCGTCGCTCGAGGGCGAGGACTGGGACGCGGTCCTGCTCGTCCGCTACCCGAGCCGGGCGGCGTTCGCGGGCATGATCCGCTCGCCCGAGTACCGTGCGATCGAGCCCCTGCGACGCGAGGCGCTGGAGGACGCCGTGGTGCAACCGACACACTGGCTGATGTGAGACGAACACAGGCGGAGCGCCGGGCGCAGACCGAACGCCGGTTGCTGGAAGCGACGATGGAGATCGTGGCCTCGCGCGGCGTGCGCGCGGTGACGCTGGCCGCGGTCGGCGAGGCGGCGGGGTACTCCCGCGGGATCGTCACGCACCAGTTCGGGTCCCGCCAGGGGCTGCTGGACGCGTTGACGCTGGAGCTGCAGAACCGCTTCGTGCCGCCGGAGACCGACGACGTGCTCGAGTTCGTCGACGCGTACCTGGCCGCGTTCGAGGAGCGGCCGCTGGACACGCGCGTGTACGCAGTGCTGTGGGCGGAGGCCCAGGCGGGCGACGTCGACCTGCTGCCCGCGTTCGAGGCGCGCGACGCCCGCTTCCGCGCGACCATGGCCGGCTACCTCGACGGCGACGAGGCGATGGCGGCCGTGGTCGTCGCGCTGCTGCGCGGGGTGGCGCTGATGCAGCCCGAAGACGCTCGCGCGCAGGTGCGCGCGTTGCTCGCCCGGGGCGTGGCGTCATCGACGTGACCCGGGCCGGTTGACCGCGCGGGCGGGTGGTGAGCCCCGCCGCATGCCCCAACCCAAGCAGCCCGTCACCGACGACACCATCCAGGTGCGTCAGCTCAGTCACTACCAGTTCACGTGGATCGCCGGGGAGCCCGGCGAGCCCGGCATGTGGACCCTGCAGCTCGTGCTCGACCAGGGCGCGTGGGAGGAGGTCCTGACCGTCGACCCCGACGACGCCGACAACCTGCAGGACATGCTGTCCACCGCGCAGATCGTGCACTACGACGTCCGCCGTCGCACGTTGATGTTCGGGACGACCCCCGTGGGCAGCGCCTAACCTCGTCTGCATGGCGGTCGCGACCCTCGACAACACGTTCGCCCGTGAGCTGGAAGGGCTCTCGGTGCCGTGGCAGGCGGCGCAGGTGCCGCAGCCGCGGCTGCTGATCCACAACGAGGCGCTCGCGGCGGAGCTGGGCGTGGAGTGGGGCGTCGATGTCTTCGCCGGCAACGAGGTCCCCGAGGGCGCGACGCCGGTCGCCCAGGTCTACGCCGGCCACCAGTTCGGCGGGTACTCGCCGCGGCTGGGCGACGGGCGCGCGCTGCTGCTCGGCGAGGTCGTGGATCGCGCGGGGCGGCGCCGTGACCTGCACCTGAAGGGCTCCGGCCGTACGCCGTTCGCGCGCGGCGGGGACGGCAAGGCCGTCGTCGGCCCGATGCTGCGCGAGGCCGTGATCGGCGAGGCGATGCACGCGCTCGGCATCCCGACGACGCGCGCGCTCGCCGTCGTCGCCACGGGCGAGAAGGTGATGCGCGAGGCCGGCCCGCTGCCGGGCGCGGTGCTCACGCGCGTCGCCTCTTCGCATCTGCGCGTGGGGACGTTCGAGTACGCGGCGCGCAACGGCGGCCTGCGCGAGCTGGCCGACTACGCGATCGCCCGCCACTACCCGGGGCTCGGGTACCTGGAGTTCTTCGAGGCGGTCGTCGAAGCGCAGGCTTCGTTGGTGGCGCGCTGGATGCTCGTGGGCTTCATCCACGGCGTCATGAACACCGACAACATGGCGATCTCGGGCGAGACGATCGACTACGGCCCGTGCGCGTTCATGGACCGCTACGACCCGGCGACCGTCTTCAGCTCGATCGACCACATGGGCCGCTACGCCTATGGCAACCAGCCGGCCGTCGCCCAGTGGAACCTCGCGCGGTTGGGCGAGACGCTGTTGCCGCTGATCGGCGGCGAGGACGCGGTCGAGCGGGCGACGTCCGTGTTGACGACGTTCGAGGATCGCTACGGCCGCGCCTGGCGGTCCGGCATGGCTGCGAAGCTCGGGCTGCGCGAGCCGGACACGGCGTTCATCGAGGAGACCCTGAAGGTGCTCGAGGAGCAGCGGGTCGACTTCACCTCGTTCTTCCGCGCCCTGCCGGACGCCGCGTTGGGCGACAACCGCCGCGCGCACGCGCTGTTCGCCGCGCCGGCCGAGTTCGACGCGTGGGCCGACTCGTGGCGGCCTTTGACCTCGTCGGACGGCCTGGCGGCGTTGAACTCCGTCAACCCGATCTACATCCCGCGCAACCACCTCGTCGAGGAGGCGCTGGCCGCGGCGATGGACGACGACCTGCTGCCGCTCGGCCGCTTGATGGAGGTCCTCGCCCGCCCGTTCGAGGAGCGCGAGGGCCGCGAGGTCTACGCGGAGCCTGGGCCGGAGCGCTTCTACCAGACGTTCTGCGGCACTTAAGTCGCAGAAGCTTCGCAATCGCGTCTTGTTTCGCGACGGCGCCGCGGGCGACGATTCGCGGCATGGTCGTCGAAAGCTCGATTCGTCAACCAGCGGTTGACAAAGTGATCGCTCGGATCGCCGCCCGGCAGTGGGGCCTGGTGAGCGCCCGTGATCTGCGCGCGCTCGGGCTGTCGCGCCAAGCGATCTCGAAGCGCGTCGCGGCAGGACGGCTGTTTCCGGCGTATCGCGGAGTGTGGGCGGTGGGGCACCCCAACCTCCCCCTCGAAGGCCGGTTTCTGGCGGCGGTGCTCGCCTGCGGCCCCGGGGCCGTCCTCTCCCACTGGTCCGCCGTGGTCCACTGGGGCCTCCGGCGTTGGATCGAGCACGACCCGCACGTGACGTCGCCGACCAAACGCGACCGCGCCGGCATCGTCAACCATCGGTCCGATCACATCGAAGGCACGGTCCACAGGGGCGTCCCCGTCGTCACGCCCGCTCGCGCGATCTGCGACATCACCGCGACCGCGACCGTCAAGGTCCTGCGCGGCGTCGTGAACCATGCGCTCGGCCTGGAGCTCGTCACGCTCGGGCAACTCGTGACCTACACCGGCCGCGGAGCGAAGAAGCTACGTCGCGTCCTCGCCGAGGCGGCGCCCACGAGGAGCGAGAACGAGAACCTCGTCCTGCACCTCATCCACGATGCCGGCCTGCCGATCCCGCTGGTCAACCCGCGACTGGACGGCACGAGCTACATCCCCGACTTCCTGTGGCCCGAGCGGGGACTGATCCTCGAAGCCGACAGCCGGCGCTTCCACGGCAACCTGATCGCGCGCGCCGACGACGCGTCCCGCCAGCTCGTGCTCGAGCGGATGGGCCTGCGCGTGATCCGCACGACGTGGCGGGAGGCCACCGCGCAGCCCGCCGTGGTTCAGCGACGAATCGCGAACGCGCTGGGCGCAGAGGTAGTCTGATTCCCATGACGGAGTTCTTCGGCGCGTGCCCGCTCGACTGCCCCGACGGGTGCAGCTGGGTGGTGACGGTCGAGGACGGCGTCGCCACGCGGCTGCGCGGCAACCGCGACCATCCGTACACGGCAGGCGCGTTGTGCGCGAAGGTCAACGGCTACCTGGATCACGTGCGCGCCGAGGACCGCATCCTGTACCCGATGCGCCGCGTCGGGGCGAAGGGCGCGGGCAAGTTCGAGCGCATCAGCTGGGACGAGGCCACGGCGGAGATCGCGGCGAAGCTGCACGCGGTGAAGGACGAGTTCGGCGGCGAGGCGATCTGGCCGTTCCAGGGCACGGGGTCGCTCGGCTACGTGCAGGGCCTGGAGGGCCGCGCCGGCCAGCCGCTGTGGAACGTGCTCGGCGCGTCGGTGCACGAGATGACGGCGTGCAGCGTGGCGGGCAAGCTCGGGGCGAGCTACACGACCGGCACGGCCGCGGGCATGGACCCCGAGACGTTCGCGGACTCCAAGCTGATCCTGCTGTGGGGCACGAACCCGCTCACCTCCGGCCACCACGTGTTCAAGTTCATGCGCGAGGCCCAGAAGCGTGGCGCGTACGTGGTGTCGATCGACCCGATCAAGACCCGCACCGCCGAGCGCGCCGACGAGTGGCTCGCGCCGCTCCCCGGCTCCGACGCCGCGCTGGCGCTCGGCCTGCTGCACGTCGTGCTCGAGCTGGGTGCCGAGGATCGCGAGTACATCGCGCGCAACACGGTCGGCTTCGACGAGTTCAAGGAGCGCATCCTCCAGTTCTCGCCGCAGCGGGTCGCGGAGCTCACGGGCCTGCCGGAGGAGCGGATCCGCGCGCTCGGCGAGCGGCTCGCGACCACGCGCCCGACCGGCATCCGCTGCACGCAGGGCATGCAGCGCCACGCGGGCGGCGGCGCCGCGCTGCGCATGCTCTACGCCATCCCGGGCGTGACGGGCGACTGGCAGTACCCGGGCGGCGGCGCGTCGTACTCGACCAGCGGGCGCTTCACGCCGAACTTCGAAGGGGTCTACCGCGACGACCTGCTCCAGCAGCCGGTCCGCTCGCTCAACATGGTCCGCCTCGCCGACGAGCTGCTCAACCAGGACGACCCGCCGATCAGGGCGCTCGTCGTCTACCAGGCCAATCCCATGGGCTCCAATCCGGACCAGCGCCGGGTGCGCGAGGGCCTCATGCGCGAGGACCTGTTCACGGTCGTGCTGGAGCAGTTCCCCACCGACACCGTCGACTACGCGGACATCGTCCTGCCCGCGACGATGCAGACCGAGCACCTGGACGTCAACGACGGCTACGGGCACTCGTACGTGCACCTGAACCGCCCGGCGGTCGCGCCGCGCGGCGAGGCCAAGTCCACGCTGGAGACGTTCCGCCGGATCGCACGCGCGATGGACCTGGATGAACCGGCGCTCTACGCGAGCGACGAGGAGGTCGCGCGCACGCTGCTCGGCGACGAGCTGTTCGAGGAGCTGTGGGAAGTCGGCTGGAAGCGCTACCTGCCCGAGCGCTACGTGCCCTTCACCGACGGCTTCCCCACACCGTCCGGCAAGCTCGAGTTCTACTCCGAGAAGGCCGCGGAGGCGGGCCTGGACCCGATCCCCGGCTACACGCCGTCCCAGGCCACCGCGCCGGACGAGCAGCACCCCCTGGCGCTGATCGCGCCCGCGAGCCACTGGTTCCTGAACACGATCTTCGCCAACAAGCCGGACCTCATGGCCAAGGCCGGCGGCCCGCGCATCACGATGCACCCGGACGACGCGCGCGAGCGCGGCCTGACCTCCGGCGACACGGTCCGCGTGTTCAACGCACGCGGCGCGTTCGAGGCGGAGGTCCTCGTCGCCGACAGCGTGCGCCAGGGCGTGATCGCCTCCACCAAGGGCCACTGGCTCAAGCACGTCCGCGGCGGCGCGAACGTCAACGCCACCACCGACGAGCGCGACTCCGACATGGGCGGCGGCGCCGTCTACCACGACAACCGCGTCGAGGTCGAGCGGGTGGGTAGCGTCAACGGCGATGACCAGCCGAGAGATCAGGCTCGCTTCGCGCCCCGAGGGCGAGCCGGAGCCGTCCAACTTCGAGCTCGCTGAGACCGACGTCCGCGCGCCCCAGCGGGGCGAGCTCGTCGTGCGCAACCGGTACATGTCCGTCGACCCGTACATGCGGGGGCGGATGAAGGACGTCAAGTCGTACACGCCGCCGTGGCAGATCGGCCAGCAGCTCGACGGCGCCGCGATCGGCGAAGTCATCGCATCCAAGGTCGACGGGTTCGCCGAGGGCGATCTCGTGGTGCACGGCCTCGGCTGGCGCGAGGTGGCCGTGGTCAAGGCGCAGTACGCGCAGAAGGTCACACCGCCCGCGGGCGTCCCGGAGTCCGCGTTCATCGGCGTCCTCGGGATGCCGGGCCTGACCGCCTACGTCGGCCTGCTCGACATCGCGGAGCTGCGCGACGGGGACATCGTGTTCGTGAGCGGCGCCGCGGGCGCCGTCGGGTCGCTCGCGGGCCAGATCGCCAAGCTCAAGGGGCACACCGTGATCGGCTCCGCCGGCTCGCCCGAGAAGGTCGAGTGGCTGAACGAGTTGGGCTTCGACGCCGCGTTCGACTACCACGACGGCGAGGTGCGCACGCTGCTGCGGGAAGCCGCGCCCGACGGCATCGACGTCTACTTCGACAACGTCGGCGGCGACCACTTCGCCGCGGCCATCCACGCCATGAAGCAGAACGGCCGCGCGGCCCTGTGCGGCGCGATCTCCAGCTACAACACCGACGAGCCCGCGCCGTTCCAGCTCATGCAGGCCATCGGCAAGCGGCTCAAGCTGCAGGGCTTCATCATCAGCGACCACGGCGACCGCCGGCAGGCGTTCATCGACGAGGTCGGCCCGTGGGTCGCGGACGGCCGCGTGCAGTTCCGCGAGACGATCGTCGACGGTGGCGTCGAGGCCGCGCCGCAGGCCTTCATCGACCTACTGCGCGGCGCCAACACGGGCAAGATGCTCGTGCGCTTCTAGGCCGCGGCCGCGTTTGCGTTCGCCCTTGAGGGCGCGGCCGAGCGCGGCCGGAACGGCCAGCTCGACTTCCAGCGGAGCGATCACGAGCTCCTCGGCCACGCCGGTGATGCGCTCGTGCAGTGCCCGGCGTGCGCGCCGCGCGCGGCGGCGCGCGCCCGCCCGGTTGACCAGCCGCGCGATCAGCGCCAGCAACAGCCCGGCCAGCAGGCCGCCGATGAGCAGCGCGGTCGGCGCGGGGACGCCTCCGATGTCGGGTGTCGGCACGACGTCGTCGAGCTGGAGATAGCCGAGCCCCGCCAGCGCGACGAGCCACAGCGCGCCGGCCGCGGCCGCCAGTGCGCACGCGAGCTGCAGCCCGCGCGCGACACGCCACCACCGCGGTCGGGTCATCCGCAGGTCCGCGCCCGCCATCGCGCGGTCGAGCCGGTCGGCCAGCGCGCCCTCCTCGGCGGTGGCGGCGCGGCGCGCCAGCGCGGGCCACGGCTCCGGCAACCCGGACGACGCGTCGTGGGCGAGCGTGCGGATGGCGGAGTCGAGCAGCGAGCGCTCCACCGGCGTCGGCGGCGGCAGTGACGTGCGCGCGTCCTCGGCCTGTGCGCGCTCGAGCCCCAGGCGCCGGAGCGGGTCGGGCCGCAGCCGCCGCACCCAGGAGATCCACGGCACGCCGGCCGCGAGCGCGCCGCGGTGCTTGTGCGCACGCTCGACGGCGCGCACGACGCCCGGCAGGCCCGCCGCGTCCGACAGCGCGGCGACGAGCCGCTCGCGGTCGCGCCGGCTCACGCCCGCGGCGCGACCCTTCCCCGCGGCGGCGCGCAACGGCTCCGCGACGGAGGACACGTCGGCTTCGAGCCGGGCCAGCGCGGCCTTGCGGCTGCGCACGCGCTCCTCGACCGCCTCGCGCAACGCGTCGGTCCCCTGGCCGGTGCGCGCCGACAGCGCGAGCACGGGCATGTCGCCCAGCCCGCTGGACGCGAGCACGCGCTGCAGGTCCTTGCGCGCGCGGTCCACCTGGTCGCCGAGCAGGTCCGCCTGGTTGAGCACGACGAGCATCGCCGCCGCGTGCCCGGCCATCGGGCGCAGGTAGCCCTCGTGCAGCGTCGCGTCCGCGTACTTCTGCGGATCGACGACCCACACCAGCAGGTCGACCATCCGCACGAGCCGGTCGACCTCGGCGCGATGGGCGGCCTCGATGGAGTCGAAATCGGGCAGGTCGAGCAGCGCCAGGCCTTCCGGCGCCTCCGGCCCGAGCGCGTGCCGTTGCCGGATCTCGAGCCAGTCGAGCAGCGCGGGCTCGACCGCTTCGCCGACCGCCGCGGTCGTGGTGGACGTCGTCGGCCGGCGCACGCCGGAGCGCGAGAGCTCGCGCCCGACGAGCAGGTTGAACAGGGTCGACTTGCCGGCGCCGGTCGGGCCGGCGAGCGCGACGACGGTGGCGTCGAGCCCGTGGCCGAGGCGTTCGCCGGCGCGCCGCACGAGCGCGCGGGCCGGCGCCACGACTTCCGGATCCAGCCGGCCTTCGGCGAGCTCTACGGCCTCGGCGAGCGCGCTCAGGCGCTGGTCGAGCTTGCTCATCGCGCGGACTCGAGGCTCCGCACGGTCTCGCGCAGCTGGACCGCTGCGTCCGTCGGCGGCGCCGCGGGCGCGAGCAGCGCCTCGTAGCGCTCCGCCTCGGCCTCCAGGAGCCCGCGGGTGCGCTCGAGCAGCATCGTGCGCGCGCGGGCGGCGAGCGTGCGCACGGCCTGGTCGCCCAGCAGCGCCTCGAGGATGCGCTGGCCCGCCGCGGAGGTCCCGCCCGCGACCGCGAGCTCGGCGCCGGTGAGCCCGCCCGTCTGGGCGAACACCGCCAACATCACCACCAGGCCGGCGCCGTTGACGCCGAGCGACGCGAAGCGCGCGGTCTGGCGGCGGTTGCCGGCTTCCTTGCGCACGAGCTCGAAGACGTCGCCCTGCCAGGCGCGGACCTCCTCGCGCGTGCGGTCGAGCAGCGCGGCGGAGGCGGCGTCGAGCCGGCCGGTGCCCTCCAGCAGTGCGCGACCGGCCGGGCGGCTGCGCCAGTCGGTCGCGGCGCGCTCCGCGGCGCGGTCCGCCGCGGCGTGCACGACCGCGTCGACGTTGGAGCGCACCGCGGCCTGCAGGCGCGCCTCGGGCGCGGGCCCGCCGGTCACGAGCGAGCGGAGCCGGTCACGCACACGCGAGAGCCGGGACTCGAGCTCGCGCATCAGATCGCCGGTCCCGACGACCTCGTGCCAGCGGGCGAGGACCTCGCCGCGCAGGAGCGTCCCGCTGCGCAGCGCCTCATCGATCTCGTCCAGCCCGCGCTCGTACGCGCCTTCGACATCGGCGCGCAGCTGGACCGCGGTCGCCTGCTGCTCATCGAGCGCTTTGCCCACGGCGCCGACGCGCCGCGGCAGGCTCTCGAGCGCGCCGGTGAGCGTGCGGCGGACGAGGTCCGCGCGGCCGGTGGCGTCCGCCGCCAGGCCGTCGAGCCAGCCGCGGACCGGCGCCAGCGCGGCCGCCGGCAGGCGCCCGTCCTCCAGCGCCGTCTCGGGCACGACCAGCAGCTCGGCGGCGCCCAGGCCTTGCTCGGCCATCATCGCGCGCAGATGCCCGGAGACCTCGGCGGCGCCTTCGCGCGGCACGCGGTCCAGCACGAGCGAGAGCGCGGTGCCGCGGTCCCGCGCGCTCTGCAGCAGCTCCCACGGGACGGCGTCGGCGTAGCGGGCCGCGGTGGTCACGAACAGCCACGCGTCGGCCGCCGCCAGCAGCTGGCGGGCCAGCGCGCGGTTGGTGTCGACCACGGAGTCGATGTCCGGTGAGTCGAGCAGCGCCACGCCCGTCGGCAGCCCGCTCGTCGGCGCGAGCTCCAGGCCACCCGGCCCGGCGTCCCGGCCGGTCGTACGGCTCATCCCCGGCAGGATGCGGTCGTCCTCGAACCAGCGCAGGTCGTCCGGATGGCACACGAGCACGGGCGAGCGGGTCGTCGGCCGCAGCACGCCGGCCGCGCTCACGGGCGCGCCGACGAGGCTGTTGACCAGCGTCGACTTGCCCGCGCCGGTCGAGCCGCCCACGACCATCAGCAGCGGCGCCTCCATGCTCTGCAGGCGTGGCAGCAGGTAGTCGTCGATCTGGGCGATCAGCTCGTCGCGCACGTGGCGGGCCTCCTCGGCGCCCGGCGCCTCCAGCCGCAGCTCGAGGCCCCGCAACGTCCGGCCGAGGCCGGCGAGCCCGTGCGTCAGCGCGGTCGGGGACTGCACGCTCATGGCGTGACGCTTCCCACCGCACGCGACAAGCAGTCAGCCCGCGGTCAGATGTCGGCGCGCGTCAACACCTCGAGACCGTCCACGGTCAGCAGCCGTCGAGCGCCAGCCACTCCGAGTAGCGGGCGCGCTGGTCCGGCCACGACGTCTTGAAGCGGATCTGCGTGTACACGGAGCGGCCGTCGCAGAAGTCGAGCCCGCCCACCTGCACGGTCGTCCGGTAGCGCGGGAGCGAGCCGTCGCGGTCGCGGTGATTGGCGGTCTGGCGCCCACGCGCCGTCGCGATCGGCTTGCCCCAGCCGCGCCACTTCAGGCTGGTGAAGTTGGCGCCGCTCGCGCCGCTGCCGACGGCGCACGAGGACGGGTGCTGGCGGAACTTGGACCCGCAGGCCATGACGGTGGCGGCGTTCGCGGACCCTGCGCCGAGGCCGAGGATGCAGAACGCGAGAAGGCAGACCCTGAGCATGCCCGGCACGCTACGCGGCGCCGTTGACCCCGTCTGCCGCTCCATGGTGTGGTTCACCGAACACCCTGCGCTTCGCGGCCTCGAAGTCGCGCAGCGGCTGGGCGGTGTCGTCCTCGTGCACGGACAGCACCCGCGCACGGCCGACGATCCGGTCGCGCTCGAGCAGCGCGACCACGGCGTCGTCGTCCACCCCCCGTCGCGGTAGCTCGTCGAACATCCACGCGCGGGCGATCGCCGAGCCGCCCGGCGCGACCTCGGCCACCTCCTCGAACACGAGCACCGCCTCGTGCACGATCGGCTCGACGTCGCGGCGGCGCCGTCCGAACGACAGCGACGCGCGATAGCCGTCGCGCGCGGGCCGTCGCCGCCCGTCGCGCTCCGTCGGCGCGAACTCGACCTCCAATCGCAGGACCACGCTCATGAGAGGCAGTGTCGCCGTGTTCACGGACGGTGTCGTGCGGCAGGGCGGCACCTCGACGGGCGTGCGCGTGAGCGGCACAGCCGGTACTTAATGCCGGTGTGATCACCGACACCGACCTGACCTACCTGCGCCGCGCGGTCGACCTGGCGGCGCAGGCCCTCGAGGCGGGGGACGAGCCGTTCGGCTCGGTCCTCGTCTCCGCGGAGGGCGAGGTGCTCTTCGAGGACCACAACCACGTGGTCTCCGGCGACGGGACCCAGCACCCCGAGATCGCCATCGCACGCTGGGCGGGCGCGAACCTGAGCCTGGAGCAGCGCGCGGCCGCGACCGTCTACACGTCCGGCGAGCACTGCGCGATGTGCAGCGCGGCGCACGGCTGGGTCGGCCTCGGGCGGATCGTCATCGCCGCGTCCACGGACATGTTCGTCGCCTGGCGGGAGGAGCTCGGCCGCCCACCGGGGCCGGTCGCGCCGTTGCCGATCACGACCGTGCTCCCCGGCGCCCTCGTCGACGGCCCGGTGCCGGAGCTCGCCGCCGAGGTCGGCAAGCTCTACAAGGCCTTCTAGCCCTCGACCTCGCCCCAGGGCGCGCGGTCCAGCGCCGCCTCGAAGTCCGCGCGCGTGTGCACGGGCTCGCCGTGGGAGACGAGCACGTGCTCGAACGGCAGCCCGAGCATCGCGCGCAGCGCCGGCAGCACGCGCGTCTCGTGGTACGGCGTGCTCCACACCAGCAGCTCGCCGTGCGGTGCGGTCATGCCGTCGGCGAAGATCAGCGCCTGCTGCTCGGGCAGATACAGCGGCGTCTCGAGCATGTTGCGCCCGTCGTCGAGCGCGATCAACCCGCCGGGAAGCTCGTCCCCCGGGCGCACCGGCGCGAGCTCGGTCTTCGGGATGTCGTCGCGCCAGTACATCATCGGCCCGTGCGCCTCTGCCCCGTACCAGCGCGCGAACAGGTCGACGTCCCGCACGTGGTCGGGCTTGATCACGACGACATGGTCGACCTGCTCGATCCGGTCCCACACGGCGCGCTCGCGCGGGTGCGGCGCGAGTGGGTCCAGCAGCAGCGTGACGCCGCCCGAGCGCACCGCGAACGAGGACACCTCGGAATTCCAGTCATCGTTGCCCGGTTCCCAGGCCGGATGGGGCTGGCGCCACAGCCACAGGCCGTCCGCCACGTCACGTACCTCGACGCTCATCGCGCGGACTCTACGTGGGCGACGTCCGCGAGGGCGCGCCAGATCAGCGCGAGGATGAGCGCCGAGCCGGCGAAGCCGAACCAGAACGGCGCGGTGAGCCCCGCGACGCTCGCGAGCACCCCGCCGATCGCCTGCCCGACCAGGATGCCGCCGTGCACGCCGAGCGAGTAGACGCTGCCGACGCGGCCCTGCAGCTCGGCCGGCGTCGCGCGCATGCGCACGGCCATCGACAGCGTCCCCCAGACGAAGATGTGCGCGCCGAACACGACCATGATCGCCATCGCAACCGCGGCGCTGGTGGTCAGGGCGAGCCCGAGGTGGGTGCACGTCTCGATCGCGAGCCCGACGCGCATCAGCGTCGCCAGTCGGAAGCGCCGCTCGAGCCGGTCGTAGGCGAGCGTGCCGAAGATCCCGCCGACGGCGACGAGCGTCGAGAGCAGCCCGAACCCGACGGCGCCCAGCCCGAGCCGTCGATCCGCGTACAGGACGAGCACCGACCACGCGGCGCCGAACGTCACGTTGAAGGTGACGATCGTGAGCGCGAGCGTCCGCACCGGCGCGTTGCCCCACAGCCACGCGAACCCTTCGCGCACGTCGCGCCACACGTGCGCGGGCGCGTCCGGCCGGGCGAGCGGCGGCACGCGCATGCGCGTGACGAGCAGCACCGCGAGCGCCATCAGGACGGCCTGGACCATGAACGGCCATGCGCGGCCGGCCGCGAACAGCGCGGCGCCGAGCGCGGGACCGACGAGCTGGTTGCCCGTCAGGAACCCGGCCATCAACCGCGCGTTGCCGATCCCCAGGTCCGCCTTCTCGATCACCATCGGCAGCAGCGTGTGCCCGGCGATGTCGGCGAACACCTCCGCGACGCCGAGCGCCAGCATCGCGACCAGCACGACCGCGACGTTCACCGCGTCCGCCGCCAGCGCGCCCGCCAGCGCCGCCAGCACGCCCACTCGCAGCCCGTTCGCGATCACGACCATCCGTCGCCGGTCGAGCCGGTCCGCGAGCACGCCCGCGTACAGGACGAGCAGCAGCCACGGCAGCCGCTGCAGCAGCGCGGCGAGCGCCACCAGCAGCGGCTCCTGCGTCTCGGAGGCGATCAGCAGCGGCCCGGCGGCCAGCGCGATCCCGTCACCCAGATTGCTCAGCCACGAGGAGCCGACCAGCCACCGGAACGCCGCGCCCATGCGGGCCGGCAGGATCGCCTCGACGAGCCGCACCCACCCGAGGCTAGGTGGCCAGGGCGGGCTCGGCGCTGAGGTCGGCCTTGGCCTGCGCCGTGTCCTCGTCGGCGATCACTTCCAGCGCGTCGGCTTCGAGCCCGTCGACCGCCTGCCGGACGACGTCCGCCGGGTCGTTCTTCGGGATGTCCCAGCCGGCCATCATGTCGGTGTCGGTCGCGCTCAGGTAGACGCCCGTGACGAGCGTGTCCGGCAGCTCCAGGCGCACGGTGTTGGTGAGGCTCCACTGCGCCGCCTTCGACGCCGCGTAGCCGCCCGCGCCCGCGTACGAGATCCACGAGAGCCGGGAGTTCATGTTCAGGATCGCGCGCAGCGGCGTGAAGGCGCGGATCACGTTCAGCGTGCCGAAGAAGTTCGTCTCCAGCTCGCGGCGGATCTTGTCCAGGTCCCCCGTCACGAGGTTCTGGTGCAGCGAGACGCCGGCGTTGTTGATGAGCACGTCGACGTCGGGCGCGGCGGCCGCGGCGCGCGCGACCGACTCGGGATCGGTGATGTCGAGCGCGATCGGGACGACGCCGGGAAGGTCGATCGTCCGCGGGTCACGCGCGGCGGCGTAGACCTTGGCCGCGCCGCGTTCGAGCAACTGCTGGGCGAAGTGGCGGCCGAGGCCGCGGTTGGCGCCCGTGACGAGCGCCGTGGTGCCGTTCAAGTTCATGGCTTCAGAGGCTAAGCTGCAGCGTGAGCCAATCAATGACTGTCGGAAGCGAATCGATATCCAGATGACTCAGGACGTTCTCGCCGACATCCTGGCCGTGACCGGCGTGCGCGGCGTGCTCGGCGCCCGCATCGACGCCGGCACCGACTGGGCGTGGCACGCGAGCCGCGTCGACGGCGCCGCGCTCCATGCCGTGACGCACGGCAGCGTGTGGTTCACCGTCGGCGGCGGTGAGCCGTTCGAGCTCGCGGCCGGCGACGTGATCCTGCTCCCGCACGGCAGCGAGCACACGCTCGGCAGCGACCCGGTCATCCGCGCGTCGAGCACGTACGAGGCGATCTCGGAGGGCATCGGCCGGATCGGCACGGGCGAGGTCCGCGCCCGCATCCTGTGCGCCCACTACGAGTACGACACGCCGCCGTTCCAGTCGCTGCCGGACGTGGTCGTGCTGCGCGGCGCGGACGAGCTCGAGGACACGATCCGGCTGCTCGGCCGCGAGCTCGCGCACCCGCGGCTCGCCACGGCCGTGATCCTCGACAGCCTCGTGGACATCCTGCTCGTCCAGCTGCTGCGGGCGTGGCTGCCCGAGCAGCCGACGTGGCTCGGCGCGCTGCGCGACCCGGTGGTGGGCGCGGCCGTCGCCAAGCTGCACGCGGACCCCGCGCGCGAGTGGACGACCGCCACGCTCGCGCGGGAGACCGCGGTCTCGCGCGCGACGCTCACGCGGCGCTTCGCCGCCGTCCTGGGCGAGGCGCCCGCCACCTACCTCACGCGCTGGCGGATGAGCCTCGCCGCGCAGCGCCTGCGCGAGGGCGACGAGCCGCTCGAGCAGGTCGCGGCGGCCGTCGGCTACACGTCGGTGTACGCCTTCAGCCGCGCGTTCCGCCGCGCCCGCGGGGTCCCGCCCGGCCGCTTTCGCGCAGCCGCGCGAGTGTCTACGTAGCGCGTCGCTCGCGCGGCGTTTCGTCGCGCTCCAGGCTCACCTGCACCGTGTCGCCGGTCGAGAGGCCGGCCTCGGCCCGGAACGCGTTCGTCAGCCCGAGCACGGCCTCGAGCCTGACGACGATCGGCGCAGCCTACAGCGCTCCAAGATCCTGCCAATGTCGCGCCAAGGCCGATGCCGCAGAGTCCTGTCGCGGCGGGCGATTCCCCCCGGATCGCCCGCCGCTGAACCCGCTCAGCCGCGGCCGACGTAGGGCATCTTGGTCGCCATCACGGTCATGTACTGGACGTTGGCGTCGAGCGGGAGCGCCGCCATCTGCGCGACCGCGCGTCCGACGTGCGCCACGTCCATCGTGGGCTCTGGCGCGAGCGAGCCGTCGGCCTGCAGCACGCCGCCGCTCATCCGCGCGGTCATGTCCGTGGCCGCGTTGCCGATGTCGATCTGGCCGCACGCGATGTCGAACTCACGGCCCTCCAGCGAAAGCGACTTGGTGATCCCCGTGACCGCGTGCTTGGTCGCGTTGTAGGCGATCGCCTGCGGGCGCGGGACGTAAGCCGAGAGCGAGCCGTTGTTGATGATGCGCCCGCCGCGCGGGTCCTGCGCGGCCATCACCCGGAACGCAGCCTGCGCGCACAGGAAGGTGCCGGTGAGATTGACGTCCACGACGGCCTGCCACTCGTCGTAGGTGATCTCGGCCACGGGCTTGGTGAGCCCGGCGCCCGCGTTGTTGAACAGCAGGTCGATCCGGCCGTAGGCCTGCTGGACCTTGGTGAACAGCGACGCGACGGAGTCGGGGTCCGTGACGTCGGTCGGCACCGCGAGCCCGTTCGCGTCACCGAGCGTCTCGAGCAGCGGCGCCTCCCGCCGGCCGGCCGCGACGACCGTCCAGCCGTCCGCGCTAAGGGCCTGCGCGGCCGCTCTCCCTATGCCGGAACCGGCTCCGGTGACGACGGCGATCATGACCGCCGGATCGTAAGGGGTCGGCGTACGGATCGCGCACCATCCGCCTGATGTAAGGGGTGCGTCTCAGCACGAAGATGGAGTCATGTTCAACCAGCGACCGCGAAACCAAGACTCGATGCGAGCACGCATTGGTCGCCTGACTCGACGCAAGGAGATCCCCGTGACCCATTCCACGCTGCGGATCCGCCCGGCCCGCACGACGGACGCGGCCGCGATCGAGCGGCTGGCCGCGCTGGACTCCAGCCACGCTCCCGGCGGCGACGTCCTGATCGCCGAGGTGGGCGACGAGCTGTGGGCCGCGCTGTCGCTCGACGACGGGCACGCCGTCGCCGACCCGCTGCGCCCGAGCGCCGACGCCGTCCTGATGCTCGGCGCCCGCGGGCGCCAGCTGCGCCGCGGCGAGCGTCGCCGGTCGCACGCGCGCGTGCGCTTCGCCTGAGTGACCTCCGGCGCTGGCGTTCATGCCAGCGCCGGATATAAGCTCGCCCCTTCATGCTGTCGCCGTGGGGCCGTGTCGTGGCAATCTCGGCCCTCCTCGTGGTGGGCGGCATCCTTGTGCTCGCGATCGCCTCGGTGGCATCCACCGAGCAGGTGCGGCCCACGTTCGTGGTCGAGGGAACGCTGGAAGGGCTGACGTTCGACGTCGCCGACAGCGACATCGTGGTCGTCGGCGGCGGCCGGCGCGACAGCGTCGAGGTCCGGCGCGACGAGCGCTACGCCTTCGGGCACCGCCCGCGGGTGGAGAAGCTGCCGCGGGCCGGCACCTTCGGGTTGCGGTCACGCTGCCCGACGGCGGTGCTGGGGCCGTGCAGCGTCTCCTATCGGATCCTCGTCCCCGACAACGTCCCGCTCGAGATCCGCACGAGCTCCGGGGACGTCTGGCTGCGCGGGTACCGCGGTTCGGCCACGGTCACGACCGGCGAGGGCGCGATCGACATCTCCGGCTACTGCGGGAACGCGCTGGACGCGCGAGCGAGCTCCGGCACGGTGACCGTCCAGGCCGCGTGCGCGCCGCCGCGCATGATCCTGCGCACCGCTTCCGGCGACGTGCGCGCCGTGATGCCGGCCGGCCGCTACGACCTCGACGCGGAGACCAGCTCGGGCGACGCGGTGGTGCGCGGCATCATCGCGCGCCCGGACGCCCCGTACAGCGTGCAGGTGCTGAGCGGGACCGGCGACGTGTCCGTCGAGGGCCGGTCGTGATCGCCGCCCTCGATCTGGACGACCGGATCGTCCGTGCGGGCCACGCCGTCGCATACCTGATCGTCAGCCTGCCGGTGACGCTGCTCGCGTGGCCGGCGGTCGCGCTGCTGGTGATCGGCGCCGCGCTGAGCGTGGTCGGGATCGGGTTGCCGCTGGTGGTCGCCGGGGCCGGCGCGTGCCGCGCGCTGGCGCGGCTGGACCGGCGCGCCGCGAACCGCTGGCTGGACGCGAAGGTGCCGCGCTATCCCGGACGTGCGCGCGGCGGGGTGCTCGCGCTGCTCAACGAGCGCAGCCTGTGGCGGATGGCCGCGTTCCTGACGATCCGGCCCGTGCTGGCCCTCGCGCTGATGGCGGTCGCGCTGGTCCCCGTGTTCATGTTCGCGCTCCTCGTGGAGCTCGGCGCTGAGGGTCTGTCGGGCTCCGGGGAGGTGGACTTCGTCGGCCCGTGGGCGCTGACACCGCTGCTCGGCCTGGTGCTGCTGATGCTCACGTTCCCCGCCGCGGCGCTCACCATCGCGACGCTGGAGACGCTCTACCGCGTGCTCTGCGTCATCACCCAGGCCGTGCTCGTGCCGCGCATCACCGGGTCGGGCCCCGCGCGTGAGCTGCTGGCGGAGTCGCTCGGCGACCGCTCGGTGTCCGTCGCCTACTGGCTGCCGGACCGCGAGAAGTTCGTGGACGAGCAGGGCCGCGACGTCGAGCTGCCCGCGCCCGGCTCCGGCCGCGCGTGGACGGTCGTCGAGCGCGACGGCCGTCGGCTCGCGGCGATCGTTCACGACGCCTCGCTGGACACGTCGCAGGAGCTGGTGGAAGCGGCGGCCGCTTCGAGCGCGCTCGCGCTGGACAACGAGCGCCTGCGCGCGGACCTCCAGGCCCGGCTGGAGGAGCTGCGGCTCTCACGCGCGCGGATCATGGAGGCGGGCGACGCCGCGCGGCGCCGGATCGAGCGCAACCTGCACGACGGCGCGCAGCAGCAGCTGGTCGCGCTCGCGCTGGACCTGCGGATCCTCAAGGCGCGGCTGAAGGACCCCGCGATCGACGAGCTGTCCGAGCGGCTCGCGAGCGCGCTCGCCGAGCTACGCGAGCTCGCGCGCGGCATCCACCCAGCGATCCTCACCGACCGCGGGCTCGCGCCGGCGATCCAGTCGCTCGCGGACCGCGCGACCGTGCCCGTCGACGTCGAGGTCGAGCTGCCGGACGAGCGCCTGCCCGCGCCGATCGAGGCCGCCGCGTACTTCCTGGTCGCCGAGGCGCTGACCAACGTGGCCCGCTACGCCGAGGCTTCGCGGGCGTGGGTGGCCGTCAAGCTCGAGCCGGAGGCGCTCGTGGTGCGCGTGGCCGACGACGGCGTCGGCGGCGTGGACCCGTCCGTGGGCGCGGGCCTGCGTGGACTCGACGACCGTGTCGCGACCGTCGGCGGGACGCTCGAGATCGACAGCCCGGTCGGCGAAGGGACGAGACTGATGGCGAGGCTGCCCGTATGAAGCCGCCCGCCCGCACCCGAACGCCGGACCGTGGCGCCGCCCCGCGCTGGCGGTGGCTGCTGGCGTGCATGGTCGTGCTGCTGCTGGCGGGCTGCGGCGAGCCAACGGTCGTGCGCGAGCCGGACGTGACCGTCTCCGGCGAGCCGAGCTCCACGCCCGTCGCGGGCGCGCCGGCGCCCGACGGTGCGGTGCGGATCGCGGTCGTCACGCACGGCCCGGCGTCCTCGAAGTTCTGGGCGATCATCCGCAACGGGGTCGACGCCGCCGCGCGCCGCCTGGACGTGCTCGTGGACTACCAGTCGCCCGACGAGTACTCGCTGGACCGCATGGTGCAGCTGATCGACGAGGCGGTCGCGACGCGGCCCGACGGGCTCGTCGTCTCGATCCCGGAGGCCGGGCTCAGGCCCGCGATCGAGCGGGCCGTCGACGCTGGCATCCCGGTCGTCTCGATCAACTCCGGCAGCGGGGAGTTCCGCTCGTTCGGCGTGCTCGCCCACGTCGGCCAGGAGGAGCTCCGGGCGGGACGGGAGGCGGGTCGGCGGCTGGCACGCGCGGGCGTCGAGCGCGCGCTCTGCGTCAACCAGCAGGTCGGCAACACCGGCCTGGACCAGCGCTGCGCGGGCATGATCGAGGCGCTGGAGCAGGCGGGCGGGAGCGCACGCGTGCTCGCGATCATGGACGACGCCCCGGGGACACCGGCGCGGATCGCCGCCGCCGTGCGCGCGGACCGCGCCGACGGGGTGCTCGCCACGAACTCGCTCGGCGGGCTCGCGGCGGCGGACGCGCTCGCCGGGCAGGACGTGAAGATCGGCACCTTCGACCTCGGCCCGGACGTGCTCAAAGCGGTCCAGGCGGGCCGGATCGGCTTCGCCGTGGACCAGCAGCCCTACCTGCAGGGCTATCTGCCGATCGAGATGCTCGCTCTGCGCGCCCGCTATGGGATCTTCCCGTCGCAGGGTGACGTGGTCGCCACCGGGCCGAACTTCGTCACGCGCGGCGACGCCGCGCGGGCCCTGGAGCTGAGCGAGCGTTCGATCCGCTAGGCGGCCTCCGCGGGCGCGGCCTCGGGGGTCTCGGCCGGCGCGTTGGAGTCCGAGTACTTGATCGCCCCGAGGCCACCGGCGATGCCGGCGCCGAGGGCAGCGAGCGCCCAGGCCGTGCCCCATTCGCGTCGGTCGAGCGCGAACGAGCCAGGGCCCGAGGCGGTGACCGCGAACAGCGCCACGGTCATGACCAGCGGCAGCTCATAGCCGTTGTTCTGGCCCCATACGCCGTTCGGGCCGTGGACCTTGAGCGTGGCGACGGTCATGGAGCCGGTGAGCGCCGCGGCGGCCGCGGGGGTCGCGAGGCCGGCGACCAGCGCGGCGCCGCCCGCCGTCTCGGCCACGCCCGCCGCCGTGGCGTGGTGCGTGCCGGGGAAGAGCCCCTGGGACTCCATCCAGCCGCCCGTCCCCTCGATGCCGTAGCCACCGAACCAGCCCTTGAGCTTCTGGAGCCCATGACCGATGAAGAGGCCGCCGATGACGGCGCGGAGGATCGCGATGCCAAATCTCATACCAATAGTCTGGAGGAAATGCCAAAGCATCGTGTCGTCATCGTGGGCGGGGGCTTCGGAGGCCTGCAGGCCGCTCTGCATCTCAAGGACGCCGACGTCGACGTGACGATCGTCGACCGCCGCAACTTCCACCTGTTCCAGCCGCTGGCCTACCAGGTCGCGACGGGCGCACTGGCCACCGGCGAGGTCGCGTACCCGCTGCGCGCGATCTTCCGCAGGCAGGGGAACGTGTCGGTGATGCTCGCCGAGGCCGAGGGCTTCGATCTGACCGCGAAGACCGTCAAGTTGCGGACCGCCGCGGGCGCGGAGACGCTCGACTACGACACGCTCGTGGTCGGCGGCGGCTCCAAGTACAACTACTTCGGGCACCCGGAATGGCAGGAGCACGCCGCCGAGCTCAAGACGCTCGAGGGCGCGCTGCACATCCGCGCGCAGATCCTGCACGCGTTCGAGCAGGCCGAAGTGGCGTCCGATCCCGTCGAGCGCGAGCGGCTCCTGACCTTCGTGATCGTCGGCGCGGGGCCCACCGGCGCCGAGATGGCGGGGCAGATCGCCGAGATCGCCCGCGACACCCGCGACGAGTTCCGCGTGGTTGACACCTGGCAGGCGAAGGTGCTGCTGGTCGAAGCCGGCGACCGCGTGCTGGCCGCGTTCCCGAAGCGCCTCTCGGCCAAGGCGGAGAAGTCGCTCGGCTCGCTCGGCGTGACGTCGCTGACCAACCACATGGTCACCGACATCGACGCCGAGGGTGTGACCATGAAGACCGACCAGGGCGAGGAGAAGGTGCGCGCCGGCACGGTCATCTGGGCCGCGGGCGTGCTCGCCGCGAGCGTCGCGACGACGCTGGCCGAGGCCGCGGGCGCCGAGCAGGACAAGGTCGGCCGGCTGCTGGTCGAGCCCGACCTCACCGTCCCGGGCCATCCCGACGTGCTCGCGATCGGCGACATGGTCCAGGTCGCCGGCGGCGACCCGCTGCCGGGCGTCGCGCCGGTGGCGATGCAGATGGGCCGCTACGTCGCGCGCTCGATCAAGTCCAAGCTGCGCGGCGGGACGTCCGGGCCGTTCAAGTACAAGGACAAGGGCAACCTGGCGACGCTCGGCCGCGCGCGGGCGATCGCGGAGCTGCCGCCGGGCATCCGTGTGAGCGGCTTCTTCGCCTGGGCGCTGTGGCTCGGCATCCACCTCTGGTACCTCGTCGGGTTCCAGAACCGGCTGCTGGTGTTCATCCGCTGGGGCTTCAGCTTCATCACCCACGGCCGCGGCACCCGGCTCATCACCGGCGAGTCGAACATGCCCTGAACGTCGCCTCGTCCGCGGGGAAGAACGCCTCGATCGCCAGCTCGGACACGGTGACGTCGACCGCGGTGCCGAACGTCGTGCGCGTGGAGAGGAACGTCAGGCCGTCGATCTTGAGCGGGACGAAGACGGGGTGCGCGCCGCTGTCGGCCTCCGGCCCCGGGTAGCCCGCGAGCTCGTCGTAGAGCTCGGCGAGCGCCTCATCGCCGGTCTGGTCGCGCTGGCCGGCGAGGTCGCCCAGCAGGTGAGCGCGCCACTCAGCGAGGTTCTCGATCCGCGGCGCCATGCCCTCGGGGTGCAGCGCGCACTTGAGCACGTTGACCGGTGGCTCGAGCAGGTGGGGCGCGACGCCCTCGGTGAGCAGTCGGGAGGCCGCGTTGGCGGCCACGAGGTTGCTGTGGCGGTCGACCACGACCGCGGGAAACGGCTCGTGTGCGGTGAGCAGCTGGTCGAGCGCGCCGCGGATCGGCGCGAGCTCGGGCGCGTCGAGCGGGCGTTGCGCGTAGACCGGCGCGTAGCCCGCGGCGAGCAGCATCCGGTTGCGCTCGCGCAGCGGCACCTCGAGATGCTCGGCGAGGTGCAGGAGCATCTGCTCGCTCGGCCGGCTGCGGCCCGTCTCCACGAACGAGAGGTGCCGCGCGGAGACGCCCGCCTCGAGCGCCAGGTCGAGCTGGCTCAGGCGCCGGCGCGTGCGCCACGTCTTGATCAGCGGTCCGACGGACATTACCTCAGAGGTAATTGAAGCAGTTACGTCGGCGCGGGATCGTACCGGGCATGACGATCACCTCCGTTGTGGACACGTACATCGCCGCCTGGAACGAGGGCGACGCGGAGCGGCGCCGCGCGCTGGTCGGCGGGGCCTGGACCGAGGACGGCACCTACCTCGACCCGCTGATGCAGGGCTCCGGGCCGGACCAGATCGCCGCGATGATCGGGGCCGCGCAAGCCCAGTTCCCCGGACACCGGTTCGAGCTCTCGTTCGGGCCGGACGCGCACAACGACGTCGTGCGCTTCGCCTGGACGCTGACGGCCGGCAACGGGCCGGTGGCGCGCGGGACGGACTTCGCGACGGTCGCGGAGGATGGGCGCCTGCGCTCGGTCACCGGCTTCCTCGAGACGGTGTAGCCATGCCCCGGGATCGCACCGCGGCGGCGCTCGGCAGCTCGCTGTTCTTCGCGTTGGCGCCGGGCGTCGTCGCGGGGGTGATCCCGTGGGCGATCACGGGCTGGTCGGGCTCCGGCTGGCCTGTGCCGGGCGCGGTGGTCACGGCGCTGGCGGCGGCGGTGCTGATCCACGCGTTCGTGCGCTTCGTCATCGAGGGCATCGGGACGCCGGCGCCGGTCGCGCCGACGCAGCAGCTCGTGATCGGCGGGCTCTACCGCTGGGTGCGCAACCCGATGTACATCGCGGTCGTGTCCTGCGTGCTCGGCCAGGCGGCGATGTTCGGCTCGCTGGCGCTGTTGGAGTACGCGCTGGCGCTGATGGTCGTGTTCTTCAGCTTCGTGCGCTGGTACGAGGAGCCGGCGCTGACCCGCCAGTTCGGGGCCGAGTACGAGGCCTACCGGCGTGCGGTGCCGGGCTGGTTCCCGCGAGCACGGCCGGCACGAGTCCCGCCAGCGACGAGCTGACGAACAGGCGGTCGCCCGGCTCCAGCCGCAGGTCCTGCTGGATCGCGTCGGGCCGTGACGTGCCCGGCAGGATGCGACCGTCCTCGCGCGGCGTGTAGAGCACGCCTTCGCGCTCGACCAGCACGGTCGCCCAGGCCGCCTCGAGCAGCGTCCCGTCGGCGTCGAGCAGCAGCGCGTCGCCGAGCGGCAGCCGGTCGCGCCACTTGTGCGCGCCCAGGCCGCCGGGCAGGGTGAGCGGCGTGAGCACGATCGGCAGCGGCCGCGGTGTGTACTCCCGCGTCGTGAGCGTCACGGGTCGCCCGGGGACGTAGTCGATCCGCACCGCGCCGTCGAAGTCCGGCACCTCGATCTCCGGCAGCTCCTCCCCGTAGAGCTCGCGCACCGAGCGCCGCAGCCGGTCGAGGTGCGCCTCCAGGTTCTCGCGCCCGCGCAGCGTCTCGAACACGCCGAGCGCCGGGTCCGGCCGCCCCTTCACCAGCGGCGCGGCGAAAGATGAAGGGTCAGACCCCTTGACTGCGCTCAAGGAGCCGCCGATCGCGGAGATCAGCGGGCGCGCCTTGACCAGACACTCCTCGAGCTCGGCGTGCGGGTCGGAGTCGGCCACGATCCCGCCGCCGGCCCCGAGCCACAGCCGGCCCGCGCGGACCTCGAAGGTGCGGATGGCGACGTTGAGCTCGAGGCCGGCGTTCGGGCTCGCGTAGCCGATCGCGCCCGTGTAGACCTCGCGCCCGGTCGACTCCAGCTCGGAGATGACGTGCAGCGCCTGCACCTTGGGCGCGCCGGTGACCGAGCCGGGTGGGAACGTCGCGCGCAGCAGGGCGGCGTCGCCGTGCTCGGGGGCGAGCGTCGCGGTGACGTCGCTCACCAGGTGCCACACGCCGGCGTGCGGCTGCAGCGACGGCTCCGGCGGGGCGTGCACGCTGCCGTACTCGGCGACCCGGCCGAGGTCGTTGCGCATCAGGTCGACGATCATCACGTGCTCGGCGCGGTCCTTGGCGGAGTCGCGCAGCGCCTCGGGATGCGCCGCGGTGCCCTTGATCGGGCCGGTCGTGACGTGTCGGCCGGCGCGGCGCAGGAACAGCTCGGGCGAGAGGCTCGCGATGCCGCCCCACGGTGTGACGAAACACGCGCCGTACGCGGGGCGCAGCCGCGGCGCCGCGGCCGCGAACAGCTCGGCGACGTCTCCGTTCCAGTCGGCTTCGAGCCGCAGGCACAGGTTGGCCTGGAAGATCTCGCCGGCGGCGATTCGCTCGACGCAGTCCGCGACCGCCGCCACGTGGCCCGCGCCGCCCCGCAAGGAGAACTTCGCACTCGGAGGCGGAGAGGGATCGGGCGCCGCGGCCAGCGACTCAAGGAGGTGGTCGAGCGGCGCGGTGTCGCCCGTGAGCGACTCGAACCACCACACGTCCTCGTCGTCCATGCGCAGCACGTGGTCGTAGAACGCGAGGTGCGCGTCCGGGAGCGGGACGGGCCGCGGCGGGCGCGGCGGGATGCGCTCGACGAGCGCGCCGAGGCCGTAGCCGAGCCAGCCGAACCAACCACCGCCGACGACCGCGTCGGCGCTCGGCGCGGGCAGGTCCTCCAGCCGCGTGAACGGGTCCTCGCCGGGTGCGAGGAGCGTCCGCGGCCCACAGCCGACGATCGCGCCCCCGCCCGCCCAGCGCCCCACGAGCGCGAAGGGCCACGGCTCCTCGCGCAGAGCCAGCAGCACGCGCTCGGGCGGCAGAGAGAGGTCTAGGCGAACCCGCACCAGGGGAAACGGTACGAGGCATGACCGACCGGCTGGCCGAGACGTACCGCGAGTTCGCGCACAGCTCGCCGCTGTACGCCGAGCTCGGGGCCGGGTTCGCGGAGGACGCGGAGCTGCTGGGATGGCTGGAAGGCCTGCCGCCGGCCAAGCGCCAGCCGAACCTCGTGTTCGCGGCCTACCGGCTGGTGGCGGGCACGCCTTCCGGGTGGCCGGAGTTCCAGACGGTCCTCAACGACCGGCGGGACGAGGTCGAGGCGGTGATGCTCGAGCGGCGCACGCAGACCAACGAGGCCGCGCGCTGCGCGCTGATGCTGCCGCTGCTGGCCGCCCTGCCCCAGCCGCTCGCGCTGCTCGAAGTCGGCGCCAGCGCCGGGCTGTGCCTGCTTCCCGACCGCTACGGCTTCGACTACGACGCGGGGCGCCACACCGTCGGCGAGGGGACGCCCGTCCTGCGCTGCCGGACCGAGGGTGACCCGCCGTTGCCCGACGCACTCCCGCAGGTGGCGTGGCGCGCCGGCCTGGACCTCGACCCGATCGACGTCTTCGACGAGGAGCGCATCCGCTGGCTGGAGCTGCTCGTCTGGCCCGGGCAGGAGCACCGCGTCGACACGTTGCGCGCCGCCGTAAAGGTGGCGAGACGGGACCCGCCGCGAATCGTCCGCGGCGACCTCACGACCGGGGACCTCGACGAGCTGGCGATGGAGGCCCCGGACGACGCCACGCTCGTGGTCTTCCACACCGCGGTGCTGTTCTACGTGCCGCCGCCCGGACGGGCCGGGTTCCGCGAGCGCGTGCGCCGCCTGAACGCCACGTGGCTCGCGTGCGAGGGCCCGGACGTGCTCGGCTTCGAGCACGACCGCGTCGACGTGATGGCGCTCACCCGCGACGGCGAGCGCGTCGCCTACGCGGACGGGCACGGCGGCTACCTCAGCTGGGGCTGAGCTCCTCGGCCAGCAGGTCCATCAGCAGCCCGTCGTGCCACGTGCCGTCGGCGCCGCGCTCGTAGGCGCGCATCACGCCCACGGGCTTGAAGCCGAGCGACGCGTAGGTCCGGATGGCGCGCTCGTTCGCGGCGGCCGGGTCGATGATCAGCCGGTGGTGCCCGCGCTCGGAGATCAGCCAGCGAGCGGCGACGAGCAGCGCCTCACGCCCGAGCTTGCGGCCGTGGAAGGCGGGCGAGAGGAAGATGTCCAGGCCGCCGTGGCGGTAGTCCGGGTCCTCCTCCTCGTACCAGCCGACCCAGCCCGCGATCTCCCCGTCGACCCAGATCGTGAACGCGTCCTGGTCGTCGACCTCGGGGTCCTCGGTCCACCACTCGCGCACCTCGGGCGTGGCCAGGATCGCGTTCAGGGTCTCGACGTCCTCGGCGCGCAGCGGCCGCAGGATCACGCGCTCGCCGTGCAACGTGGGGGTGTCCGCAGGAGGGTTCACGGCGGTCAACCGTACTCGGGCCGGGGCCTTGCGGGACCTCGTGACGCCTGCTGGCCGGGCGAATTCGAACCCTCCGGAGCGGGATTCTGGAGTCCACCCCAAGACACCCTGGAGAGGACTTCCCACCCATGACTCCCAAGCCCAAGGGCTTCGCCGCCCGGGCCGGGCACTGGAGTGCCCGACACCGCAAGACGGCCATCTTCGGCTGGCTGGCGTTCATCGTGATCGCGTTCGTGATCGGCGGCGCGCTCGGCCAGAAGACGCCCAGCGAAGCGAACACCTACGACGGCGAGACCCGTCGCGCCGAGACGATCCTCGCCGACGCCGGGTTCCCGAAGAAGACGGGCGAGATGGTGCTCGTGCAAGGCGGCAAGGGCCTCGAGGCCGCCGTCGACGATGTCGCCCACACGCTCGCGCAGCAGAAGAGCGTCGCCCATCTCACGACGGACACCGTCTCCGCCGACGGTCGCTCCGTGCTCGTCCAGTTCGACCTCACGGGTGATCCCGAGACCGCCACCGAGCGCGTCGGCCCGCTGCTGGACGCCACCGCGCAGGTCGCGCAGCGTCACCCGGATCTCACCGTTGAGCAGTTCGGCGACGCGAGCATGAGCAAGCAGCTCGAGGACGCCGCGAAGGCGGAGGAGAACGGCTCGATGCTGATGTCGTTCGGCGTGACGTTGCTGATCCTCGCGTTCACGTTCGGCGCGCTCGTGGCCGCGTCCGTGCCGGTGATCCTCGCCGCCACGGCCGTGCTCGGCACGACCGGCGTCGTCGCGCTGTTCAGCCAGCTGCTTCCGCTGAGCGACATCGCGATGCCGGCGATCATCCTGATCGGTCTGGCGGTCGGCGTCGACTACTCGCTGTTCTACATCCGGCGCGAGCGTGAAGAACGCGCGAAGGGCGCCGGCAAGCTGGAGGCGATCGACATCGCCGCCGCCACGTCGGGGCGCGCCGTGCTCATCTCCGGCCTGACCGTGATGGCCGCGATGGCCGGCATGCTGCTCACCGGCAACACGCTCTTCGTCTCGATGGGCATCGCCACGATCCTCGTGATCGCCGTCGCCGTGATCGGCTCGCTGACGGTGCTCCCCGCCGTGCTCGCGAGCCTGGGCGAAAAGCTCGAGAAGGGCCGCATCCCGTTCATCGGCCGCCGCCAGTCGCAGGCCCGCGAGTCCCGCGTATGGGGCTGGCTGACCGACCGCGTCATGCGCCGTCCGGTGCTCGCGACCGTCATTGCCGGCGGCGCGCTCGTCGCCCTGTCGATCCCCGCGCTCGGCATGGAGACCAAGCTGCCCGGCGTCGAGTCGCTCGACAAGTCCCAGCCCGCCGTCCAGACGTACCTGAAGGTCCAGAAGGCGTTCCCGGCCGAGGCCGACTTCGCCACCGTCGTCGTCAAGGCCAAGGACGTCAAGGCGCCCGCGGTGCAGGAGGCGATCGCGGCGCTCAACCCGTCCAACGTCGAGGTCAACCCGGGCGGCACCGTGGCCAAGGCCGACGTCGCCCTGCGCGGCAGCGGCGTCGACGACGCGGCGCTGGCGTCCCTCGAGCGCCTGCGCGAGGACACGATCCCGGCCGCGTTCGGCGGGGTCGACGCCACGGCCGACGTGACGGGCGTGGCCGCGGGCACGACGGACTTCAACGCGGTGATGAAGAGCAAGACGCCGCTCGTGTTCGCGTTCGTGCTCGGGCTCGCCTTCCTGCTCATGCTGACCACGTTCCGCTCGATCGTCATCCCGCTCAAGGCGATCCTGCTGAACCTGCTGTCGGTGGGCGCGTCGTACGGGCTGCTGACGCTCGTGTTCGGGGACACGGCGATCACTTCCTGGCTGCCGCTGTTCCTGTTCGTGATCCTGTTCGGCCTCTCGATGGACTACCACGTGTTCATCCTCAGCCGGGTCCGCGAGGCCTGGAAGGGCGGCATGTCGTCCAGCGACGCCGTCGCCCACGGCATCAAGACCACCGCGGGCACGATCACGAGCGCCGCGCTGATCATGGTCGGCGTGTTCGCCGAGTTCGCGACCCAGAGCGGCGTCGAGATGCAGCAGATGGGCATCGGCCTCGCGTTCGCGGTCTTCGTCGACGCGACGGTCATCCGCGGCGTGCTGCTGCCGGCGACCATGAAGCTGCTCGGCGACTGGAACTGGTACCTGCCGCGCTGGCTGCGCTGGCTGCCCGAGCTCGACCACGAGGGCCCGGGCGCGACGCCGCCGCGCACGTTGGTCCCCGCGACCGCCTAGCTCACACGAACGGCCCGCTCCGGCGGGCCGTTCTCGCGTCAGCCGTAGCGCTCCTTGCGCGCGGCCTCGACCAGCCGCTCGATCTCCCGCCGGCGCCGCTCGACCTCCTTGTCGACCTTCGCGCGCAGCTCCGCCGCGTAGTCGTCCGCCTCCCGCTCCGCGGCCGCGAGCAGGGCCTCCCGCCGCGCGGCGGCGTCGCGCTCGGCCTCCGCGAGCAGGTGCCGTGCCTCCTCCCGCGCCGCGGCCGCGAGCGAGTCACGCTCGGCGCGGGCGGCGGCGGCAAGGCGCGCGGCCTCATCGCCGGCAGCCGCGGGAATGGCGGCGCGCTCCGTGTCGGCGGCCGCGGGGCGGTCGTCGGCGGCGGGCCGCCGGCGGGCCGGGGGCCGGGGGCA
>NZ_JAPCID010000057.1 GCF_027587175.1 Solirubrobacter deserti
CGGATACAGCGCGTAGTTCTGAAAGACCATCGCGATGTCGCGATCCCGCGGCGCCAACTCGTTGACCCGCTCGCCACCGATGACGAGGTCGCCCTCGCTGATCTCCTCGAGCCCCGCGACCATCCGCAGCGCCGTCGACTTCCCGCACCCGGACGGGCCGACGAGGATCATGAACTCCCCGTCCGCGATCTCCAGCGACAGGTCCTTGACGGCCTCGAACCCGTCCGGATAGCGCTTCCACACGTGCTCGAAGCGGATCTCCGCCATCAGGTGCCTCCTCGCAGGATGTCGATGACGGCGGCGGCGGTCCACGAGAAGTCGTGCGCGCCGAGGCCCTCGCCGGTCAACGGGTCGTAGTACTCGCGCATGCCGGAGCCCGCGACCAGGTCCAGCGTCGTGCGCTCGAGCTCCGCGGCCGGCCCGTCGAAGCCCTGCGCCCGCAGCCCACGGCTGAGCAGCCAGTTCAGGTTCGCCCAGATCGGCCCGCGCCAGTAGCGTCGCGCCTCGAACTCGGGCGCGGTCAGGTCGTAGGACGCCACGCCCAGCCCGGCCGCGCTGCGGAAGTGCGCCGACCCCAGCTCGGCCGCCACCGCCACACCCACCTCGCCCGGCAACCCTGGGTCCAGCAGCGGCGCCAGCGAGAGCACCGTGCGCCGCTCCAGCCACGCTCCCGACACCAGGTCACGCGGCCGGAAGCGCGACCCGTCCCACAGGCTCATGAGCCCGTCGTGGATGCGCGCGGCGGCCTCGCGGTGCGGGCCCGCGTCCTCGCCGACCCACTCCGCGATCTCCACCAGCGCGTGCGTCGACCACAGCCAGATGGCGTTGAACAGCGGGTCCTCGACCTGGAACTGCGAGCGGCCGTCGTCCGCGTAGCCGCTGTCGCGGTACGCGCGCGCGAGGTGCACGAAGCGGTCGTAGTCGGCGTCGCTCGGGCGCTCGGCGGCGTCCACGTGCCGGCGATCCTGGCGCTCGTACGGCTCGACGCCGCCCGCCGGCAGGGACACCGCCGCCAGCGGCTCGTCCCACGCGGGGGAGTTGTCCAGCCCCGACTCCCACGGGTGCACGATCGCCGCCAGCCCGCGCCCGCCCGCGTCGCGCCGGCCCGCCAGGTACTCGTGCTGCGCGCACAACGGCCCGAAGACACGCCGCAGGAACTCCTCACCGGCGCCGCGCTGGGCGACCTCCAGCGCCGCGCGCGCGTGCAGCGGCGGTTGCGTGAGCCCCGACGTCGCGACGCCGTCGACGCCGCTGTCCCAGAACGCGGGCCCCGGGAAATACGCGTCCTCGGGCACCTCGGGGTGGAAGACGATGTGCGGCACGCGCCCGTCCGGCCACTGCCCGCGCAGCAGCGACTCCAGCTCCGCCGCCGCCCGCGCGCTGTCGACCCACGACCAGCCGATCGCGATGTAGGCGGCGTCCCAGCCCCACTGGTGCGGGTACTGGCGCCGCGACGGCACGGTCGAGCCGCCCGTCCAGTTTGCGGACAGCACCGCCTCCGCCGACTGCTCGAGCGCGGCGCTCATCCCTTCTCCGCCCCGCGCGTGAGGCCCTCCGTCATCAGCCGCTCCGCGAACAGGAACAGCACGATGATCGGCACCGTGAGGATCACCGAGCCGGCCATCAGCGTCGTCGCGGGCGTCTCGATGTTGGTGAGCTGGGACACGCCCAGCGACACCGTCCAGTTCGGCCGCTCCTCGACCAGGAACAGCAGCGCGAACAGGAACTCGTTCCAGGCGATCATGAACACGAACAGCCCGGTCGCGGCGATCGCCGGGATCGCGAGCGGCAGCGTGATCTTGCGGATGATCTGCATGCGCGTCGCGCCGTCGACCTCGGCCGCCTCCTCCAGCGACACCGGCACGGTCTCGAAGTAGTTGCGCAGCATGTAGACGCAGATCGGCAGCGTCTGGGCGACGTACACGATCACGAGCACCCACAGCTCGCCGCGCAGGCCCATCTTCGAGAACGCGACGAACAGCGGGATGGCCAGCAGGATCGCCGGGAACAGGTACACGCTCAAGAACAGGAAGTGGACGGCGCGCCGGCCGAAGAACTCCAGCCGGGATACGGCGTAGGCGCCGAGAATGGACACCAGCAGCGTCACCACCACCGTCCCGGCGGCGAGCAGCAGCGAGTTCAGCAGGAAGCGCAAGAAGCCCTCGCCGCCCTCGCTGGTCGGCTTGAGCACGCGCTCATACGCATCGGTGGACAGCTCGCCGAGCCCGACGATGATCGACCCGGGCGACTCGATGATCTCCGAGATGTCCCGCACCGACAGCAGGACCATGTAGTAGAAGGGGAACACCGTGATGAGCACGAAGAACGCGATCCCGAGCGGGCGCAGCACGCGCAGCGCCGCCACCTCGATCGCGTAGCGGTTCCAGCGTCGTCTCATGCCGGGCGGTCCCTTTCGGCGAAGAACTTCAGGTAGACGAGCAGCAGCACGGCGAGCACGGCGGCCATGAACATCGCCACCGCCGCCGAGGCGCCGACGTCGTTGCGCGCCGTCAGGAACGAGTACACCTGGGTCGCGAGCACCTCGGTGCCGGCGCCGCCGCCAGTGAGCAGGTAGATCTCGTCGAAGGCGTTGAAGGTGAAGATGAAGCGCAGCACCGCGATCAGCGCGATCACGCCCGCGAGCTGCGGCAGCAGGATGTGGCGGAAGACCTGCGTCGGCGTCGCGCCGTCCATCTTCGCCGCCTCCTCCAGCTCTCCGGGCACGGCCTGCAGCCGCGCGAGGATGAACAGGAACGCGAACGGGAACGACTTCCAGCTCTCGAAGAAGATCACCATCAGCAGCGCCGTCGGCACGCCGAAGCTGAGGCCGAAGAGCGTGATCTCGCCGCGCTCCTGCGACAGGAACGGGATCGGGGAGTCCCAGCCGAGCACGTCTGTCCCGACGGCGTTGACGAACCCGAGCTGCGGGGAGAGCAGCACGCGCCAGATGAACGCGATCGCCACCACCGGCGCGACATAGGGCAGCAGCATCACTCCGCGCACGGCCGCGCGGCCCTTGAACGGCCGGCGCACGAGCAGTGCCGCGATCAACCCGAGCGCGATCGCGCCGAAGGTCCCGAGCACCGAGTACATGAGCGTGACCCGGATCGCCGCGAGGAAGTCCGACGAGCCGAACAGCAGGTCGTAGTTGCGCAGCGTGTACTCGCTGCCGAGGATGTCCATCCGGCGGATCTGGATCAGCCGGATGCGCTGGAAGGACAGCAGCAGCGCCCACAGCACCGGCAGCACCACCATGACCACGACGACGATCACGGTGGGGGAGACGAGCGCGAGGCCTGCGCGCGCGTCGCGTTGCGCGCGGGTGCCCCGCGCGCGACGCTTCGGCTTCGCCTGAACGGCGGTCACAGGACTACTCGAGCCCGGACTGGATCTCCTCGACGGTGGACTGGACTTCCTTGGCCGCCTCGGCCGGGTCCTTGCCACCGATGACGTCCGCGACCGCCGAGGCGATCGGCTGCTCGCCGCGCAGCGCGCCCATCAACGCGCCCTGGCCCTGGGCGAAGCCCCAGCGCTGGAAGTTCGCGACGCCGTCGGCCAGGGAGGCGACGGAGTCCTCGCTGTAGAACTCGGTCAGCGGCGCCTTGGTGTCCACGCCGCTCTCGAGCCCGGCCCACGCCGTCTGGAACTTCTTCGGGTCCGAGCTGTCGCCGGCGCGCACGGGGTACTTGCCCTGCGGCGAGAGCCCGAGCCAGCGCACGTAGCCGTCGCTGAGCATGAACTCGGCGAGCTTCTGCGCGTCCTCGGTCGGGGCGTCGACGGAGATGTTCACCGTCGAGACCGAGCCGAACTGGCTGGGCGTGCCGCCCGCGCCGGTCAGCGGCCCGACGAGCCCGCTGTTCTTGGCCAGGAACGCCGGATCGTCCTTGCACTCCTCGCACGACGGCTTGGTGTCGGCGCGCAGGCCGGCCATGCCGTCGAGCAGGAACGGCGACCAGAACATCATCGCGGCCTTGCCGGCGAAGTAGGTGCCGCGCGTGGACTCGACGTCCTGCGCGCCCGAGACGGAGTAGTTGGAGGCGATGTCGCCGTACCAGCGCAACGCCTCCACGCACGGCGGCGAGTCGAAGGTGACCTTGCCGCCGTCGTCGACGATCTGGCAGCCCTGGGCGAGCGCGACGTGCTCGAACGTCTCGCTCGTGAAGCCGTCGCCGGGCTTGGTCGCGAGCGTGATGCCGGCCATGCCGTCGCCGTTGAGCTCCTCGGCGGCGGCGCGCACGTCGTCGAGCGACTGCGGCGCCTCCAGCCCGGCCTTCTCGAACAGGTCCTTGCGGTAGATCAGCAGCTGCCCCCAGCCGTCGCTCGGCACGCCGGTGGCCTTGCCGTCCGCGCTGACGAGATCGAGCGCCTTCTTGGAGAACGTGTCCACCCCGAGCTTGTCGACGACGGCCTGCGCCGCGTCGGCGTCGAAGATCCCCTCCAGCGCGTACTGCTGGGACTGGTCGAGCGGGGTGGCGAGCACCACGTCGGGCAGCTCGCCGGCGGCCGCGGCGTTGGTCATCAGCGTCGCCAGCTGGTCCTCGGGGACCGGCACGAGCTTGGTCTTGATGCCGGTCTTCTGGGTGAAGTCGTCGAGGATGGCCTGCGTAGCGGTCATGCGGTCGGGCTGGGACTCGTTGTTCCAGACCGTCAGGGTCTCGCCGCTCGGCCCGCCCGCGCTGTCGCCGCCGCCGTCATCGTCGCCGCCGCCGCACCCGACCGCGAACGCGGCCAGCCCGGCGAGGCAGAACATCGCTGCACGTCGCATCCTCATCGCTCTCCTCCGTCATAGGTGAAGGCCACCTTCACGGCCTCGTTCGGGTTCTCGTCGAGCCAGCCGTAGGCGTCCACGGCGTCGGCAAAGGGGAAGTGGCGGACGGGCAGCCCGTCGGTGCGGACGGCGCCCGAGGCCAGGAGGTCGACCACGGTCTGCATCACGCGCGGGCGGTTCCACGCCGGGTACGCGCGGTGCGGCGCGCCCCAGGCGCCCATGCTGGAGACCATGTCGAGCCGGTTGTGGTGCCACTCCTCGCCAAGGCGCAGCTCGGGTGCGCCGCCCTGGTAGAAGCCGACGGTGACGACGCGGCCGCCGAGCCCGGGCGCCGAGACCGCGGCCTGCAGCCCGGCGGTCGCCCCCGAGGTCTCGACGGCCACGTCCACTCCGTGCCCGGCGGAGCGCTTGAGCGCGGCGCCCGGACCGTCGGGCGCCGCGGTCGGGTCGAGGGCGTCGTCGGCGCCGAGCTTGAGCGAGAGCTCCCGCCGCGACTGGACCGGGTCGATCGCGACGACGCGCGCCGCGCCGGCGAGCTTGGCCATCTGCACCAGCAGCAGACCGATCGCGCCGAGCCCGATCACGGCCACGTGGTCGCCGAGTTTGATCTGCGCGTCGTGCACCGCGACGAGCGCGACGGCACCGACGCTGACGAACAGCCAGCGCTCGAGCGGAGCGTCCTGGGGCAGCCGCACCGGCGGGTAGGTCGCGGCGGCGGCGACGTCGAGATCCAGGGTCGCCTCCTCGCGGTGCGGCGCGCCGACGTGCACCAAGTCGCCGGGCGCGAGCTCGGTGACCTGCTCGCCCACCTCGGCGACCCGGCCGACGAGCTCGTATCCGAGTGGGGCGGGGTAGGTCGCGGTCGGCGTGTCCGGCGTGATGAACGCGCGCAGCGCGCGGTCGAACACGCGCTCGTCGAACGCCGAGGTCCCGCGGTACAGGCTCAGCTCGGTGCCGTGGCTGACGCCGCTGAGCAGCGCCTTGACCCGGATCGAACGGGGCGCAAGCGCCTCCGCCGGTACGTCAGACAGCCGCAGTGAGCGTGGACCGTCGAGCTCAAGTGCTCGCGCCACTCGTCTCCTCCCTGGATCTTCCGCGTAGTGGTTCTTCGAGCGTAAAGCACTTTCATGTAGCTGGCAAGCAGATTTGGTTTAGCCACTACGCAGAAGTCGCTCGACAGTGCTGAATCGCGGCGATAAGGTGGCGCACAATGCACGACGGTTCACTCGGTGGCGTTCTCCGGCTCATCCGTGAGGGCCGCGCGCTCACCCGCACCGACGTGATGGACGTCACCGGTCTGTCGCGCTCGACCGTCATGCAGCGGCTCGGCGTGCTGCTCGATGCGGGCCTGCTGGTCGAGCAGCCCGAGGCCGGCCCGTCCAGCGGCGGCCGCCGGCCGGCCGCGCTCACGTTCAACGAGCGCGTCGGCATCGTGCTCGCGGCCGACCTCGGCGCCGAGCACGGGCGGCTCGCGGTCTACGACCTCGCGGGCGTCGTGCTGATCGAGGAGCAGGCGCCGCTGCGGATCGCCGACGGCCCTGAGCCGGTGCTGGACTGGGTCGAGCGCCGCTTCGACGCGCTGCTGGCGGAGGTGAAGCGCGAGCCGGGGGACGTGCTGGCGATCGCGATCGGCCTGCCCGGGCCCGTGGAGGACGGACGGCCGGTGAAACCGCCGATCATGCCGGGCTGGGACGACCATCCCGTCGCCGAGCGGCTGTCCGAGCGCTTCGGCGCGCCCGCGCTGGTCGAGCGCGACGTCAACGCGATGGCGCTCGGTGAGCACCGGCACAACTGGCCGGACGTCGCCAACCTCGTGTTCGTGAAGATCGCCACCGGGATCGGCGCGGGGATCATCACCGGCGGGGAGCTGATGCGCGGCCATCACGGCCGCGCGGGCGACATCGGCCACATCCGTGCCTACCGCGAGTCCGACGAGCTGTGCACGTGCGGCAACCGCGGGTGCGTCGCCGTGCTGGCCAGCGGCTCCGCGCTCGTGCGCCAGCTGCACGAGGCGGGGGTCGACGTCGCCACGACGGCCGACGTGGCCGCGCTCGTGCAGTCCGGCGACACCCTGGCCACGCACCTGGCGCGGGAGGCGGGGCGGGTGCTGGGCGCGGCGCTGGCGGCGGTGGTCAGCGTGGTCGCGCCGAGCCTGATCGTGGTCGGCGGCGAGATGGGCGACGCGTCCGAGCCGATGATCGCGGGCGTGCGCGAGGGCGTCTACCAGCAGGCCTCGACGCTCGCCACGCGGCACCTGCGGGTGCTCGGGACGCGCCTGGGCCAGCGCGTCGGCGTCGTGGGCGTGGCGACGGTCGCGCTCGAGCACGTGCTCGACCCGGCGAACGTGGACGCGCTGCTCGCCCGGCGCGGGATCGCGGCGTGATCCTCGCCATCCAGGAGAACCTGGTCGAGGCCGACTCGGTGGCCGCGAAGCTCGCCGCGGCCCAGGAGGCGGGCTTCGACGCGCTGGAGTTGCGCGACGCCGCCCGGCCCGGCCTGGAGGGCATCCGCGCGCACACCGTGTGCCCGGAGCTGAGTGGGTGGCTGGGCGACTTCGACGCGGGCCGCCGAGCGCGGGCGCTCGACGAGCTCCGCCGCCAGCTGGACGGGATCGTCGCCCTCGGCGGCCACGGTGTGATCACGCCCGCGGCGTGGGGCATGTTCACGCGCCGGTTGCCGCCGTTCGACGAGCCGCCGCGCACGCCCGAGCAGGACCGCGAGGTGCTGCTCGAGGGCCTCGCCGAGCTGGGTGCGCACGCCGAGGCGGCCGGCGGTGTGCTGCTGCTCGAACCGCTCAACCGCTACGAGGACCACATGCTCAACACGGTCGCGCAGGCGGCCGAGCTGATCGCCGCGGCCGGCTCGCCCGGCGTGAAGATCCTCGCCGACACCTACCACATGAACATCGAGGAGGACGACGTCTGCGACGCCCTGCGGTCGATCGCGGACGTCCTCGGCGCGGTGCACGCGAGCGACTCCAACCGCCACCAGCCCGGCGCGGGGCACGTCGACTTCGCCGCGGTGGCGGGGACGCTGCGCGAGCTCGGCTTCGACGGCGTCCTGTCGGTCGAGTGCCGGCTGCGCGGCGAGCCCGCGGACGCCGTGCGCTCATGCGGGGCGCTGCTGCGCTCGCTCGTCGACTAGAACCGGTGGGTCGCGACGATCTCGCCCCGCGGGTCGAGCCAGCGGACCGTGGCGACCGGCGCGCGCGCGTCGAGCGCCATGAACGCGACGTTGTCGCGCACGGGCGCGGCGGCGCGTGTGCCGTCGTCGAGCGTGACGCGCACGGAGGCGACGCCGTCGGGCACGAGCACGGTCATCAGCCGCTCGCCGTGGACGCCCCAGGCCACACCGCGGCGGACGTCCTCCAGCGGGTAGGGACCCTCGCTGCCGAGCCCGTCGACCACGACCGCGACGCCCTCGATCCGGTCCGGCAGCCCGCCATCCATGCGCGCGTAGAGCAGGTACGCGGCGTCGCCGAGCGGGGTGGTGCCGACGGCGCGGATCGAGGACGGCTCGACCACGTACGGCGCGCCGAGCCGGTCGCTGACGACCGTCCGCACCGCCGTCGAGCGCTCAGCCGGGCTGGCCGGCCGGCGCAGGGCGCCGAACAGCTGGGTCGCGTCCGCCGGGACGCTCGCCTCCACCACCCGCGCGGGCGGCCGCGGGCCGGAGGTGTCGGCGATCAGCGCCGTCGCGAGCGTCGAGGTCCCCGCGACCAGCACCAGCGCGAGCGCTAGCGCCTTGCGCAGCGACCGGCGCCGTCGCACGTTCGCGGCACGCAGCCGGGCGGCCTGGGCGGGCGACGGCTCCAGCTCGCGCAGCGAGACGAGATGGTCGATGACGCGCTCGTCGTTCATCGCGCGCCTCCTTCCTGGGTGGCGATCGGCATCGCGCGCATCCGGTCCCGTGCGCGCGACAGCAGGGAGTTGACGGTGCCGCGGCGGCAGTCGAGGATCGCGGCGATCTGGCTGTCGGGCAGGTCGTGCACGTAGCGCAGCACGAGCACCAATCGCTCGCGCTCGCCGAGCCGGCTCAGCGCCTCGCGCGCGAACGCGGCCGCGTCGAGCTGGCCGTCGAGGTCGATCGCGGCGGCCGCGAGCGCCTCGGACGTCTCGTCCAGCGGCGCTTCCGCGCGCCGCCGATGCGTCCGCTTGCGCTGCGCGCGCAGCGTCTCGCGGACCGCGATCCGGTGCACCCACGCGTCGAACTTCTCGGGGTCGCGGAGCTGGCGTCGGCGCTCGAGCACGCGCAGGGCGACCTCCTGCGCGACGTCGTGGGCCTCGTCGCCGGGCCCGAGCATCGCGACGGCGGTCCGGGTGGCGAGCGTCAGCGCCCGCAACGCTGGGTCGGTCTGGGAAGCCATCTGCTGCTTAAGAGCACGAGGGACGTCGAATGCTTGCGGCCACGTGCAGGGTGGCACCCTGATGGCGGGGCGCGCACCATCCGTGTCGTGCCCGGGTCCGCCTGCTTGTGCGGCTGCGGTCGACCTGCTCGCGCTCGCGCACGGTCCTGTACGACGACGCGTGCGCCCGCGACGTCACACCCCGCTCGAACGAGGCTGCACCAGTGACCGGAGGACCGCTTCGGCGAAGCGGTCGTTCGACCGCGCGAGCGCGATCGGGTCCGAGTCCAGCGACCCGGGCACGACGATCAGCCGCTCGACCCCGGCGTCGGCGATCGCCGCCAGCCGTTCCGCCACCTCCTCCGGCGGGCCGGCGACGGCGAAGTGATCGATCAGCGCGTCGTCGAGTCCGCGCGCGAGCGGGGCGGAGGCGCGGCCGTGCCGGGCGGGGTCGTAGTGGCCGGTGCGGCCCTGGAAGCGGGCGAACGTCGCGGTGCTGCCGCGCACGAGCTCGCGCGCCCGGGCCCGGTCGTCGTCGACCGCCACGTTGAGGTAGGCGCCGACGGACGCGTCGCCCACGCGCTCGACGGCGTCACGGAGCCGGTCCGGATCGGCGCCGAGCGTCAGGTCGACGCCCTCGGCCTGCCGCGCCGCCGCGGCGAGCACGCGCGGCCCGGACGCCGCGACGTGCACGGGCACCTTCGGCGCGTCGCTCTGTGCGAGCCACTGGAGCCCACCGTTCAGCAGCCGCTGGAGCTCATCGAGGTCGTCTTGGAACTCCGCCACGGACGGCGCCCGCAGCCCCGCGCTGTGCACGGCGGAGCCGCCGCGGGCGACCCCGAGCACGACGCGCCCGCCCGACTCGGCGTGCAGCGTCGCGGCCGCCGAGGCGGTCACGCCGAGTGCGCGCGTGCGCGGATTCGTGGCGCCTGGGCCGAGCCGGTAGCGGGTGGTGGCGACCGCGGCGAGCGTGAGCTCCACCCACAGCTCGGCGGTCAGGCTGTGGCTGTCGGCGACGAGCAGGCCGGTGAACCCGGCCTGCTCGGGCCAGCGCGCCGTCTCCGCCACGCGCCCCGGCACGGCGAAGGTGTGGAGCCAGAGCTCCACCGCGTCAGCTTCGGCCGGTGACGACCGGGTTGGTGATCGTCACGCCCGCCGTGGGGCTCGAGAACGTGATCTTGAGCTGCTTCTTGACCTGCGCCATCGATGCGTTGTTGAACGCGATCTGGAAGCCCCGGGTCTCGTTGCCCTTGAGGGCGAGGGTGCCGGTCTGCCCGCGGAAGGGGCCGATCTCCGAGTGCGGATTGAAGGTCTTCAGGTTGGACTTGTACCGGAGCTTGACCGCCTGGCCGGCGGTCGCGCCGGAGACGCTGACCTCGCACTGGGCGTAGGTGAACGGCTTGCCGGTGTCGCGGCTGTAGCGGACTTTGCAGTTGCTGGTCGAGACCTGCGGACCGGTGGTCTGGGCCTGGGCGGGGACGGCGATCGCGGCGGTGGCGGCGATGGCGGTGAGGCCGGCGAGGAACGTGCGCTGCATGGGAGGTCTCCTGCGGAGGATGGGAGTGGACGCCTCCAAGCTTGCGGGCGGACCCGCCGCCGGTCGTCAGTACCGAGCTACTGCACTTTCCGGCGCGCGCTACGTCGGTGCGGTCATCCGCCCGTAGAGCTGCGCGCTTTGGGGGTGGGGACGACGGCCCCGGAGCACATTTCCAGGACATGCACTCGACCCTTCGACGGCTGGAATGCCTTGCGCGACTGCAGCGACCACCACAAGTCGCTGCCAGGGCCGTAAGGGAGTGAATCAGGGAAGTCACTGATGGCACCGGCGCAGTTCTCGACGAGCATCGCGGCCCATGACCCTGAGATTGCTGTTGACCACGGCGGCGTTGAGCCTCGCAGCGGCGGCGCCCGCGTTCGCGCAGGTGCCGCTGAAGGCCTCCTTCACGGCCACTCCGGAGCAGCCCGAGCGCGGGCAGCTCGTGACCTTCGTGGCCACGAGCGACGGCTCGAGCCTGAAGCCGATCGTCCATACGTGGGACCTGGACGGCGACGGCGAGTTCGACGACGCCCAGGGTCGCACCGCCGAGCGGGCGTTCGCCGCCGACGGGACGCACGTCGTGCGGTTGAAGGCCGTCCAGGGCGACGCAGCGAGCATCGCGGAGAAGACGTTCGTGATCGGCGGCCCGACGCCCACGCCGACGCCCACGCCGACGCCGACGCCGACGCCTACACCCGAGGCCACGCCGGACGCGACGCCGACTCCCGCCACACCGCCCGCGCCGGCGCCCACGGCGCCCGAGGCGAAGTTCGATCGCCAGTGCACGCGCCACGGCCAGTACACGTTCTGCGCGCTGGGCATCGCCTACCAGGGCGAGAAGAAGCGCATCAGCGCGGCGCCCTCCACCGGCCAGATCGTCGCCTACGAGTGGGACCTCGACGGCAACGGCACGTTTGAGCAGAGCACGGGCGCGACGCCGTTCGTCGAGCAGGTCTTCGAGCCGCGCAGCGCGGGCGTACAGGCCGTGCGCGAGTGGACGGTGTCCGTGCGCGTGACCGACGCGAGCGGTGCGACGTCCACGGCTGGCTTCCAGATCAACGTCAAGCCGCCCAAGTGCGAGCGCGAGGCCGAGTTCGGCGCCTTCACTGCAACCGGCGCGTGCCTGCGCGACTGGGGCGACCACTACCGCTCGACGGAGCCGATCACGCTCAACGGCATCGCGATCGAGCCGCGTGACGGGCACTTCGTCCGCCTGTCGGCGTCGGAGATCAGCTCGCGCCGCGCGACGGTGTCCATGAACGCGGGCGGCACCTTCGCTGTCCTCTCCTCCGGCAAGTTCGAGTGGCGGCCGTCCGGGGACGAGCTGCGCGGCTTCGCCGTCGACGCCGGCGCCAGGATCAACGGACTGAAGGTGACCGGGCTGCAGGGGCGCCCGGTGCTGGCCGGCGGCGCGCTGCGCGCCAAGGTCTTCCTCGCGCTGCCGGAGCAGTTCGGCGGCGCGACGTCCGGCACGCCGGTCACGGTCGGCGGCGGCGCGCAGGCCGCCGACGGCGCGTTCTCGTTCAGCGTGCCGAGCGCGGCGCTGGGCCCGATCGGGCTCGACAAGCTCAACGTCCGTTACGACGGTGTGGACCTGTGGGAGATCGAGGCCGGCGTCGTGCTCCCGCCGCCCGCCTTCGTGAACGTCAACGGCAAAGCCGGCATCCGCAACGACGGCCGCTTCGCCTACGCGCAGGGCGAGACGCAGTTCCCCGGCGGCATCGCGCTCGGCTCCACCGGCGTGTTCCTGGAGCGCATCAAGTTCCGCATCGAGGTCGACCCGCCCGAGAGCGAGTGCGTCCCGCAGGTGGGCGTCAAGCCGCTGTACTGGCCCGAGCACATCCTCGGCCCGCGGCCGTCCAACGTGCCCGCGACCGCCGACTTCGGCGTCCCGACCTTCGCCATGTGCGGCGAGGTGTCGCTCACGGCCGGCCCGTCGATCGGGGACGTCGCCGCCGCCCGCCTCACGGCCGGGCTCGGCTGGGCGACCTACGCCGACCGCCCGTGGGTGCTGCGCGCGTTCGGCGACCTGTACCTGATGAACAACAAGATGGCCGAGGCCAGGCTGGCCGTGCACGGCGACGGCTACATCAGCGCGCTCGGCCGCTTCTACGTCGGCTGGTCGGGCGTCGCGTCGCTCAGCGGCGGCATCCGGCTCGAGATGCTCGGCTCCAAGTTCAATGCCAGCGGGCGCGTCGACGCGTGCCTGGAGTTCGTCGACTGGTGCGCCGGCGCCCGCGCGATCGTCTCCACCAAGGGCATCGCCGCGTGCCTGAAGATCGACGTGCTGATCGGCGACTGGACGCCCGGCATCGGCTACGAGTGGGGCGACGCGCTGCCGACGCCGTACCTGCAGGGCTGCGACATCGGCGACTACAAGGTCCGAATCACGCGCCCGCAGGCGGCGGCCGCGCAGTTCACGGGCGCGGCGCGCACGGTCGACGTGAAGGGCGGGCTGCCCGGCGCGTCGTTCGTCATCCAGGGAGCGGGCGGGGCGCCCAAGGTCACCGTCACGGGGCCGGGAGGGCAGGCGCCGGCGCTCACGCTCGAGAACGCGGGCGCGAACCTCACCCAGGTGCTGATCTCCAAGCCGGCCGCCGGGCGCTGGACGATCACGCCGCAGCCCGGGTCCGTGGCGATCACCGAGGTGCTCGCGGCGGACGGCCTCGCTGAGCCGAAGGTGTCGGCCCGCGTGCTGCGGCCGGGCGTGCTGCGCTACGCGGTGGAGCCGGTCGCCGGTCAGACGGTGCGCCTCGTCGAGCGCGGCGGGAGCGCGGGCGGCGACATCGGCGTCGCTCGAGGTGAGGGAACGTTGCGCTGGACGCCCGCCGAGGGCGCGGCCGAGCAGCGCCAGATCGTCGCGCTCGTCGAGCAGGACGGGATGCCGCGCGACGAGCTCGTCGTCGCCACCTACCGCGCGCCGAAGGCCGCGCGGCCGTCGAAGGTGCGGGGCGTGAAGGTCACGCGTGGCGGCGTGAAGTGGACCCGTGTGCGCGGCGCCGGCAGCTACGTGGTCGAGGCGCGGCTGCCCGGCGGGCGCACCGTGGTGCGCAGCGTAAGGGCGCCGCGGCTCGCGGTGCGCGGCGCCGTGCGCGTCAATGTGCGGGCCGTCAGCCCGAGCGGCATCACGGGGCCCCGAACAGCGGCGCGACGTCCATGAAGATCCGGTAGTCGTCGATCAGCTCGCCCTCTCCGCGGTAGATCGTGACCACGGGGAGGGCGATCGTCGTCCCGTCCTTGCGCGTGTAGGTCACGGTCGACTCGACGATCGTGGCCGAGCCCTGCTCGAACTCCTCGATCACGTCGTGCTTGACGCCCGCGATGCCGTCGCAGAACCCGGCCCACACGTCCCGCACGTTGTCGCGGCCGACCACGGTCTCGCTGTTGCCGAACGTGAAGCGCACGTCGTCGGAGAGATGACGCGCGAACGCATCCGGCTCCATCGAGTCGATGTCTTTGAAAAGGTCTGCGTGCCTGGACATTGGCGAAGACTACGGAGGAGAACGCGGCCATGCCCAACCCGGGAACGATCAACGGCACGCACCACCTGACGTTCTGCGTCGGCGGCGCGCAGGAGGACTACGACTTCCACGTGCGCACGCTGGGCCTCAAGAGCGTCAAGAAGACGGTGCTCTTCGACGGCGAGATCCCGATCTACCACCTCTACTACGCGAACCGCGTCGGCGACGCGAGCACGATCCTCACCTCGTTCCCCTACCGCCAGGCCGGCTGGATGGGCAAGCGCGGAACCAACCAGGCGAAGTCGATCAACGTCGCCGTGCCGGCGGAGTCGATCGGCTACTGGGCCGACCGCCTCAAGGGCGCCGGGATCGAGGCGCGGCAGGTCGAGCGCTTCGGCACCGAGCGGCTCGAGTTCGCGCACCCGTGCGGCATCCCGTACCAGATCGTGGGAGAGAAGCGCGAGGACACGCGTGAGCCCTACGGCGGCGGTGACGTGCCCGCCGAGCACGCGATCCGCGGCGCCTACGGCACGACCACCTCGGTGCGCGAGCCGGACCTGATGGACGAGTTCCTACGCGAGGCGTTCAACTGCACGCCCGTCGCGAGCGAGGGCGCCGACCACCAGTACGAGATCGCCGGCGACGGCCACGGGCGCATGCTCGAGTTGGTCGAGGAACCGGACAAGCCACAGGGCACGTGGCGCTTCGGCGAGGGGACCATCCACCACCACGCCTTCGACGTCGGCTCCTCCGAGAACCAGCTCGTGGTCAAGGACTACATCGTCGGCCTCGGCTACACGGACGTGTCCGACGTCAAGGACCGCGGCTACTTCTTCAGCGTCTACCTGCGCACGCCGGGCGGCGCGCTGTTCGAGCTCGCGTACTCGACGCCGCAGGGCTTCACGATCGACGAGTCCGAGGACGAGCTCGGCACCCACATGTGCATCCCGCCCCACTGGGAGGACCGGCGCGCGGAGATCTCCACGCTCGAACCGATCGACACGATCGAGGAGGTGAAGGGCTAGCAGCGCTTGCCGAAGTGCTGCACCCACAGCTCGACGCGGTCGGCGCCGGGGAGCGAGGCGACCCGGCGCGCGACGCCCGTGTCCCGGTAGCGCCCGCTGAGCAGCGTCGCGCGGTGGTCGGGTGAGTCGAGCCAGGCCTGCAGGACGTCGCGCGGCGTGGCGCCCCGCTCGACGTAGGCCAGGTTCTCGGCCACGGTGAAGCAGCCGCGGGCGTAGCCGACGGCGCGCATCGGCGCTTCGAAGGCGGTGCCGCACGGCGTGTGCGAGAACTGCTCGCAGGAGGCGATGCGGCTGGCCTTCAGCTGCGCGGAGCGGCCGAGCGAGGCGGTGGCGCGCAGCGGTGCGCGCCCCGCCTGAGCGCGGACCTGGCCTACCAGGCAGCGGACGGCGGAGGCGCGCGTTGCAGCGCTGCCGGCGGAGGAATCGGCACCGGAGCAGGCGTGGGCCTGGGCGGCGGGGACGACGACGAGCATGGCGGCGGCGAGCAGCGCCGCGCGGAGCAGAAGCGACATAGGCGAGGGACCGGTCGGAGGGACGGGACGGCGGCGTCCAGTTTGCTGCGGAAAGCTCGTCCTTCTAGACCCGCTCCCCGGTGCGGGGGAGACGCTCCCACGTGCGGGGGAGGGACGCGTTGCCCCACAACGCGTAGGTCACGTATACCGGTCAAGTTCCCCCCTTCCGCCCGCCCTCCGGAGCCGCCCCGTGAACCGTCCGTTCGACCTTGACGCCGCCCGCCGGCGATCCCGCTGTGTGATCGCCGAACCGGCGTCGTACGCCTTCACGACCGCCGCGCAGCGCGAATGGCTGACTCCTCGCGGGTTCTCGCTGCTGCAGTCGGCGATCGTGGACGGCCACGGGCTCGGCGAGGACCTGGCGCACGAGGTGGCCCGCGCGCTGCGCGGCTGGGCGGCGAGCCGCGGCGCGACCCAGGTCGCGTTCCGGGTCCACGCGCTCGCCGGTGAGCCGGCCGAGTACCGGCTCGAGCTCCCCCGCCTGACCGGTCAGGACCTGGTGGGCGGCGCCCACGCCACGCCCGCCCGCGGCCGGCTCACCTGGGACCCGGCCAGCGCGGCGTTCATCCGCGTCGACGGGCGCGGCGCGACGCTGTGCCTGCCGTCCGTGCTGGCTTCGGCCGACGGGGAGGCGCTCGATCACCGGCTGCCGCTGATGCGCTCCGAGGACGCGCTGGCCGCGGTCGCCGCCCGGGCGCTGCGCCTGCTCGGCGGCGGCGCGCGTGAACGCGTGCTGCCGACCGTGGCGCTCTCGCGCGCGTTCGAGCTCGTCGACGCGCAGCCCGGGGAGCCGCGCGGCGTCGCCGAGCGCGTATCGGGGTGCATGATCGAGGCCGAACGCGCGCTCGACCGCGTCGCCGCGGGCGTGCGGATCGGCGGCCAGGTGCTCACGGTGCTGCCGGCCGCGACCGGGCTCGCCGCCGACCGGCTGACGCTCGCGCTCGAGGTGCTGGCCGACGTCGCGCCGCGGTACGGGCTCACGCTGCGCGCCGGCGCCGCCGGGCCCGACGCGTGGTCGCTGATGGCGGGCGCGCACGGCAACCTGCTCGCGCCCGGCTCGACACCGCGCGCGCACCTGCGCTTCGCGTTCTTCGCCGCCGCCGTGGTCCGCGCATTCGCCGCGCACCCGGGCCTCGTCGGCCGGCTCGACCTCGGCCCGGACCTCGACGCCGTCCTGGCCGCCCTCGCGCGCGGCGAGCTGTTCGCCGGCAGCGACGAGGAGCGCGGCTGCGGCGCGCCGCCGCTCCCGCGCGTCGCCGGCCGCGCGACCGCCTACGGCTTCAGCGGCGCCGGTTTCGCGCTCGGCGCCCTGGACCCGTTCACCAGCACCGTCGTGAACACCATCGTCGCCGACGCGATCATCGAGCAGGTCCGCTCGGTGCAGGCCTGGCTGACCGCGGGCGAGGACTTCGAGCCGGCCGTCCGCGAGGTCATCGCGGACGCCTACCGCCGCCATCGCCACGCCGGCCGCACGCTCGTTCCCGACACGGCGACGCGCGTGTTCGCCGAGCACTCCGTGATGTCCGCGCGTGAGCTGGAGGCCCGCCGCGCCGCGCGCCTGCGCGACGAGGCGCGCGAGGCGGTCGAGCGCGCCCGTGCCTACGTGGCGCCCGCCGCGATCCTGCGCCGCGCGCGGCTGTCCCCGCCCCGCACCCGCGAGGCGTCCCGCCAGGCGGCCGAGATCGACGAGGCGCTGCGCACCGTCCAGGCCGCGTCACGGGCGCTGGACGCGATCGTCGCCGCCGGCGACACGAGCGCCGTGCCGCCGCTGCTGGCGGACCTGCGCGCCGCCGCGCAGCGCCTCACGCCGGCTCGAACAGAGAGTTGATCAGGCCGATCGCGACGGCCTGGGCGGACGTGCGCGCGCCGAGCTTGCGGCGTACCTCGGTGGTGTGCGACTTCACGGTCTCCTCGCCGATCCCCATCTGCTCGGCGATCTCCTTGCGCTCCAGGCCTTGAGCGAGCAGCCGTAGCACGGTCAGCTGCTTGGGGGAGAGCTCCTGGAAGTCCCGGCCGTCCGCGCTGGCCGCGAACGCCGGTGATGTGAATGAGCGCCCGCGCGACGCGAGCAGCACCGCCTTGAGGAGGTCCCCGGGGGAGTCGCCCTTGGAGACGACACCCTGCGCGCCGGCCGCGAACGCCCGCTCGGCCACGCCGAGCTCGTCCAGGCCGGTGTAGAAGACGACGTCGACCGCCGGCAGGTCGGCCCGGATGCGCCGGCACAGCTCGAAGCCGTCGATCGCCGAGCCCTCTAGCGCCACGTCGAGCACCGCGACCCGCGGCGAGTGCTCGCGGCAGGCGGCGATCGCCTCCTCCGCGTCGTGGGCGTACGCCACCACGTCCACCTCGGGACGATTGTGGAAGAGCGTGCGCAACCCGAGGACGACCATCCTGTGGTCGTCCACCAGGACAACGGGTACGGCAAGGGCGGAGGACACAGCGACCTATCCGATGGTAAACCGGCGGCATCGAGCGCTGCTGGACGCTCGGTCCGCGTGCGGACATCCTGTCCAGTCGCCGAACGCCGTGGAAAGGCTCACCCGCACGGGGGAGGCGCGTGATCCGGCCCGCGCAGCAGGGCGATACTCCGGATCGACGATGACTGCGCCGACACGAGTGCTGGTGGCCGACGATGAGCCGCTGATCCGATTGCTGCTACGGCACACGCTCGAGCGCCGGCCCGGCCTGGAAATCGTGGGCGAAGCGGCAGATGGCGCCGAAGCGCTCAGCCTGATCGAAGCCCTGCAGCCGGACATCGTGGTCCTGGACCTGTCGATGCCCGAGCCGGACGGGCTCGAGGTGACACGGCGGTTGCGCGCCGCCCGCAACGCCTGCGGGATCGTCGTGTTCTCGAGCACGACCGGCGCCGAGCCGGCCGTGCTGGCCTGCGGCGCGGACCGGTTCGTGGACAAGGCGGCGGGCGTCGAAGACGCGGTCGACGCGGTCGTCGCCCTCAGCGCGCTGCGGGGACCCGGAGGCTGAACACCGAGCCCCTGCCGGGGCCCGGCGAGGCGGCTTCCAGCCGGCCGCCCAGGCGCTCGAGCATGCGGCGCGCCACGGCGAGGCCCATGCCGGTGCCCTCGGCCGCCGTCGGGCCGCGCTCGAAGAGCCCGAACACGCGCTCGAGGTCCTCGGCCGTGAGCCCGACGCCGTTGTCGGCGACGCGGATCTCGACGTCCTCCGCCGTCACGGTCGCGACCACCTCGACGCGCGGCACCACGTCGGGACGGCGGTACTTGATCGCGTTGGCGATCACGTTCTGCAGCACGAGCGCGACTTCGGTGCGCGGGACCAGGACCTCCGGGAGCGGCTCGTGGACGACCACCTCCGCGGACGCCTCGGCCGCGGCGGCGCGCAGCGCGTCGACGGCGTCGCGCACCGCCACCGCGACGGGGACGCGCTCCGCCGGGGCGCCCCCGAGCGCCACGCGCGCCACCTGCATCAGAGAGCGGATCTGCCCGCTGAGCCGGCTGGCGGCCGCGTCGATGTGGGTCATCAGCTCGCGCTCGTCGGGCTCCAACCGCTCGCCCGTGGTCGCGATCAACGCCCCCGCGCTGAGCTGGATCGACTGCAGCGGCTCCTGCAGGTCGTGGCTGGCGGCGTACGCGAACCGCTCCAGCTCGGCGTTGGAGCGCTCCAGCTGCGCCGCGCGCTCCTCCAGCGTCCGCTCCGCCGCGTCGAGGTCGGTGATGTCGCGGATCAGCGCGAGCGACCCGCGCCAGTGGCCGTCGAGCAGCGTCAGCGGCGCCATCGAGACCTGCGCGGGGAAGTGCGAGCCGTCGTGACGCAGGCGGGACGACCGGACCGTCAGGGTGCGACCGCGGTGGACCTCGGCGAGCTGGGACTCGAACAGGGCGCGTTCGTCCTCGGGCACGACCAGCTCCGCATAGCTGCGGCCGATCGCTTCCTCGGCGCGCAGACCGAACATGGCCTCGGCCCCGGGGTTCCAGGTCGCGATCCGGCCCTCCTCGTCGCGCGCCACGATCGCGTCCGGCGCGGCCTGCACGAGCGCGGCCAGCTGCGCCTGATCGGCTTCGGCGCGCCGCAGCTCGGACACGTCGGACGCGATCACGCCGATCGCCTCCGGCTGCCCGTCGGGCCCGGGCAGCGGGAAGCGCGTGACGACGAACGCGTAGTCGCGGCCGCTCGGGCCGGTGAAGTCGAGCGAGAACGTCATCGGGACCCCGGCGGCGAGCACCTCGCGCTCCTGCGCGCGGCTGAGCGCGGCGACGTCCGCCGGGAACATCTCCGAGTCGAGCCGGCCGATCATCTCCTCCGGTGTGCGGTCCCCACCGCCGCGGTTGGTCAGCAGGTAGCGGCCCTCGAGGTCCTTGAGCGCGATCGAGTTCGGCGCGTGCTCGATGATCCGGTCCAGCAGCCGCTGCGCACGGAGGCGGTCGCTGACGTCGAGCACGGTCATGGCGGCGCCCGTGATCGTGCCGCTCGGGTCCCGGATCGGGGCCGTGCTCACCTCCACCTCGAACCGTGTTCCGTCGCGGCGCTGCGCGACGGTTCCACGCCGCAGGATGCCCTTGGCCGCGACTGCCGCGAACAAGGCCTCGGCGCCCAGCCGGTGCTCGGGCACCACGAGCTCGTCGCCGCTGCGGCCGACGATCTCCTCCGCGGGCCATCCGAACAGGCGCTCGGCGGACGGGCTGAAGAACAGGATCGTGCCGTCCACGTCGACGCCCAGGATCGCCTCGGCGGCGGCGTCCACGATCGCACGTAGGCGGGCGGCCTGGGCCTCGGCCCGCACGCGGTCGCTCACGTCGCGCCCGACGGCCACGATCCCGGTCACGACGCCGTCATCGTCCATCAGCGGCGACAGCGTGACCTCGGCGGAGAAGACGGACCCGTCCCGGCGAAGCAGCTCCATGACGGCCGGCTCCGGCACCCGCTCGCCGGCCGCGAGCCGGGTGGCGAGCTCGCGCGAGCGCTCGCGCTCCGGCGGCGAGGAGAGCTCGCTGACGTGGCGGCCCGCGAGCTCGGCCGCCGCGCTGCCGAACAGCCGCTCCGCCGCCGGGTTGACGTAGCGCACGCACCCGTCCAGCCCGGACACCACGACCGCGTCGGGAACGCTCGCGGCCACGGCGGCGAGCATGGTGGTCAGGGCGGGCTCGGCCACTCGCCCAGGATACGAACGCCGTCAGGCGTCGTGGGCGAGCTCGTGGTCGCGCGGGAGCAGCGACGTGAGCAGCCGGAAGATCATGCTCGGCGTGCTCGGCCACAACTCGACGGCGTCGGGGAGCAGCCACACGCCGCCGTCGGTGTCCAGGACCTCGAGCCGGCGCACGGCCCGTGGACTCGGGCGCCGACGACCACACCGCTTGCACCAGCCAGTGCTCGCGCAGGCCCGCGATCAGCGCCCGTGCCCGCTCCGCGCCGGCGGCACGCACCGCCAGCACGCGCGCGTGGCCTGCTCGGCCGCGGCGAGGGCCTGCGCGCCGGCGTCGCACGCGGCGCCGCATCGCCTCCGCGTCCGTGCCGGTGTGGGCCGAAGCGGCGCCCCCGAGGCCGGCGGCGGACCCGGCGACCAGCGACAGCGAGGCCGCCCACGCGCCGCAGCACTCGGCGATCGCCGCCGCGGCCCCGGGCGCTCCGGCCGCTCCCGCGGCGGTACCGCCGGCGGCGTCGAGCCCGCCGCTCAACGCCGCCACCTGATCGGCGAGGGCCGTCTGACGCCCGCTCGCCGTCTGGAGTTGTCCTGGGTCTACTTCGATCCGGGGCACGGCTCCTGAGCCTTGCACCGCGAGCTGCGGCCCCCCGAAACGCCGAGGTTCAGTCGACCATCGGCGCGTAGAACTCGCGCTTGCGCTCGAGCAGGCGCGGGATCGCGTCGCCGAAGCCGAGCCGCTGGAAGTGCTCGGTCTCGGTGTGGGCGGTGTATGCCGCCTCGTCGACGTACTGCTCGTAGATGAAGAACTTCGTCGGGTCCTCGGGGTCCCGGTTCGGGATGTAGACGAGCACACCCTCCTCGGCGCGCGAGGGCTCGACCAGCTCGGACAGGCAGCGTGCGACTTCGTCTTCCTCGCCGGGCTTGGCGATCCAGGTCACCGCGACGGTGTAGGCCATGCTTCCCTTTCGTTCTGAGTATCCGCGTGACGGATCGGCCCTTCGGCCTCCCGCAGCGGCATGCCGTGTCGCCCAGCTCGGTGGGCGATGATCTCGGCCAGGACGGCGACCGCCGTCTCCTCCACGGTGGAGGCGCCGATGTCCAGCCCGCAGGGCGCGAAGATGCGGTCGATCTCCTCGTCGGTCACGCCGACGTCGCGCAGCCGCCGGTTGCGGTCCGCGGTCGTGTTGCGCGAGCCGAGCGCGCCGATGTAGCCGGCCCCCGTCTTCAGGGCGGCCTGCACGGCGGGGACGTCGAGCTTCGGGTCGTGCGTGAAGATCAGCACCGCGTCGCGCGGGCCGAGCTCGACGCCGTCGAGCACCGCGTCGGGCCAGCCGACCTCGGTCTCCGCGGCGGCGCTGAAGCGGCGTGACTTCAGGAAGGCCGAGCGCGGGTCGGCGATCGTGACGCGGTAGCCGAGGCCCTTGGCCAGCGGCGCGAGCGCGCTCGAGAAGTCGATCGCGCCGAACACGACCATCCGCGGCGGCTCGGCCTGAATCGAGTTGTAGACACGCAGGCCGGAGCCCAGTGAGGCGCCGTCCGCGCCGAAGTCGCGCAGTGACGAGCGGCCCTCGGTGAGCAGACCCTGGGCCTCGCGCGCGGCGTTCTTGTCCAGCAGCTCGCCCTGGCCCAGCGACCCGATCACCCGCTCGCCGTCGACGAACAGCTTCGCGCCCGCGTGTTCGCCGTCGAGCAGCGTCACGAGCCCGGCCGGCGTGTGGTCGATCGTCGACTGCAGGTCGGCGAGCACGGCCTCGTGGTGCTCGGGGCGCAGCTCGTGGATGAAGATGTGCACGATGCCGCCGCACATCAGCCCGACGGTGCCGGCGAGCTCGTCGCTGATCCCGTAGGTGACGAGCTGCGGGGCGGCATTGCTCTCCAGCATCTCCATGGCCGCCGCGGCCACGGCGCCCTCGACGCAGCCGCCGGTGATCGAGCCCTCGATCCCGCCCTGGTCGTCGATGTACATGGACGCGCCGACGTCCAGCGGCGAGGAACCCTCGACCTCGACGAGCAGCCCAGCCGCGACCCGCCGGCCTTCCCGCAGCCACCCGGCGACGGCGTTCGCGGTGTGCTGGACTGGACGGGTCATCTCTAAGCCTCCTCGAGCCGGTATACGCGGCGCGCGGTCCGGCCGAGCACGTCGTCCTGGACCTCCTGCGGGAAGCCGGCCAACACGCCGAACCACGCGTTCACCAGGCTAGAGAAGTCGGTCCAGAGGCTTTCCACGGGGAAGTTGGTGCCGAACATCGCGCGGTCGGAGCCGAACGCGTCGACGACCACCGTGGTGACGGTCTTGATCCAGTCCGGGTCGACGCGGTGGATGAACGTGCCCTGGCCGGACAGCTTCACGTTGACGTTGCGCAGCGTCGCCAGCTCGTGCAGGAACTCGCGCCACGGCTCGCCCTCGATCGGCATCCCCGCGTGGATGAGCACGAAGGTCACGTCCGGGTGCGCGCCGACCAGCTCGCGCACGTACGGCAGCTGGTTCGGGAACGCCTGCAGCTCGAACACCCAGCCGCGCTCGGCGATCCGCTCGAGGTTCTCGCCGAGCACGGGGTCGAGCATCGCGTCGGCGGACTTGGCGAACCGGAACGCCTCGTGCTCGTGCCAGTGCAGCTGCAGCCGGCAGCCGCGCATCCGCGGCGAGGCGGCGATCTGGGCGTCGAAGGTCTCTTCCGCGCGCGGGTCGAACAGGTCCGCCGAGCCGACGATCGCGCTCGGCCAGCCCGTCTCGTCGGCCTGCGCCTGCACCCACTTGACCTCGTCCACCGAGCGGTCCAGCGGCCAGTTCGCCTGCGTGTAGACGGACTGCGTGAACCCCGCGGCCGCGGCGGCCTCGCCGTACTCGGCCGCGAGATAGTCGCGTTTCTGCAGCGCCTCGTAGGGCCCGAAGATGCGCGGGATCATCGGCCCGCTCAGCCACGGCAGGTCCTGGACCCGCCAGATGTGGTGATGGGCGTCGACGTATCCGCTCACAGCTCACGCACCCTTTCCATCAACGTCTGAATGTCTCGCGCGCCGGCCAGCTCGATGTCGCCGAGGATCGCGGCCATGCCGCGCGTGACCGGCTCGTACTCGGGGTGAAGCGCCAGCGGCGACCACCACAGCAGCCGGTGCGACAGCCGCGCGAGCCGGTGCACGGCCGCGGCCATCTGCGCGGGGTCGCCGCGCTCGAGCCCGTCCGAGAGCACGATGACGAGCGCGCCGCGCGCCCGGTCGGCGTAGCGCGGCGTGCTCACGAACTCGTGCAGCGCCGGGCCGATCCGCGTGCCTCCGTCAGCGTCCTCGACCACGGCGCTCACCTCGGCGAGCGCGCGGGCGACGTCCCGCTGGCGCAGCTGGCGCGTGACGCGCGTCAGGCGCGTGCCGAAGGTGAACGCCTCGCAGCGCGCCGCCCACGCGAAGCGCAGGTAGTCCGGCGTGTGCTCGCGCAGGGAGCCGGACACGTCGATGAGCACGAGCAGCGGCCGCGTGCGCAGCGGGCGTCCGCGGCGGGCCAGCGTCGTGATCTCACCCGTGCGCGTCGCGTGCCGGAGCGTGCGGCGCAGGTCCAGGTGCTGGCCGCGGCGGTCGGGACGGCGGCGGCGCGACCGGATCTTCGGCAGGTGGCGATCCAGCGCGCGGCGCAGCTCGGCGAGGTCGTCGGGCGCGCCGCCGTACGCGCGCCGGTGGCGCAGCTCGTGGATCGACGCGCTCTTGCCCGTGCCCTCGCTCATCACCATCGGGGCCGCTTCGTGCTCGCCCTGCGGCTCTGGCGCCTCGGATTCGCCCTCCTCGGCCGGTGCCGGCTGCGGCGGGGCGCCGAGGAAGAACGAGGCGAACACCGCATCGAAGACCGGGATGGCCTCCAGGCGGTCGACGAGGGTCACGCGCGCGAGCCAGTAGAGCCGCTGGATGTCGTGCGGCGGGTTGTCGCGCAGGGCCGTGAGGAAGTCGACACGCCGCTCCATGCCCACATGGAGCGCCGTCACGAACTCGTCGAGTACGTGCTGGGTTTTCCACCGCTGCGGTGGAAAAGTCGCCTCGCGACTCACAGACCCAGGCTCTCGGCGTGCACGAGCACGGTCTCGGTGTCCTCGGCCTCTTTGACCAGCAGGCCGAGCGCCCGGCGCAGCGCGGTCGGCCACTCCGCGCCCTCGTCGGTGAGCAGCTTGGCCGCCTGGCCCCACTCGATCGTCTCGGCGATCCCGGGCGGCTTGATGAGCTCCAGCGACCGCACGCCGGTCACGGCGGCGACCAACGACGCGGCCGCATCCGCCGACAACCCGGGCACCTTGGCCTCGATGATCCGCCGCTCGCGCGAGGAGTCCGGGAACGCGATCCAGTGGTACAGGCAGCGCCGCTTCAAAGCGTCGTGCAGCTCACGCGTGCGGTTGGACGTCATCACCACGATCGGCCGCGCAACCGCGCTGATCGTCCCCAGCTCCGGGATGGTGATCTGGAAGTCGGAAAGGAACTCGAGCAGGAACGCCTCGAACTCCGAGTCCGCCCGGTCGATCTCGTCGATCAGCAGCACGCACGGCGTCCGCAGCGCCCGAAGCAGCGGCCGCTCCATCAGGTACGCCTCGTCGTAGAGCTCACCCACAGGCCGGCCCTCGGCCTCGCACGCGCGGATCGCGAGCAGCTGCTTCGGGTGATCCCACTCGTACAGCGCCTGCGCCGCGTCCAACCCCTCGTAGCACTGCAGGCGGATCAGCTCGCGGCCGCGCACGCGCGCGAGCACCTTCGCGATCTCCGTCTTGCCGACGCCCGGCTCGCCCTCCAGCAGCAGCGGACGGCCGAGCGTCAGCGACAGATGCGCCGCGGTGAGCAGGCCCTCGTCGGCGAAGTACTGCTCCGCCGCGAGGTCCTGCCCCAGCTGAGCGATCGGGTCAGGCACGCGCTCGCAGCTCGTCCAGCCCGCGCAGGATCGACTCCGGCGTGAACGGCATCTCGGTCAGCCGCACGCCGCAGGCGTCGTAGATCGCGTTGGCGATCGCCGGGATCGGCGCGTTGGCCGTCATCTCGCCGATGCCCTTGGCCCCGTACGGGCCGTTGGCGGCCGGGAACTCGATGATCTCCGACGTCATCTGCGCATTGTCGGCCGGCCCGGGCATGAGGTACTCCTCGAAATCCCGCGGGCCGTGCTCGCGCACGGGGTAGTAGGGCTCGGTCGTCTCGTACAGCGCGTGCGAGACGCCCATCCACGCGCCGCCCTCGATCTGCTGCCTGGCCATCGCCGGGTTGATCGCCCGGCCGACCTCGTACACGTTGTACATGTGCAGCACCTCGACGACGCCGGTCTCGTCGTCGACGGTGACCTCGGCCACCGTGCACGCGTGCGCCTGCGCCGAGTCCGGGTCCATCTTGCCCGTCTCGGGCTCCGGGTAGGAGCGCTCCTTGAGGAAGATGCCCCGGCCCGCGATCGTGCGGCCGAGCTTGAAGTGCGCGGCCAGCGCGAGGTCCACGACGTGGATCTTCTTCTCCTCGGAGCCCTTGAGCTTGATGAAGCCCGTGCCGTCGGTCTCGAGGTCCGCGGCGTCGACCTCGAGCTCCTCGGCGGCCGCCTCGAGCATCGCCTCGCGCGCCTCCTGCGCGGCCATGATCACGGCGTTGCCGACCCGGTGCGTGCCGCGGGACGCGAACGTGCCCATGCAGTGCGGCCCCGTGTCGGTGTCGGCGGTGTCGACGATGATGTTCTCGTAGGGAAGACCCAGCGTCTCCGCGGCCACCTGCGCCGCCACGGTCTTCAGGCCCTGGCCGAGATCGACCGAGGACAGCGACACGACGAAGTTGCCCGTCGTGGTCGCGTGCACGAGCGCCTGGGTCGGGTCACCGCCCAGGTTCATGCCCGTCGGGTAGTTGACGGCGGCGTAGCCCCGTCCCCGCAAAATGGCCATCTAGCGACCCTCCCTCGACGACAGCGCCCGCAGCTCGCCGGGCAACTCGTGGCCGACCAGGTCGGCGGCCTTCTGGATGACCTCGATCAGCGCCGTGCCCTCCGCGACCTTGTGGTGGGCCTTCATGTCGCCGTCGCGGTAGGCGTTGATGAGCCGCAGCGCGAGCGGGTCCATGTCCAGCTCGCGCGCGATCCGGTCCATCTGGGTCTCCAGCGCGAAGTCGCCGATCGTCACGCCGAACCCGCGCATGGCGGACGACGGCGTGCGGTTGGTGTACACGCACCAGGAGTCGATGTGGACGTTCGGGATCGTGTACGGGCCCGGCATGTGCGCCGCCGCCTTGGTCGCCGCGTACGGCGAGTGGCGTGAGTAGGCGCCGGCGTCCGCGTACAGCGTGCACTGGCGGGCGATGATGCGCCCGTCGTTCATCACGCCGTCCTTGATGTAGATGCGCTCGGCCGCGCGCGGGGAGGAGATCTGCATCTCCTCGTAGCGGTCGTAGACGTACTTGACCGGCTTGCCCGTCTGCATCGCGGCGATGCAGGAAATCGGCTCGACGGTGACGTCCACCTTGCCGCCGAAGCCGCCGCCGACGGTCCCGCCGACGACCTGCAGCTTGCCGAACGGCACGTCCAGGATCAGCGCCGTGTTGTCGAGCGTGAAGAAGCACGCCTGCGTGTCGGAGTAGATCTTCAGGCGCCCGTTGTGCTGGGGCTCGACGATGCAGCCCGTCGTCTCCGTCGGTGCCTGCTCGATCGGCCGCGACTGGTACTTGAACTCGAAGATGTGGTCGGCCTCGGCGAAGCCCTGCTCCACGTCGCCGAGGCGCACGCGCCGGCAGTGGTGTCCCTCGTACTCGAAGTAGTTGGTGCCGTGCGGCTTGAGCGGGAAGGCGTCGGGCTTGATCGCCTCCTCGACGTCGAAGATCGGCTCGAGGTCCTCGTAGGTGACCTTCACGGCCGCGGCGCCCTCCAGCGCCGCGCGCTCGCTCGTCGCCACCACGGCGACGATCGGCTCGCCCATCCACAGCACCTTCTTCTCGGCCAGCACCACCTCTTCGGGGTAGCCGACGTTGATGAGCGTGAGGATCGTGTACCAGTTCTTCGGGACGTCCTTGTAGGTCAGGACCTTCACGACGCCCTTGACCTTCTCGGCCTCGGACGTGTCCACCTCGACCAGGTTCGCGTGGTGGCGCTCGGAGCGGTGCATCTTCAGATGCAGCATCCCGGCGGGGTTGTAGTCCTCGAAGTACTGCGTACGGCCGGTGACGTGGCCCATCGCGTCCAGGCGCTGGACGGGCTTGCCGACGACGTCGAAGCCGCCGGCCTCCGTGGTGGGGGCGCTCACTTGCCCACCGCCAGGATCGCCTCGATGATGGACTCGTAGCCCGTGCAGCGGCAGACGTTGCCGGAGATCGCGGTCACCACGTCCTCCCGGGTCGGGCTGGGGTTCTGCGCCAGCAGCGCCTCCGCGGCCATGATCATGCCCGGCGTGCAGAAGCCGCACTGGGTCGCGAAGTTGTCCAGGAACGACTGCTGGAGCGGCGAGAGGCCCTCGGGCGGCGTGGTGCCCTCGAGCGTCTTCACGTCCGAGCCGTTGATCGTCTCGACGGGGACGAGGCAGCTCATCACGGCCTCGCCGTCGACGTGGCACGTGCAGGTCCCGCACGTGCCGACGCCACAACCGCGCTTGGCCGCGGTCAATCCCAGCGTGTCGCGCAGGGCGCTCAGCAGGGTCGTGCCCGGCTTGGCGATGAACTCCTCTTCGGAGCCGTTGACGGTGATCTCGATGACGCTAGACGGCATTGGTCAGAGCCCTACGGACGTGGACGGGCAGGACGCGACGGCGGTACCACGCGCTGGCGTACGCGTCGTCGAACGGGTCGGCGGCCTCGAGGGCGGCCTCGGCCGCGCCGTCGATGTCGCCCTCCGCGAGCTTGGCCTCCGCGGCGAGTGCGCGCACGGGCTCGCGCGCGACGCCGCCGAGCGCGATCCGCGTGCCGTCGCTCGCCACCGTGACGATCGACGCGCTGTTCTGCTTGCGGCGCATCGCCTTGGTGTAGAACCACTGCTCGGGGACCTTGAAGCTGACGCCGGTCACCAGGTCTCCGTTGCGCTCGATCTCCGCGTCCAGCGCGAGCAGGCAGACGGCCAGGTCGCCGTGCGGCTGGGGCGCGAACAGGTTCCCGCCGACCGTCGCCATGTTGCGGATGGTGGGGGAGGCGATCGACGCGATCGCCTCGCGCAGGAACGGCACTTCGCGCGCGAGCTGCGTGAGCGTCGTGGTGGCGCCGACGCGGACGGTGTCGCCTTCGGTCTCGACGCCGGAGAGGCCGGCCTTGCGCAGGCTGATGATCGACTCGGTCGGCGCGAGGTGGGGGAAGATGCCGGTGCAGCCGGCGACGATCGTGCCCTGGCCCATCAGGCCGAGGACCTCGTCGATGGAGGTGGGGACGTGGACCTGCATGGCTAGATCTCCACCACCGGGTTGCGCAGCACGCCGATGCCCTCGATCTCGCACTCGACGACGTCGCCGTCCTTCAACGACTGCTTCGGGTCCATGAACTCGCCGCAGCCCCACGGGGTGCCGGTGAGGATGATGTCGCCGGGCTCGAGCGTGAACGAGTGCGAGCAGAAGCTGATCAGCTCCGCGACGCCGAAGATCATCTCGCTCGTGTTGGAGTCCTGCTTGACCTCGCCGTTCACGCGCGTGATCAGCTTCAGGTTCTGCGGATCGTCGAGCTCGACCACCTGCGGGCCGAGCGGGCAGAACGTGTCCAGGCTCTTGGCCCGCACCCACTGCACGTCGGCGAACTGCAGGTCGCGCGCCGAGACGTCGTTGGCGACGGTGTAGCCGCTCACGTACGACAGCGCTTCGGCCTCGGAGACGTTGCGCGCCTCCTTGCCGATGATCGCCGCGAGCTCGACCTCCCAGTCGACGCGCTCGGTCAGCCCCCGGGGGATCTTGATCTGGTCGCCGTCGCCGATGATCGACGTCGTGAACTTGCAGAACACGAGCGGCTTGGCCGGCGGCTCAGCGCCCGACTCGCGCACGTGATCCATGTAGTTGAGCCCGATGGCCACGATCTTGCCCGGCCGCTGAATCATCCGCTCACCGCTCTTTCGACGTTCTCCAGATGCCGCAACATCGCTGCTCTGGCCTCCTCCGCATCACCCGCCGCGATGGCCGCGGCGATCTCCACATGGTCCTGGGCGCTCTGCAGGCGCACCCGCGCCAGCCGGCCCGTGCGGCGCCGGCTGGCGATGCCCATCGCGGCCACCGAGTCCAGCAGCCGGCTGAGCACCGCGTTGTCGGCCGCCCGCGCGATCAGCGCGTGCAACTCGATGTCGTTCCACATGAACGCCTCGGCGTCCTCGGAGACCGCCGGGGACGCCTCGGCGCAGCGCACCAACTCCGCCGCAGCGCTCTCGTCGATCCGCTCGGCGGCGAGCGCCGCCAGGCCGGGCTCGACGAGCTTGCGCGCCTCGAACAGCTCGGCCAGCCCCGCATCGCTGAGGGACAGCACGAGCCCAACGGGCCGCAGCAGCTTGTCGGGCTCCAGCGAGGACACGTACGTGCCGTCGCCCTGGCGCATCTCGGCCACGCCGAGCATGGCCAGCGCCCGCAGCGCCTCCCGCAGCGACGAGCGGGACACGCCCATGGTCGCGGCGAGCTCCCGTTCCGGCGGCAGGCGGTCTCCCGGCTGCAGGCGCCGCTCGGTGATCAAACCGATCAAACGGGTGGCTATCTGATCGGGCAGGCCCTCGCGAGTAACTGTGCCGAAGGCAATTGGCCCGACCATTGGGCCAGAGGCTAGCACCCCAGGTGACTGCCGCCGTACTTCCGTATAGGGTTGAAAACAGGGTGAGGGGTAAATGAGTGACCAGAATCTGGTCGAACTTCGGGGCATCCACAAAGCGTTCGGCGACAACGTCGTCCTAGCCGGCGTCGACCTCTCGGTCGCGCGTGGCGAGGTGATCGTGATCGCCGGGCCTTCGGGCTCCGGAAAATCGACGATGTTGCGCTGCGTCAACGGTCTGGAGACAGCAGACCGTGGCGAGATCACGTTCGACGGCCGTCCCGTGAAGCCGGGCAAGGGCTTGGCGTCGCTGCGGGCGGAGATCGGCTTCGTGTTCCAGCAGTTCCACCTCTGGCCGCATATGTCCGTCTTGGACAACATCGCCCTGGCACCGGTGAAGGTGAAAGGCGTCGCTCGGGACGCGGCGCGTCAACGCGCGGAGGAGTTGCTCACCCGCGTGGGGATCGCCGAGAAGGCGCATCAGTTCCCGGCCGAGCTCTCGGGCGGACAGCAGCAGCGGGTGGCGATCGCGCGAGCGCTCGCCATGGACCCGAAGCTGATGCTGTTCGACGAGCCGACCTCGGCGCTGGACCCGGAGATGATCCGGGAAGTGCTCGACGTCATGCGCGACCTCGCACGCGAGGGCATGACGATGCTGGTCGTCACGCACGAGATGGGCTTCGCCCGCGAGGTGTGCGACCGGCTGGTGTTCATCGACGGTGGCCTGATCGTGGAGGAGGGGCCACCCGCGGAGTTCTTTGCCAATGCGCAATCCGAACGCGCGCGGGAGTTCGTCGACAAGATCATCCACCACTAGGGGGAAGGGCTCAGCATGCAGGGTTTGCGTTGGTTGGGCGTCGCGCTCACGGTAGGTGCGCTGGCGTTTGCGGGATGTGGGGACGACGAGGAGCCCGCGGGGGGCGGGGCCTCAGGGGAGTCGACCCCGGCGGCGACCGAGACGGCCGCGGCCGAGAAGTTCGATCCGGCTTCGACCCTGGGCAAGATCCAGGAGAAGGGCGAGATCACGATCGGCGTCAAGTTCGACGTGCCGCCGTTCGGGGTCAAGAACCCGCAGTCGGGTGAGGTCGAGGGCTTCGACATCGAGATGGGCAAGGCCGTCGCCGCCAAGCTCGGCGTCGAGCCGAAGTTCATCGAGGCGATCTCCGACAACCGGATCCCGTTCCTCGAGGACGGCACGGCGGACCTGATCCTCTCCACGATGACCATCAACGAGGAGCGGGTGCAGCAGATCGAGTTCTCGGACCCGTACTTCATCGCGCGCGGCCGCGTGCTCGTGCCGGGTGACTCGGACATCACCGGCGTCGAGTCCCTCGCGGGCAAGAACGTCTGCACCGCGCTCGGCTCGACCTACGAGGCGAACCTGGAGAAGCAGGCGCCCGAGGCCAAGCTCAAGCTCGTCGACTCCTACTCGGAGTGCCTCGAGCTCGTGCAGAACGGCGCCGTCGACGCGGTCTCGACCGACGACGTGATCCTCACCGGCATGATCATCCAGGACGACACGCTCAAGCTCGTCGGCGAGCCGCTCACGCAGGAGCCGTACGGCGCCGGCATCAAGAAGGGCGAGACCGAGATGGTCGAGTTCGTCAACGGCGTCTTCCAGGAGCTCAAGGACAACGGTAAGTGGGCCGAGCTCCACCAGGAGTGGATCGGCAAGTACACCGGCGAGTCCGCCGAGCCGCCCACGATGACCGTCGACGAGGCCGTCGAGACGGTCAAGAACAACTAGCCCGGACCTCGTTTGTTCGACGTCCTCACCGAGTACTGGCCCGAGTTCCGCTCGGGCTTCTGGGTGACCTGCCGGCTGATCGTGGCGTCGTTCCTCGTCGCGATGGTGGTGGGCACCCTGGTGGCGGCGTTCCGGATCGCGCCCAACAAGTGGCTGCAGCGCCTCGGCGGCCTCTACGTCGAGGTGTTCCGGAACGTCCCACTGCTCGTGCTGCTGTTCATCTCGTACGCCGGCCTGCGCCGCGCCGACGTGGACATCGGCCCGTGGACCGCCGGGATCGCCTCGCTGGGGCTCTACACCGCGGCCTACGTGGCCGAGGCGCTGCGCTCCGGCGTGTTCTCGGTCGGCAAGGGCCAGATCGAGGCGTCGCTGTCGCTCGGCTTCTCCTACGCGGAGACGTTGCGCCGGATCGTGCTCCCCCAGGCGTTCCGGACCGTCATCCCCCCGCTCGGCTCGCTGACGATCGCCATGATCAAGAACTCGGCGATCATCGGCGTGTCGCTGCTCGCGCTGCCTGACATCCTCAAGCAGGCGCGCATCGTGCAGGCGCGGACGTTCGAGACCGACGTGACGTTCTTCTGGGCCGCCGTCGGCTACCTGATCCTGACCGGGGCGGCGACGCTCGCGTTCCGGTTCCTCGAAAAGCGGTTCTCGATCGCGCGATGAACTACCTCTTCAGTCCCGACAACTGGGAGTGGCTCTGGACCGGCAACAACGCCCGGTTCATCCTCGAGGGCTTCCTGATCAATCTCGAGATCGCGGTCGTGTCGATCATCTTCGCGCTGATCGTCGGCCTGATCCTCGCGCTGCTGCGGTTGTCCCCGATCAAGCCCGTGAGCTTCATCGCGGGCGCGTGGGTCGACGTCTTCCGCAACCTGCCGCTGATCTTCCTGATCCTGTACTTCGCGCTGGGCCTCCCGTCCTCGTGGAAACAGGCATGGGAGGACGCGATGCCAGGCTGGGCGCCCGAGGCGTTCCAGTCCGGGTTGGTGCTCGGCGCCTTCCTCGGGCTCGTGCTCTACAACAGCGCCGTGCTGGCGGAGATCATGCGCGCCGGCATCCTCTCGCTGCCCCGCGGGCAGGGCGAGGCGGCGGCCGCGCTGGGCATGACCCGCGCGCAGTCGCTGCGCTACGTGATCCTGCCGCAGGGTCTGCGCCGGATGGTGCCGGCCACGGTCTCGCAGCTGATCACGCTCAACAAGGACACGACGCTGGTGTCCATCATCGCCATCACGGAGGTGATGCGCCGCGGCCGGATCGTGACCTCCTCGGGCTTCTTCGTCGAGGTCCAGGCCCCGATCCTGCAGGTGTTCATCTTCATCGGCCTGCTGTTCGTGATCGTCAACTACGCGCTCTCACGGCTCTCGCGCCGGTTGGAGATCCGCGAGCGCAAGATCACGGGCACGAAGATGAAGCGCGTGAGCGGCGTCGAGGACGTCGCCGTCGAAACGGCCTGAACCTTCTCGGCGCGGCTCCGTGTGGGGCCGCGCCGCGATGCGGTTTGCGCATCAATCGTGACTGCGCAGGGATGCGCGAGTAGGTTCGCCCGCCATGAGAGCCCTGATGGTGTCCGCGCTCGTCCTCCTCGTCTGTGCGGCTCCGGCCGCGGCGGACATCACGCGTCTGGCCACGGTCCCCGGCACGATTGTGGACGCCGCGCCGGATCGGGTGCTCTATCTCGAACGCCCGACGCAGCGGCTGATGGTGCAGGAGGTCGCGGGCGGCGCGCCCACGGCGGTCCCACTGCGCCCCGGAGGGTTCGCGACCGCCAACGCGAAGCTGATCGACGGCGGCGTCGTCTACGTCGCGCGGGATGGCGAGGCGCGCCTGTGGCTGGACTGGTGGCGCGGCGACGTGCTGCGGACAGCGGGCGCGTTCGGGCACACCCCGTTCTCGGTCGCGGGCGACTTCCTGCTGTGGAGCTCGGGCTCAGGGCTCGCCCGCACCCGCCTGTCCAGCGGACGCACCGACTACCTCACCCACAACTACCGCGCGAGCGGCGGCAACGCCGTCGCCGCGAACGGCGACGCCGTGTTCGCGACGCTGGACGGCGCACTGCACTGGCTGCGGGACGGCCGCATCTCGCGGATCGGGCGCGTCGGTTGGACATGGGCGTCGCAGCCCGTCTTCGACGGTACGGCCGTCGCCTTCCGCCGCACTGCGCCGTGCTGTGAATCCCCGAGCTTCATCGCCTACGGGGACGGCCCGGGCGAGATCATCCAGGACACGTTCCGGGAGGGCCCGGCGCCGCAGCCCGGCGTCGACTACATGGTCAACAACGGTTGGATCGCCTTCACGCGCCCGGCCGACCGGACGCGGCCGACGAGCCCGCTGCGCGTGTGGACGCGCGATCCGCAGGGGCGGCTCGACCTCGTGCACCCGGAGGCCGCGCGCCTGCAGGGCATCAGCCGCACCGGGCAGGTGCTCTACCGGGTCGGCAGCGAGTCCCAGCTGGTGGCGCGCGGCGAGCGGCCGTTTCGGCTGCCGCATGCGGTGGACCGCGCGTTCTGGGCGGATGGTCGTTGGCATCTGATCACGGGCGCGACGGTCTCGCGGCTCGACGTCTCGACCGAGCTTGTCCGCGGCCCCGACCGCGTGACGCCCAACGCGATAGCGCTGTTCGAGCTCGCATCCTCGGTGCAGGGCGCACGGTACGAGTGCCGGCTCGACGACCGGCCCGCCGCGCCGTGCTCCGCCGATCCGCGCTTCGACGATCTCGCCTTCGGCACCCACACCGTCACGGTCACGGCGATCGATCCGGAGACGGGGGAGCGTGACGCCACCCCGGCGACCTACACCTGGGTCGTCACGCCGCCGTCCGTCGGGCCGGAAGAGCCGTGCTGCACGTGACGGGCGGCCCGCCGGCGCGTGGCCGGCGGGCCGTGACGCCTCATCTCACGGCTTGAGCGTCTTGGCCCGGCCCGGCGCGCCGTCGGCGCGCACGGCGCGGACCACGACGCGCTCGAGCGTGTGGCCCGCAAGGCGCTTGACGGTGACACGCCGGGCCTTGCCGGGATCGACGTCGTACGTCAGCTCGCGACCGTCGCCGGTCCAGACGCCGACGGTGTAGCCGACAGCGCCGGGCACCGCGCTCCACTTGACCGTGCCGCCGCGGGTCGCGGTGACCCGCTTGGGCGCGGCGAGCGTGCGCAGCTTCGGCGCCGTGTAGCGCGCGACGGTCAGCGACGTCCGCGGCGCGCCGTTCTGCAGCACGTCCGCCACGATGCGGCGCGTGCCGCCGCGCCCGAACGCCGGCTTGAAGCGCAGCGTGCCCTTCCGGCCCCGCGCGGTGCCGATCGTGAACGCCCCGCCGTCCGCGCGCAGCTCACGCAGCCGGACGGTCTGCCCCTTCAGCGGCGCGACCTCGTAGTCGGCGACGTACTTCCCGCGCACCCGCCGCACCTTCACCGCCACCGACGGCTCGGGCAGCGCCGCTGCGCTCGCGAGCGAGCGGACCGGCGCCGAGCCCGGCTGCGGCTCGACCGTCCAGCGCCCGGCCGCGGGCTTGGCCAGCACGACGTAGGTCGTGTTGTCGCCGGGGGAGTGGATGAACATGTGCCGCTCGCCCTTGACGATGCCGGCGGCGGACGCCGGCGCCGCGGCGGCGGCCGCACCCGGGCCCGCGAGCGCCACGTGCGGCGGCGCGCCCTCACCGCGCACGGCGATCACGGTCGCATCCAGCCCGGAGCCGAGGGACACGCTGGGCGCCCCGGCCTGCGCCGCCGACGCCGGCGTGTGCCAGCTGTCGAAGTCGCAGGAGTCGGCGACCCGCTCGCTCTTGCTGCCGGGACGGCCGTTGATGATGCCCATCTGCTTGACGTAGCCGATCGAGCCCGACCAGACCTTGAGGTCGATCTGGCCGCAGGCGCTGACCGTCAGCGCCTTGCTGTTGGAGGTCAGACGGGCCTCCGCGGCGGCCAGGCAGCTCGACTCGATCTCCGTGGAGATCACGCCGAACGAGAGCTTGCCCGCGAAGCACAGCCCGGCCTTGGCGCGGAAGTCCACCGAGCCGCTCGCGAACGCGCCCGTGAACGTGCCCTTGAGCTCGGTCTTGAGCTCGTTCTCGCCGTCCTTGCTCTTGAGCTTCCAGTCCTTGCCGAGCTCGGCGACCGCGGTGACGCCGCCTTCCTTGTACTCGATCGAGCCCTTGCCCCACTGCTCGCCGACGAACGACAGCGACCCGGAGAGCTTGAAGCCCTTGGCGTTGAACGTCAGGTCGCCGTCCGCGTCGACGAGCGAGAGCGGACCCTCGGAGGTGTAGATGCGCGGGCCCCAGGACAGGCCCAGGCCGACGGTGGCCTCCCAGTTGGGCTGGAAGACGTAGCCGATCTTGATCCGCTGCCAGTAGAGGCCGCCGAGGAACGGGCCCAGCCCGATGTTCGACACCTCGCCGGAGAGGTGCTTGAGCGTGCCCTCCTTGACGCCCACGCCGACCTTCACGTCGGGCGCGCGCGGGATCGGGATGGCGGCCGACAGCGTCGCCTCCCACTCGTTCTCGGCCGCCGAGTACCAGAACGACGCGCCGCCGATCCGCAGCCGGCCGAGGCCGATGTTGCCCTCCACCGTGCCGCCGAGCTTGTCGACCTTGAGCCCGTCGCGGTTGTCCGTGCGCACGGAGCCGATGAAGCCCGGGCCGTCCGCGGCGCTCTCGTAGTTGTCGTTGGGCGTCTTGCACTCTTCGTCGGCGGAGTCGACGAGCCCGTCGCGGTCGTCGTCGGTGCCGTTGGAGCACTGCGAGCGCCCGCTGCTGCTGTAGGCCTCGCCGGTCGGCGCAGTCCCGCTGAAGATGCCCGGGATGCCGATGTTGACCTCCAGGGACGTCGAGCCCTGCCCGAGCGAGAGCTTGTGCAGGCCCTTGAACGGCAGCCCGAAGAGCTTCACCGAGCCCGCGGCGCCGAACCCGTCGATGTCGGTCGGCCGCAGCGTGCCCGCCTCCTTGGGCAGGGTCCAGTTGAGCTCCTTGTGCTGCGCGAGCGGGATCGGGAGGCGGTCGAAGTACGTGGACGGGATCGACATCGACATCGACTCGGACCGCACGGTGCGCGACTTGACGTCGATCCGCACCCACTTGCCGGCGCCGGGCGTGATGTCGAGGCCGTTGAGCCGCACGGTGCCGGTCGTCGCGTAGAGGTTGGCGTCGAGCTTGGCGAAGCACTCCGCGTAGGCCTCGAGGATGCCGGTGCGGATGAACGAGATCCGCCGCTTGGTGCCCTTCCACTGCGCCAGCCCCGGGTCCTCGACCATCACGGGCCCACCGGCGTCGTTGTAGCCGGTGCAGCGGCTGTCTTCGGCGTTGCCGGACTCGCTCGTGCTCTCAGCGGCGCCCAGGACGAGGTCATTGCCGATCCGCTCGGCCGGCCACGGAGCCTTGCGCCACTCGAAGACCTCGGTCCCCCGGTGCGAGTAGGTGATCTTGGCCGTGTGGCCCTCGGTCGTGTTGGTCAGCAGCGACGTGTGCGTGAGGAACTGCTTCGGATAGTCCTTGAGGTAGACCGTCTTGTGCTCGGCGTCCATCGCGGTCGCCGACTCGCCGCTGACGAGCGCGTCCGCCGCCGACCCGATGACGGTCCAGTCCGTGCCCTTCGCGCCCTGCGGGTTCATCCAGCGGTTCAGCCGGTGGGCGAGGAAGGCCTTGCCCATCTCGTGGTCGGCGTCGAGCTCGCCGCAGACCCGTCGCGCACAGTCCGACGAGAGCTCCTTCCCGCCCGCGTGCGGCGCGTTGAGCGTGATCGCGTCCTCGAGCGCCAGCGACGGCTCGAGCGCCAGCGCGGCCCGCAGGACCACGCCGCCCGTCCCGGCCGCGACGGCGTCGAACGGCTGGGCGCCGTAGCGGTTCTTGAGGTAGTCCGCCAGCGCGCGGCCGTGTGCCTCCACGCCCGCGCTGTCGGCGACGCCCACGTTCCAGTCGCAGTTGGTGTCGCCCGCGTGCGTCGAGACGGTCACGAACGGCGTCGTCTTGAAGCGGTGGAAGCGCTCGTCGGCGAGGATCCGTTGCTGGCGCAGCTGCCCCTGCAGCGGCTTCCACGTCGCCTTGCAGTCCACGGCCGTGCCGGTCTCGCCACCCGAGACGAACACGACCGGCTTGACCGTGTCGTCCGAGCGCTCCGCGGCGCCCGCCGGGGCGGCCGCGCCGAGCGCGACCGCCAGGGCCAACACGAGCCGCCTCATCGCCGGCCACCCTTCTTCTTCGTGGAGACGCGCTTGAGCGGCTTGCTCTTGTGCGGGGCGACGTTCGCCTTGCGCGTCGCCTTGATGCGCACGCGCGCGGCCTTGCTGACCTTGCCGTCCAGGCGCACCGTGCGCAGCGCCACGCGCACGGTCACGTCACGGCCCACACCCGCCACGCGGATCGGCCGCTTGGCGTCGTCCGGCGCGAACGAGAGCTTGCGCCCGTCCGAGGTCGTGACGACGGCGTTGTAGCTCACGGCGTTCGGCACCGCCGCCCAGCGCACGAGCACGGCCGAACCCGTGCGGCGCGCGCGCAGCAAGCCCGGCTTGGCCGGCGTGCGCTCCTTCGGCGCCTTGTAGGAGGCGACCTTGATCTCCTCGCCCGGACGGCCGTCCTGCTCGATCTGGGCGACGATGTCACGCTTGCCCGCGGGACCGGCGCCCGGGGCGAAGCGCAGCTGGCCGCAGGCCGTCTTGCGCTCGGTGTCGACGCCGCCTGCCGCCTCGCGGCAGCGGCCGGGCTTGGCCACGCCGATGACGCGCTTGGTCCGCGGGCCCTTCTCGACGAACGTGATCTTCTGGCCGGGGGTGGGGGAGTAGCTGTAGGCCAGCGTGCGCTTGTGGCCCTTGCCGCCCACGCCGCCGACCAGCGTCGGCTGCGGGGTCGCGAACGCCTTGTCGACGGACGTCACCTCGACGCCCGCGTGCGGCTCGATCCGCCACTCACCGGCCGCCGGCCCGGTGACGAGGATCGACGTCGCCTTCTTGTGCGGGTCCGAGGCGATCATGTGCGAGCCCTCGACGAGCTCGCCGCCGTCCTCGGGCACCGTGATCCGGCGCCCGTCGGGGCCGACGAGGTCCACGCGCGGCGCCGCGTCCTTGCCGTGCACGCGCGCCGTGAAGGCCGGCATGTCGGCCGGGACGTCGATCGTCGGGATCGCGCCGACCTGCGACGGCCGCGCGAGGATCCACTTGCCGATCGAGCACGACGAGAGCATCAGGTCGAGGTCGTGGTTCTTCCACGTGTAGCCCGCGCCGCCCTTGACGGTGATCGGCTGCATCTCCCAGTGCACGCGCCAGGGCGCCCAGATCTTCCAGTTCTTGTTCTTGACCAGCACGGGGACCTCGAGCAGCGTCACCTTGATGCAGCCCGCGGCGCCGACCGAGGAGGCGACCGCGCGCCCGTCCAGGCAGCCGACCTTGTAGACGCACACGCTGACCCAGCCCTCGACGTTGAAGCGCGAGGGCGAGCGCGTCTCGATCCAGCCGGTGACGCCGCCGTTGATCTGCGCGAGGCCGAAGTCGAGCTCGCCGCGGAAGTTGAAGTCGATCATCCCGGAGCCCCAGTAGGTGAAGTCCGAGGTCGCGACCTGCTTGCCGAACAGCGACAGCGAGCCGTTGGCCTTGATGAACCACGGCGTGCCGTTCCAGGCGTCGGAGTAGTGCAGGTCACCGTCGATGCGCACCGCGGACTTGCCGTCCACGGACGGGCCGAACGACACGGCCGCGCCGCCCTTGACCTGGAAGGGCGGCGGCTCCAGGCACACGCCCAGCCGCACGCTCTCCAGGAACACGCCCGGCGCCAGCGGCACCATCGTGCCGAGGCCGTCGACGTACGCGCCCGCATGGCTGAGCTTGCCGTTGCGCAGGCCGCCCCACATGCCGAGCTGGGTCTTGGAGGCGGTGGGCAGGACGATCGCCAGCGCGCCGTCCCAGCGGTCGGCGTTGTTGTCGGAGCGGCACTCCATGTACGGCTTCGGCTTGCCCGGGCCGATCGCCGGCGCCTGGCACGGCTCGACCGCGCTCGACCCGGCGCTCGCGAAGCTCAGGCACACGAGCTTGACGCCGAGCTTGCCGATGTAGGCGTTCTCGACCTTGATCTTGAGCCCGTCGAGGTGGACGCCGTCGTTGTCGATGTTGATCGCGACGTCGCCCGTGACCGAGCCCGAGCCGCTGTCCGGGCCGGACTTGAACGCCTCGGGCAGCGCGATGTGCAGCGCCAGGACCGACTTGTACTTGCCGCCCGGCTGGGCCGGGGCGCGCAGACGCAGCGCGACGTGGCCCTCGACCTTCATGCCGAACAGCTTCTGGCCGGCCTTGGAGAGGTCGATCTTCTTGAACTCCTTCTCCTCGCCGAGCTTGCCCTCGGGGAGATCCCAGGACATGCCGCCCTCGTAGAGCTTGATGCCGGCCAGCTCGATCTTCACGTTCTGGATCGCGATCGAGCCGCCCTTCTTGTCGGGTGTCGGCGCGGTCAGGACGGTCTTGCTGCCGCCGATCGACGGCAGCGGGATGCCGTTGACCTTGACCGTGTCCTTGGACTCGTAGACGGGCTGGGCCTCGGTGCCGACGTTCTGCAGGCAGGGCGCGGTCGCCTCGATCACGCCGAAGCGCACGACGGGCTGGCAGTCGTCGACCGTGAACGAGCGCTTGGCGGGTGTCTCGTCCGTGTTGCCGGCGCGGTCGGTCGCGCGCACCTCGACGGTGTGCTGGCCGCCCGCGAGCCGCGGCGTCGTGAACTGGCCGTGCGGCGCGCACGGCTCCCACGTCTTGGTGTCGACGCCCTCCTGGCTGACGTTGTCGATCCGGCACTCGTACGTGGAGCCCGACTCGGAGGAGCCGAACTCGAACGTCTGCACCGTGCCGGTCCGTGCGCCCTCGGCCGGGCCGCTGACGATCGTCGTGTCCGGCGCGTCGGCGTCGATCGTGAACGCGCGCTGCGCCGGGGTCGTGTCGAGCTTGCCCTGCGGCGACTTCGCGCGTACGTTGAGCGTGTAGGCCCCGGAGCGCAGCTTCGGCGCCTCGAACGGCGACGAGCAGGCCGCCCACGCCGGCACCGAGGAGTTCGCGCCGTCGATCTTGCACTCGAACGTCGCGCCCGTGGTCTCGGTGGCGAACGTGAACGACGGCGTCGGGTCGTTGGTGACGTCGCCCGGGCCGCCCTCGATCGTGGTGTCCACGGTGGAGGTGTCGACCGTGAACGCCCAGCGCGGCGGGTTCGGCTCGACGTTGCCGGCGCCGTCGGTGGCGCGCACGGAGAACACGTACTCGCCGTCGGGCAGCTGCACGCTGTAGGGCGAGGCGCACGACTTCCACGTGCCGGTCGGCTCGATCAGGCACTCGAACGTCGAGCCCGGTTCACCGCTGAAGGTGAACGTGGGCGTCGCGTCGGTGGTGATCTTCGCCGGACCCTCGTTGATCGTCTGGGCGGAGGCCGGGCCGGCGAGCGCCAGCATGGCGGTCACCGCCGCCGAGATGATGCGTCCGTGCATCGGGTCAGTCCTTTCGGGTCCAGGTGGCGGCGCGACCCGTGCCGTTGTCGGCACGCATCGCCACGACACGGACGCTGACGGCGTCCGCGATCTTCACGACGCGCGTGTCCGCGTCGACCAGCTTGAGCACGACGCGGCCGTCCGGCAGCGTGACGCGCACGGAGTAGCGATCCGCGTTCGCGGCCGGACGCCACGCGATCGTCGTCGGCGCGGTGCCGGACGCCGCGGACGCGCGGCGCGTGACCTTCAGCGCCCTCGGGATGCCCGGCTTCACGCGCGCCGGCGCGATGTAGGACGCGACGGTCAGGCGCTTGCGCGGGAGCCCGTCCTGCTCGACGACGGCGACGATCGTGCGCTTGCCGCCGCGGCCGTCGGCCGGGCGGAAGCGCAGAGTGCCCTTGCCGCCGCCGCGGACCGTGCCGAGCACGTGGTCGGCGGCCGTGCCCCGTTCCTCGAAGCGCACGGTCTGGCCCGCCTGGCGCGCGACGCTGTACTTCAGCGTCCGCGTGCGGCCGGAGCCGCCGACCCGCGCGCGCACCTTCACGGCGGGACGCAGCTCGGCGCTGCTGACGGCGGCGATCGTCGCGCCGCCGGCCGGCGTGATCGTCCAGCGGCCGCCGCGCGGACGCGACAGCACGACGTAGGTGGTCTGGGTGCCGCTGTTGGTGAACGCGAGCGAGCGCTCGGTCTTGCCCGGCGCCGCGATCTTCGTGCCGCCCGGACCGCGCAGCTGCACCTGCGGCGCAGCGCCGGCGCCGCGCACGGCGACCATGATCGCGCGCTTGCCCTTCGGCAGCACGATCGTCTTCTCACCGGGCGAGGCCGCGCTGGCCTTGGCCTTCTCCACGCGCCAGTCCTTGAGATCGCACGTGCCGGCCATGAACTTCAGCGAGCCGCCCCACGTGTAGCCGGCGCCGACCCCGCCGATGTTGTCGTTGCCGACCTTCAGCTGGCCGCAGAGCGCGATGCCCTTGCTGGAGACCAGGCCCTCGACGCGTGGGCACAGGTTCGGGATCGGCACCGGGACGGTGTCGGCGACCTTGTAGGTGCCGGAGAAGCAGCCCTGGGCCGAGATCTCCGCGTTGAACTTGGAGTCCTCGATGAAGCCGTCGACGGACGCGTCGATGGTCACGGCGGCGTCGATCGAACCGAGCGGCACCGGGCCCTTGAGCCCGAGCGAGAAGTTCAGCTTGCCGCCGAAGTCGACCGCGCCGTTGGAGGCGTAGCCGAGGTGCAGGTCCTTGAACGTGTAGTCGCGGTCACGGGTGAGCGTGGCCAGCGGCGCCTCGGCGCGCAGCGACCATGGGTCGCCGGCCTTGAAGATCAGCCCGGCGTCCGGGATCTTGAGGTTCGCCTCGCCCTTGTCGATGCCGAGCGCCGTCAGGCCGATGCGGCCCTCGACGGTCACCGGCGAGCCGGCGCAGACCTTGATCGCGATCTTCTGCACGCGGATGCCGGCGCCGATGTTCAGGCCCGGCTCGTGGTTGAGCGTCCCGACCGCGTGGTTGAAGCCGCCGTCGGCGAAGCCCATGCCGACGTTGTCGATGCGGAGCTTGTTGGGCGTGGGGAGGACGATCGCCTCGGCGCCGCCCTCCCACTTCAGGCCCGGGGAGTCGTGGTTGCAGGTCGGCTTGGCGTCGCCGTTGTGCTCACCCGAGAACGTGAGGTGCAGGTTGTGGATCTCGACCTTGCCGACGAACACGAGCGGCGCGTTGATCTTCAGGCCGGAGAGGTGGATGCCGCGGACGTTGTCGGACTTGACCTCGACGGCGCCGGTGAGCCCGTTGCCCTCGGCGTCCTGGAAGACCTTCGGCAGCTCGACGTTGCCGCTGAGCACCGCGATCCCGCCCTTGAGCAGCTCGAGCTTGGCCTCGCCCACGAGCTCGAAGCCCTGGACGTTGGCGCCGTCGTCGCCCTTGAGGTCGAGCGCCTTCTCGGAGTCCTTGGGCTTGGAGCCGAGCTTGGTCTTCGAGCCCACGTTGAACTTCGCCAGGGTGACCTTGTCGCCCTCGGGCACGGTCCACTCGAGGTCGCCCTCGTAGAGCACGATGCCCTTGATGCGCAGCTGGATCTGGCCGAGCGAGAGCTTGCGCTTGTCGGTGTCGAAGCGCAGCTTGCGGCCGTCGATCTTGTTGAACGTGATGCCGTTGACCTTCACCGAGTCCTCGGCCACCCACAGGCCGTCCTCGCGGTAGAAGCAGTCCGCGACGGCCTCGACGACGCCGATCGTCAGCTTCTCCGTGCAGTCGCGGACCTGCAGCACGCGGGCGGCGGGCGTCGGGTCGACGTTGCCGGCCGCGTCGGTGGCGCGCGCGTACACGGTGTGCTCGCCCGGCGTCAGCTCGGCCGTCGTGTACGACGCGTCGCACTTGGCCCACGCGGCGTCGTCGACCTTGCACTGGAACGTCGAGCTCGGGCGCGTGGACGCGAGCGCGAACGTCGGCGTGCGCTCCTTCGTGGAGCCCTCGACGCCGTCGATCGTCGTGTCCGGCCCGGTCGCGGCGAACGTGAGCACACGCGAGGCCACGGTCTGGTTGTTCGCCGCGTCGGCCGCGATCACGTTCACGGAGTGCGTGCCGTTGGCCAGCACCGGGGTCGTGAACGGCGACGTGCACGGCGCCGCTTCGCCCGAGTCGATCGCGCACCGGAACTCCACGCCCTCCTCCGGGGAGGAGAAGGTGAGCGTCGCGGTGACGTCGTTGATCGTGTCAGGGCCGGGATCGAGCGTGAGCGCGGGCGCGACCGAGTCGACGGTGAACGAGTGGAAGGCGCTCGTGCCGTCGGCCGTGCTGCGCACGCGGAACACGTGGCTGCCGTCGGTCAGCCTGGGCGCCTTGTAGACGCCGTCCGCGCACGGCTGCCAGGCCAGCTGGTCCATCCGGCACTCGGCCGGCGCCGCGGCCGTGAACGAGAACACGGGCTCGGGGTCGTTGGTCAGACGGACGGGCCCGTCGTCGATCCGGGTCTGCGCGTGCGCGGTCCCGGCGAGGACGCCGGCGAACGCCAGCGTCACCACCATCAGGCGGAACAGGTTCATCGACGGGCCTCCTTTGCCCTCAGGGTCACGGTGAGCCGCTTGGCGACGGTGCCGCCGGCCGCGCGGGTCTTGACGAGCACGGACAGCTGCTGTCCGCGCTTGGCCTTGACGGAGACCGTCTTGGTCTTGCCGGCCTTGATGGTGAACTTCGTGGCGTTGACGGTGCCGCGGCACGCGCCGGCGTGGCCCTTCGGGCACAGCACGCGCAGCTTGGCCCGCTGCTTGGCCACCTTGACCTCGCGGCCGGCGTCGAGGAGGCGGACGGTGCGCGCATCGGGCGTGAGCAGGAGGTCGTCGCCACGGACGGCCTCGCTGCGGCCCAGCTGGACCGTGGCGAACACGGCGACCCGGCCGAAGCGGTCGACCTGGTTGCGCGTGCTCATCGGCAGCGTCAGGCGGACCGTGACGGTCTCACCCGGCGCGGCGGAGAACGTCTCGCGCGCCAGCGTCACCGCGTTGGACGGGATCGACTTGCCTGCACGCGCGGCGCCCGCGCGTGGGCGGCCGTCGCCGGCCGCGCGCGCCGCGCCGGCGCGGGCC
>NZ_JAPCID010000058.1 GCF_027587175.1 Solirubrobacter deserti
GCGGGTTCGCGTCGCGATGGCGGTCGGCCCGCCGCGGCGCCGCGCGGCCTGGCCGGCGCTCGCGCGCTCGTGGCGCGCGGCCTCGCCGTCGTGCGTGCGCATCCGCGGCATCTCGTGCTCGCCGCGCTGGTCGCCGGGCTGCTGCTCGGTCGAGCGAATGCCCTCGCCGTCCTGGTCGCCGCGTTCGTTCTCGCCACGCTCGCGAGCCGCCCGTGGCCGGCGGCGCTCGCCGCAGCGGCCGTGCTCGGCGGCGCGACGTGCGCCGACGTCCGGCTCGCGGCGCTCGACGCCGGCGTGCTCGCGGACCTGCACGGCCGCTCGGTTCAGACGCGCGCGGTGGTGCTCGAGCCGGTCCGCGACCGCCTGCGCGGACCCTCCGTCGCCCGCGTGCGCCTCATCGACGGCCCGGGCGCGGGAGAGCAGGCCGTGCTTCGCTCCCGCGCTTGGCCGCGCGCGAACACAAGCGCACCAGGCGGCGCCGTGGGCGTGCCGTCGAGCGTCGCGGTGGGCGATATCGTCGCGGTGCAGGGACGGGTCGCGCCGCTCGGCTTCGCGGACGCGTATCAGCGGCCGCGGAACGCGCACGCGGCCATCGACGCGGCGCGGATCAGCGCCACGGGCGACCGGCGCGGTGGCCTCGCCGGCGCGCTCGACAGCGTGCGGCGGCGTGCGGATGCGGGGCTCGAGGCCGGGCTCGACGCGCCTGAGGGCGCGCTGCTGCGCGGGATGGTGCTGGGCGAGGACGAGCGGCTCAGCGAGCAGGTCAAGGACGACTTCCAGGCGTCCGGGCTGGCGCACATCCTGGCGGTGAGCGGGCAGAACGTGATCCTGCTCGCCGCGCTGGTGCTCGCGGCCGGGGCGCTGTTCGGGTTGCCGATCCGCGCGCGGCTGCTCGTCGCGGCGGCGCTGATCGCGCTCTATGTCCCGCTCACCGGCGCCGGGCCGTCGATTCAGCGCGCCGGGGTCATGGGGATCGCCGGCCTGGTCGCCGCGCTCGCGGGCCGGCCGAGCCAGCGCTGGTACGCGCTGCTGCTCGCGGCGGCGACGACGCTCGCGCTCAACCCGCGGGCGCCGGAGGAACCCGGGTGGCAGCTGTCGTTCGCGGCGGTGGCGGCGCTGCTGGCAGGCGCGAAGCCGCTCCGCGACGCGTTCGCGCACCGGATGCCGGGCCCGGTGGCCGACGTGGCGGCGATCACGACCGCCGCCACGCTCGGGACCGCGCCGTTGATGGCGCTGCACTTCGAGCAGGTCTCGCTCGCGGCGTTGCCCGCGAACCTGCTGGCGGCGCCGGCGATCGCGCCCGTGATGTGGCTCGGCGTCCTCGCGTCGACGGCGGCGCAGGTCGCGCCTGCCCTGGCCGCGCCGTTCACCGCGCTGACGGCGCCGCTGCTCGTCTACATCCAGCGGGTCGCGCAGTACACGGCTGACACGCCGGTCTCCGTCGTCGACGTCAAGGCGCACCCGCTGACGATCCTGGCGGCCTCGGTCCTCCTCGCCACGGCCGTGACCGTCGCGGTGCGCCGCTACGGCCATCCCCGGCGGCGGCCGCGTCCGCTGCGGACGACGCTCGCGCTCGGGCTCACCACGGCCACCGTCGTCGCGGCGACCGCCGCCGCGCAGCGCGGACTCGCTCCGCCGCCGCCGTCGGTCCTGCGGATCTCGTTCCTGGACATCGGCCAGGGCGACGCGACGCTGATCGAGCTCGACGGTACGACGGTGCTCGTCGACACCGGCAAGCCGGAGAGCCCGATCCTCGAGCGCCTCCGACAGGCGGGTGTCGACCAGCTCGACGCGCTGATGCTGACCCACGCCGAGAATGACCACGAAGGCGCGGCGCCCGCGGTCATCGCCGAGCACCGCCCGCGCCTGATCGTCGACGGGGCGGCCGGCTGGGAGTCGCCCGTCCAGCGCGCGCTCGCCGCGACACGCGCCCGGATCCACGCGCCCGCGCAGGGTGAGACGATCACGCTCGGTCGCCTGACGTTCCACGTGCTGTGGCCGCCGCGGCGGGCGCCCGGCTGGCGCGCCGCCGGCAACCCGAACGACCAGGCGCTCGTCATGCGCCTGGAGGCGGAGCAGATCTCGGTGCTGCTCACCGCGGACGCCGAATCGCACGTGCTGCTCCCGCTGCGCCCGGAACCGGTGGACGTGCTCAAGGTCTCCCACCACGGCAGCGCCGACCCGGGCCTGCCGCGGCTGCTGACGCAGCTCAAGCCCGCGTTCGCCGCGATCGAGGTCGGCAAGGAGAACACCTACGGCCACCCGGCGCCCTCCACGCTCGAAGCGCTCAACGCCGCCGTACCGACCGTCACGCGCACCGACGAACAGGGCACGGTCGTCATCCATGCGGATGACGGGAGGGTGACCTACGGATGAAGTGGTCTGAGTACGAACACGCCGTCAGTACAGGGCAGAGCCGTCGATCACCAAACGGTCACAGGGACGCCGCGCCCACCTATAGGTTCCTCCGGCGTCTTACGGATCCCCCGGTGGAAAGGACTCCCAACTCGTGAAACCCCGCCTCCTCGCCATCGCCGCTGCGGCTCTCGCCGCGGTAGCGGTCGCGGCGCCGGCCGCCCAAGCGGCCTCGGACACCGTCGTCATCCAGGGCGTCGCGTTCCGCGGCCCGACCGGCGGCAACGACGAGTACATCCAGATCAAGAACATCTCGAGCGCGCCGCAGAACATCGGCGAGTGGGAGATCTTCGGCTCCAACGCCGGCGGCACGTCGGTCAGCTCGCGCGCGAAGATCCCGGCCGGGGTCACGCTGCCCGCCGGCAAGTCCTACCTGTTCACCAACGTGCAGCCGGGCACCCCGACGGGCGGTTCGTACTCGGGCACCGTGCCCGGGGACCAGATCTTCACCACGGGCGTGGGCGACACGGGCGGCATCCAGCTGCGCAACGCCGCCGGCACCGTCATCGACGCCGTCGGTCACACCGGCGTCGTCGCCGCCTACCGCGAGGGCACCGGCCTGGCGTTCCCGACCGCGAACGGCAACAACGCCTTCCTGCGCAAGAGCACCGCGCCGGTCGACACCGACAACAACGCCAACGACTTCGTCGGCCCGCAGGCGTTCGCGCCCGAGAACTGCGGCACGGCCTGCCAGGGCGGCGGCGAGCCCACCGAGGGCTGCCAGCCCGTCCCGGCGGTCACGCCGATCACGAGCGTCCAGACGCTCGGCACGCAGTCGGCGTGCAACGGCACCCGCGTGCGCATCAAGGGCATCGTGACGGGCATCGACAACCTCTACGGCTCCAGCTACGACGCCATCTACAAGGGCGACTCGGGCCTCTGGATCCAGGAGGCGACCCGTCCGGACACGGCGACGACGTCGAGCGCGATCTTCGTCGCGGGCATTCGCCGCGCCGCGACCAACCCCGAGGACGTCATCGGCCGCGAGGTCGTGATCGAGGGCCGCGCGAACGCGAAGTTCGGCCAGGTCGAGATCGTGCCGGACGGCGTGGGCTCCACGACCTGCCCGTGCGCCAACGAGGTCGACCTGAGCGCCGTCGCCGTCTCGGTCAGCACGGACAAGAAGCCGCTCCCGGCCCCGGTCGTGCTCGACCAGACGCAGGCCGAGAACCAGGGCATCGCCCGCAATTACTACCGGGCGCTGCAGGGCATGCGCGTGACGCTCCCGGTCGGCATCGCCACCGGCGGCGGCACCACCAAGTTCCGGGACGTGTTCGTCGAGCCGGGCACGGACGCGACGCGCCTGTTCCGCAAGAACGACGCCGCGGCGATCTCCACGCCCTGGCACGACGCCCCGGCCGAGCTGGGCATCTCGCCCGACGGCGGCGCCGGCAACCCGGCCGACCCGCGCCTGCCGTGGCGCAGCACGACGCAGGTCGATCTCGACCTGTTCGACGTCGTCCGCAACGTCACCGGCCCGCTGAGCTACAGCTACAGCTACTTCAAGATCGTCCCGCAGCTCACGGGCGCGCCGGCTCCGGCGGTCGAGCGCGGCCCGATCAACGCCGCGTACCCGCCGGCCGTCCCGACGCCGGCCGAGAACACGCTGCGCGTCGCCTCCTTCAACGTCGAGAACCTGTTCCCCGTCGGCAAGTCCAACGACGGTCACGTGATCACGCAGGAGGAGTACAACGAGCGCGTCCGCACGCTCGTGCTCGCGATCCGCAACTTCCTCAAGGAGCCGGACGTGATCGCGGTCCAGGAGGTCGCGGTGTTCGCCGACGGCGCCAACGCCCTCACCGGGCTGGCGGCCGCGCTCGGCAACTACACCGGCTACATCGCCACCAACAACGACGAGCGCGGGATCGCCACGGGCTTCCTGGTCAAGGACGGCACGACCGCGACCGGCGGCAAGGTCGTCGGCGCCGAGGTGCCCGCCCCGGCGGCCTGGCAGAACACGTGCGACCTGTGGCGCGCCAACGGCAGCGGCAAGCTGTTCGACCGCGCCCCGTACCAGCTGGAGCTCAAGAAGGGCGACCTGAGCTTCGTCGCGCTCAGCAACCACTGGGCGTCGCAGACGCACGAGAACCGCTGCCGCATCGACGAGGCCGCGTACGTGCGTGAGGCGGCCGCCGCGCTCCAGCAGCAGGGCAGGAACGTGCTGGTCACGGGCGACCTGAACGACTTCGAGTTCTCGGAGGCGCTCAGCACCCTTGCCGGCGGCAACGTGCTGGCGAACCTGTGGACGAAGGCGCCCGCGGGCCAGGCCTACTCGTACAAGTTCAACGGCCACCTGCAGACGCTGGACCACATCTTCGTCAGCGCCGGCCTCGAATCGCGCGTGACCGACTTCCGCTACGTGCACTTCGACAACGACTACTACGAGCGTCCCGAGGGCGACGGCACCGGCATCTCCGACCACGACCCGCCGGTCGTCACCTTCGAGCTCGCCAAGGGCGCCAGCGTCTCGCAGCCGAGCAACCTCACGGGCTCGGTGCCCGCGACGCTCGCGCTGACGATCGGCGACGCCACCCTCGGCACGTTCATCCCGGGCATCCCGGGCACCTACGACGGCTCGCTGACCGCCCAGGTCACCTCGACGGGCGCCGACGCCACGCTGAGCGTCCTCGACGCCAGCTCGACGGCGACCGGCCGCCTCGTGAACGGCACGCACGCGCTGCGCTCGCCCGTCCAGGTCAACGTCAACGACGGCGCGTTCGCGCCGCTGCGGACCGACAACGGCCCGCTGACGCTGATCAGCTGGAACGAGCCGGTCGCCTCGCGCGCGGTGCAGGTCGGCTTCAAGCAGTCGATCGCGGCCGACGAGGGCCTGCGCACCGGCAGCTACGGCAAGACGCTCACGTTCACGCTGAGCACCACCGCTCCGTAGACCATGAGGCGAGGCGGCGCCGACCGGCGCCGCCTCTAACCTCTCTCGCCGTGCCCAGCTTCCGCGCGGCGTACCTCATCCACGGCGACGACCACGGCCGCATCGCCGAGCGGCGCGCCCGCCTGCGCGCGATGGCGGAGGAAGCCGCCGGCTCCGCGGGCGTCGAGGTCTACGAGGGCGACCAGTGCACGCCCGCGGCGCTGGAGGTCGCGCTCTCGACGATGACGTTCGCGATGGGCCGGCGGTTCGTGATCGCCGACGGCGTCGAGCGCTGGAAGGACAGCGAGGTCGACCCGGTCGTGAAGGCGCTGCTCGCCGCCGACCCGGAGACGATCACGGTCGCGTTCTTCGCCCGCGAGGAAAGCCGCTACAAGGCGCCCGCGAAGCTGCACAAGGCCGTCGAGAAGGTCGGCGGGCAGGTCGCCGAGGAGAAGAACGTCTTCGTCAAGGCGCTGCCGCGCTGGGTGGAGGCGGAGGCCAAGAAGCTGCAGATCGAGCTCGAGCACGAAGCCGCGAAGGCGCTGGTCGCCCACGTCGGCACGCGCCAGCAGCGGCTCGCGCGCGAGCTGGAGAAGCTGGCGCTCGAACACGGGCCGGGCGCCTTGCTCGGCGTCGAGGAGGTCGAGGCGGCGTGCGCGTCCTCGGCCGAACGCAAGATCTGGGACCTCGGCGACGCGCTCGTGGCCGGCGACCGCCGCCACTCGGTCGAGTTGCTGCTGGAGCTGCGCCAGCAGGGCGAGCGCACCACCGGCCTGATCTGGAACATGGTCAAGCGCCTGCGCGACGCCGTCGCGGTCGCGGAGGCGATCGAGGCCGGCCAGGCACCCGCGCAGATCAAGCGCAACCTGCGCATGCCGCCGCGGGCCGCGGATCAGTTCATCCGTGACGTGTCCGGCCGCGACGTGCACGCGCTGCGCCAGGCGCTCGCGGCGATGGCCGACCTCGAGGCCGCGACCCGCGGCCACCTGGGCGGCGGCCTCAACGAGGACACCGTCGCGCTGCGAGCGGTCCTCGCAGCCGCCGCGTAGCCGATCGCGCCGGGGGTGGCAGCGCCGCGCGGCCAGGCGCGCCGCGTCGGGCGGCACCGCGCGGGGAGCCGCGGGCGCGCCCGCCGCGGGCGATTCCCTAGCATCTCGCGGCAATGTCGCTGGACAACGCCAACCCCCCGCTGACCTCGCCGTTCCCGCCCATCGCGGACTACGGCTTCCTCTCGGACTGCGAGACGTGTGCCCTGGTGGCACCGAGCGGCGCGATCGAGTGGATGTGCCTGCCGCGCTATGACGGCCCGAGCGTGTTCGGCGCGCTGCTGGACCGGGACGCCGGGACGTTCCGGCTCGGTCCCGCGGACACGATGGTCCCGGCCGCGAGGCGCTATCTGCCCGGCACGAACATCCTCGAGACCACGTGGGGCACCGACCGCGGTTGGCTGATCGTCCGCGACGTGCTGCTGATCGGCCCGTGGCACGACAAGCAGGAGCGCTCGACGACGCACCGCCGGGCGCCCACGGACTACGACGCCGACCACGTCCTGCTGCGCACGATGCGCTGCGTCAACGGCGCGGTCGAGGTCCAGCTCGAGTGCGACCCGATCTTCGACTACGGCCGCCGCTACGCCGAGTGGGAGTACGAGGGCACGGGCTACCACGAGGCGGTCGCGTCCGCGGACGGCTGGGGCACCAAGCTGCGGCTCACGACGGACCTGCGCGTCGGCTTCGAGGGCTCGCGCGTGCGCGCCGTCAGCACGCTCAAGGCGGGGGAGACCGCGTTCGTCGCCCTCGCCTTCTCCGACCATCCCGGCCCGAAGACCTACGACGAGGCCTACGACCGCCTCGTCAAGACCGCGGACTACTGGCACCAGTGGCTCGCGCACGGGACGTTCCCGGACCATCCGTGGCGCCAGTACCTGCAGCGCAGCGCCCTCACGCTCAAGGGCCTCAGCTACTCGCCCACGGGCGCGATGATCGCGGCCGCCACCACGTCCCTGCCCGAGACGCCAGGCGGCGAGCGCAACTGGGACTACCGCTACAGCTGGGTCCGCGACAGCACGTTCATGCTGTGGGGCCTGCACTCGCTCGGCTTCGAGTGGGAGGCCAACGACTACTTCTACTTCATGCAGGACGCCGCGCAGGCGGACGACCTGCAGGTCATGTACGGCATCCAGGGCGAGCGGGAGCTGGTCGAGGACACGCTCGACCACCTGTCCGGCTATGACAACGCCCGCCCCGTGCGGATCGGCAACGGCGCCTACAACCAGCGCCAGCACGACGTGTGGGGCACGATGCTGGACTCGATCTTCCTGCACGCCAAGTCCCGCGACCACCTGCCCGAGCGCCGCTGGCCGCTGATCGAGCGGCTCGTGGAGGCCGCGATCGAGAACTGGCAGAAGCCCGACCGCGGCATCTGGGAGGTGCGCGGTGAGGACAAGCACTTCGTGTCCTCGAAGGTCATGTGCTGGGTCGCGTGCGACCGCGGCGCCCGCCTGGCCACGCTGCGCGAGGCGCACGAGCACGCCGCGCGTTGGCAGGCCAAGGCCGACGAGATCAAGGCCGACATCCTCGAGCACGGCTGCAAGGACGGGATCTTCACGCAGCACTACCAGACCGAGGCGCTGGACGCGTCCGCGCTGCTGATCCCGCTCGTGCGCTTCCTGCCGCCCGACGACGAGCGCGTGCGCAAGACCGTGATGGCGATCGCCGACCACCTGACGGTCGACGGCCTCGTGCTGCGCTACAAGGTCGAGGAGACCGACGACGGCCTCCAGGGCGAGGAGGGCACGTTCACGATCTGCTCGTTCTGGCTCGTGAGCGCGCTGAGCGAGATCGGCGAGCACCACCTGGCGCGCGACCTGTGCCAGAAGCTGCTCGGCTACGCGTCCCCGCTGCACCTGTACGCGGAGGAGATCGACCCGCGCAGCGGCCGCCACCTGGGCAACTTCCCGCAGGCGTTCACGCACCTGGCGCTGATCAACGCCGTCATGCACGTGATCCGCGCCGACGAGAAGCTCGCCGCCGGGCTGCAGCCGCTGTCGGCGCAGACCGTCCCGGACAGCCCCGAGCCGGTCAAGGTCGCGCCGACGAAGAAGAAGCGCTCCGCCTAGCCGACACGAGCTCCGGCCGCCTCCAAAGCGCGCCGGAGCTCCGCCGCCCGATCCGGCGGCACCGCGATCGTCGTGGGCGCCGCCGCGACGAGCCGCTTGGCCTCGGCGAGCGTGTAGCCGGTCGCCAGCCGGACCGCCTTGGCCACCCGCACGCGGTCCGGGCCGGCGGCGAGGAGCGTGACCGAGGCGGAGCGATCCGGCGTCGCGGCCGGGACCGGCGGCGCCGGCGGCCGCTCACGGTCCTCGGCGACGGCGCCGAGCCGCTCGAGCTCCTCGCGCAGCACGTCCGCCATGGGCCCGTCCCCGAGGTACGCGGGCAGCTGCTCGACGAGCTCGGACGCTCGCCGCGGACCGACGTCGAGCACCGCCGCCACCGCTTCCACCACGGCCGCCGGGTTCGGCCCAAGATCCACGAGCGTGAGCGTCATCGGCCGATTAAACGCGAAGGGCGCCGGTGAGAACCGACGCCCTGAGCGAAGAGAGGTGTGGTGGCGCGCTAGGCGACGGGGGCGCCGCGACGCAGCCGCTCGGCACGCGCCTTCTTGCGCGCGCCGGTATTGGCGTGCAGCGCGCCGCGCTTGACGGCCTTGTCGATCAGGGAGACGAGCTTGCGGTGCTCAGTGGCCACCGCTTCGTCGTTGCCCTCCGTCACGGCGGTCTCGAGGCGCCGGAAGTACGTCTTGATCTGCGACGTGTAGTGGCGGTTCTCGACGCGTTCGCGCTCGGAGCGGTTGTTCCGCTTGATCTGTGACTTGATGTTGGCCATGGTGAAAAAGGCCGCAGACGACTGCGACGGCGGCGTACTATAGCGCGCCGGCTTGGCCTCTCAGCCCTCCGCAACCTCCCGCCGCACGGCGATCAACACGCTGATCTTCTCAGCGGCGACGGGGCTTTCCCGCGTCGCGGGCCTGATCCGTGAGGTCGTCGCGGCCGCGTACTTCGGCACCCTCGGCCCGATCTCGGCGTTCACGCTCGCGTTCCAGATCCCGAACCTGATCCGGGCGCTCGTGGCCGACGCCGCGCTCTCGAGCGCGTTCGTCCCGGTCTTCTCCGAGCTGATCGAGCGCAAGAAACGCAAGGAGGCGATCGAGCTCGCCGGCGCGCTCGCGGGCCTGATGCTCGTCGCGCTGACGGTCATCACGGTCGTCTTCATCCTGCTCGCGCCCGTGATCATCCCGCCGATCACGGGCGACGAGTTCACGCCCGCCCTGGACACGTTGTGCATCGGGCTCAGCCAGGTGCTGTTCCCGATCGTCGTGCTGCTCGGCCTCACGGGCCTGGTCGTCGGCATCCTCAACGTCCACGACCACTTCACGATCCCCGCGATCGCGCCGCTGGTCTGGAACGTTGTGATCATCGCCGGGATGGTCGGGCTGACGCCGCTGTTCGAGGGCGACGACCGGCTCTACGCCTATGCGATCGGCGTCGTCGCGGGCACGCTCGTCCAGCTGCTGATGATGCTGCCGACGCTGCGCCGGATGGGCTTCCCGATCGGCCACATCCGGCTGCCACGGCGCGGGGACGAGCGCGTCCGCCGGATCCTGATGCTGATGCTGCCGGTGTCGATCGGGCTCGGCCTGATCAACATCAACCTGCTGCTGAACTCGACGATCGGCTCGATCGTCGACGAGCAGGTGCCGCGCGCGATCGACGCCGCGTTCCGCATCTACATGCTTCCGCAGGGGATGTTCAGCGTCGCGGTCGCGACCGTGCTGTTCCCGCAGCTCGCCCGCCTGGCCACGCGCGAGGACTTCGCCGGGATGCGGGCGACGATCGGCACCGGGCTGCGGCAGATCGCGCTGCTGCTGATCCCCGCCGGCGCGGCGATGCTCGCCCTGGCCGAGCCGATCGTGCGGCTGGTCTATGAGCGCGGCGAGTGGACCGGCAACTCGACGAGCCTGACGGCCGACGCGCTGTTCTGGTTCGCGTTCAGCCTCCCGTTCAGCGGCTTCGTCCTGATGCTCACGCGCGGGTTCTTCTCGCTGCAGCGACCGTGGGTCCCGACGACGCTCGCGGTCGGCTCGCTCGCCATCAACGCCATCGGCTCCTACCTGCTGGCCAAGCCGTACGGGATCGGCGGCATCGTGCTCGGCACGATCGCGTCCAACGCCGCGCTGGTGATCGCGGAGGCGGTCTGGCTGCGCCGGGCGCTGGGCGGGTTCGAGACGCGCGAGACGCTGGTCGCGATCGCGAAGATGCTGCTCGCCGCGGCCGCGCTCGCGGCCGTCTCCCACTTCGTGTGGGACGGCCTGGACGCGCTGCTCGGGACGTCGCTGATCGCCCAGGCGACCGCGGTGAGCGTGGCGCTCGGCGTCGGCTCGGCGGCCTACGCGGGCGTGGTCTTGGGACTCAGGATCCCGGAGGCGAGGCAGATTCTCGATCTCTTCGCCCGCAGATTGCGTCGCCGCTCGTAACCTAAGGGACGAATTGGCCGACCAGTCGCACATCCGCAACTTCTCGATCATCGCCCACATCGACCATGGCAAGTCGACGCTGGCCGACCGCATCCTGGAGCTCACTCACACCGTCGACCCCCGGTCGATGCGTGCCCAGCTGCTCGACTCCATGGATCTGGAGCGCGAACGCGGCATCACGATCAAGGCCCAGGCCGTGCGCGTCTTCTACACGGCCCAGGATGGTGAGACCTACCAGTTCCACCTGATCGACACCCCCGGCCACGTGGACTTCACCTACGAGGTGAGCCGCTCGCTCGCGGCGTGCGAGGGCGCGCTGCTGGTCGTTGACGCCTCCCAGGGCGTGGAGGCACAGACCGTCGCCAACACCTACCTCGCGATCGACGCCGGCCTCGAGCTGATCCCGACCATGAACAAGGTCGACCTGCCGGGCGCCGAACCGGAGCGGGTGGGGGAGGAGATCGCGGAGCTGATCGGCGAGGACCCGGACCACGTGCGCCGGATCTCCGCAAAGACCGGCGAGGGCGTGCTCGACGTGCTCGAGCAGATCGTGCAGCGGGTGCCGGCGCCCACCGGCGACCCGGAGGCGCCGCCGCGCGCGCTGATCTTCGACTCCGAGTACGACCAGTACCGCGGCGTGATCGCGTACATCCGCGTCGTCGACGGCACGTTCAAGAAGGGCGACACGATCGTCGGCATGGAGACCGGCACGGTCGCCGAGATCGACGACATCGGCTTCTTCACGCCCGCCCAGCTCCCGGCCAAGCAGCTCGGCCCGGGCGAGGTCGGCTACCTGATCACCGGCATCAAGGACGTCACGCAGCTGGCGGTCGGCGACACGCTGACCACCAAGATCAGCGGGGCGGACGAGCCGCTGCCGGGCTACCGCGACGTCAAGCCGATGGTGTTCTGCGGCCTGTTCCCGATGAACAACGACGACTATCCGGAGCTGCGCGACGCCCTGGAGAAGTTGACGCTCAACGACGCGGCGCTGAGCTGGGAGCCGGAGACCTCCGACGCGCTCGGGTTCGGCTTCCGCTGCGGCTTCCTCGGCCTGCTGCACATGGACATCGTGCGTGAGCGCCTGGAGCGCGAGTACGACCTCGAGCTGATGGCGACGATGCCGTCGGTGGAGTTCGAGATCACGCTCACCGACGGGGACGTCATCCCGGTCCACAACCCGACCGACATGCCCGACCCGGCGCGCATCGCGGAGGTCCGCGAGCCGTACATCCGGGCTAGCATCCTCACGCCGAAGGAGTACATCGGCCAGATCATGGAGCTGTGCCAGGACCGGCGCGGCAACCACTCGGGCATGCACTACCTGAGCGCGGACCGCGTCCAGCTCACGTACGACCTCCCGCTCGCCGAGGTCGTCCTGGACTTCTTCGACCAGCTCAAGACGCGCACGAAGGGCTACGCGTCGCTGGACTACGAGCCGATCGGGCTGCGCCCCTCCAACCTGGTCAAGCTCGACGTGCTGCTCGGCGGCGACGCCGTGGACGCGCTGAGCATGGTCGTCCACCGCGACAAGGCCTACGGCGTCGGCAAGGAGCTCACGGAGCGGCTGCGCAAGCGCATCCCGCGCCAGCAGTACGACGTGCCGATCCAGGCCGCCGTCGGCGCGAAGATCATCGCCCGCGAGACGGTCAAGGCCTTCCGCAAGGACGTCACCGCCAAGTGCTACGGCGGCGACATCTCCCGTAAGCGCAAGCTCCTCGAGCGTCAGAAGGAGGGCAAGAAGCGGATGAAGCAGGTCGGAAGGATCGAGGTCCCGCAGGAGGCCTTCCTGGCCGTGCTCGAGCTGGCGGACGACAAGTAGATGGCCCACTCGGACACCTACCTGGTGGGCCGCGAGAAGATCCGCGAGTACGCCGCGGCGGTGGGCGAGCAGAACCCGCTGTGCTTCGACGTGGCCGCGGCGCGCGAGGCGGGCTACGAGGACGTCGTCGCGCCGCCGATGTTCGCGGCCGTCTACAAGTGGCGCGCGATGCGCCCGGCCGTGCTGGATCCGGAGATCGGCATCGACTTCTCCCGGCTCGTGCACGGCGCGCAGGAGTTCACCTGGCATCTGCCGGTGATCGCCGGCGACGAGATCACCACCGAGGCCGCGTTCGTGGACGAGGCCAAGCGCGGTGAGATCAGGGTCTACACGTTCAGCTCGCGCTCGACCAACCAGCGCGGGGAGCTCGTCTGCGAGGGGACATGGACGAACTTCGTGAGGTGACGATCACGCCCGACCGGTACACCACGTACCACTACGCGGGCGCGTCCGGCGACTTCAACCCGATCCACCTGGACGACGAGTTCGCCCAGTCGGTCGACCTTCCCGGGAAGATCCTGCATGGCCTGTGGACGATGGCGCAGGTCGCGCGGGCGCAGACGGACGTCGTCGGCGACCCGCTCGCGCTGAAGTCGCTGTCCGTGCAGTTCCGCGGGATGGGCGTGCCCGAGCGCGACATCACGATCACGTCCAAGCTCAAGTCGCAGGCCGACGGCGAGGCCGTGTTCGACTGCGAAGCGGTGCAGGACGGCAACAAGCTCGTTCGCCGCGGCAAAGCAGTTCTTAGAATCTGAGTCCGTGCTTTCGCCCCGTCAGGCCCTCCTCCTCCGCAAAGTGGTGGACGGCTTCGCGCGGACCGGCCAGCCGGTGGGATCCAAGACGCTCGCCGCCGACCCGGACGTCACCGCCGGGCCCTCGACCATCCGCAACGAACTCGCCGTGCTCGAGGAGCGCGGGCTGCTCGCGCACCCGCACACGTCGGCGGGGCGGGTGCCGACGGACGCGGGCTACCGCTACTACGTCGACCAGCTGCTGCCGGAGGCGCCGCGCAAGGAGGAGCTGGGGCTCTCGCTCGTCCGCCGCGAGGTCGACGAGGCGATGAAGGTGACGACGGAGACGCTGTCGCAGGTCACGAACCTGCTCGCGCTGGTGACCGCGCCGCCGATCGCGACGACCACGATCCGCCACATCGAGGTGCTGCTGCTGCAGCCGCAGGTGCTGATGGTCGTGGTCATCACGTCGACGGGTGGGGTGTCGAAGAAGGTCTTCACGTTCGACCGGCCCGTGGACGCGGGGCTGGCGGACTGGGCCGGCTCGTACCTGAACGAGCGGCTCGTGGGCATCGGCCTCGGCGCGCGGATGTTGGGCTCGCGCCTGAGCGACCCGTCGCTGCCGGTGACGGAGCGCGCGTTCCTGATGGAGCTCGCGCCGGCGTTCACCGAGCTCGCGGAGACCGCGGACGACACGCTGTACGTGGACGGCGCGCACCGGCTGATCTCCGAGTACCGCTTCCAGGACGTGTCGCAGCTGAACGCGCTGATGGAGATGCTCGAGCGGCGCGTGTCGATGCTCGGCGTGCTCTCCACCGCTTTGAGCTCTCGCGGCGCGTACGTGCGGATCGGCGTCGAGAACGACGAGCCGGCGCTGCAGTCGCTCTCGCTGGTGGCGGCCAACTACGGTCTGCCGCAGCGCAACCTTGGAACCGTGTCGGTGATCGGGCCGACGCGGATGGACTATTCCCGCGCGATCCGCTCGGTGCGCGAGGCCGCGCACGAGCTGTCGCGCTTCGTCGAGGAGTTGTATTAGTTGCCCCGGGACTACTACGAAGTGTTGAGCGTGCCGCGTGATGCCGACGAGGCGACGATCAAGAAGTCGTTCCGGCGGCTCGCGCGCGAGCTGCACCCGGACGTCAACGCGCACGATCCGCAGGCCGAGGAGAAGTTCAAGGAGGCCGCCGAGGCCTACGAGGTCCTGAGCGACACCGAGCGCCGGCAGACCTACGACGCCTACGGGCACGAGGGCCTCAAGGGCGGCGGCTACCAGCCCAACTTCCAGGACTTCGGGTCCATCAGCGACCTCTTCAGCGCGTTCTTCGGGTCCGGCGGGTTCGACACCGCGTTCGGTGGCACGCGCATGCGCGGCGGCGCCGTGCAGGGCGGGGACGTCGCGCTGGCGGTGCAGATCTCGCTCCAGGACGCGGCGCGCGGCGCCGAGGTCGAGGTCACCTACGACGCGACCGCGCTGTGCGAGACCTGCCACGGCAACGGGGCGGAGCCGGGCACGCCGATCGTCACCTGCGACAAGTGCCGCGGCGCGGGCCAGATCCAGGCCGTGCAGCGCACGCGCTTCGGCCAGATGGTGCGTACGGCGCTGTGCGACAAGTGCGGCGGCGACGGCAAGATCGCCGAGCAGCCCTGCCACACGTGCGACGGGCGCGGGATGGTCGCGCGCGAGCGGCGGGTGAAGGTGGACATCCCGGCCGGCATCGCCGACGGGCAGCGGATGCGGATCACGGGTCGCGGCCACGCCGGTGAGCGTGGCGGGCCTCCCGGCGACCTGTACGTGGTCGTGCGCGTCCGCGAGGACGAGCGCTTCCTGCGCGACCGCGAGGACCTCATCACCGTGGTCGACGTGGCGGCGCCGCTGGCCGCCCTGGGCACGACGATCCAGGTGCCGACGCTGGACGGCGAAGTGCCGTTGGAGGTGCCCGCCGGCACTCAGCCGGGCGAGACGATCGTGATGGCGGGGCGCGGCATGCCGCCCGTCGGGCGCGGGCGCACCGGGGACCTGAAGGTCGTCGTGAACGTCGTGATCCCACGCCGGCTGTCCAAGAAGCAGAAGGACCTGATGGAGAAGCTCGCGGAGTCCATGACCGAGGACAACCTGCGCGAGAACGAAGGCATGATCGCGAAGCTCAAGCGGGCGCTGGCCGGGTGATCCGGATCGGCTTCCGGGTCCGGGCGCAGGATGCGGAAGTCGCCTATGTCCGGCTGGAACCGCTGCTCGCCGCGGGTTTCGAAGAAGTCGCGGATGGCGAGCATGTGGAGCTTGTGGTCTATGGCAAGGACGTGCCCGATGTGTCGTTCCCAGAGCTGGTCTCAGTGTCGCGGACGCTGATCGCCGATGGTTGGAGCACCGCCTGGCACGAGCACCTCGCGCCGGTGACGGTCGGCTCGGTGACGGTCCGGCCGCCGTGGCTGCCCGGGCCCGGGCTCGTCGTCGACCCGGGCGACACGTTCGGGCTCGCGTCGCACCCCACGACGCAACTGTGCCTCGCGCTGCTGCAGGAGCTCCCGCCGACGGCGCTGGCCGACTGGGGCTGCGGGTGCGGCGTGCTGGCCGCGGTCGGCGCACAGCTGGGGTTCACTCCGGTGGCGGGCTATGAGCTGGACCCCGCAGCGGTCGAGACGGCCCGCGGGAACGGTGTCGAAGCGCACGTCGCCGACGTCACCACGGGTGTGCCGTGGGCGCGCACCGTCGTCGCGAACCTGACGGCGGCGTTGATCGCGAACATGGGTGGCCAACCCGCGCCGACGGAGCCCGCCACGGTCGTCATGTCGGGCGTTCTGGTCGCTCACGCGGACGTCCCGATCGCGACGTTCGGTCCGCTCGGCTTCGTCGAGCGTGAGCGGCGCGAGCTGGAAGGGTGGGCCGCGGTCGTGATGGAGGCCGCGTGATCCGGCTGGCCGTGCGGGTCCGGCGCGAGCACGCCGAGGTCGTGCTCCTGGACCTGATGGCCTTCGCGCCCGGCGGGTTGGAGGAGATCGAGGACGGCGACTTCGTCGAGTACGTGCTCTACGGCGCGCCCGGCGAGTTGCCCGAGATCGGCGATGTGCGCGCGGCCGCCGGGGACGCGGTGGTGGACGTCTCCACGAGCGAGGTGCCGGACGTCGACTGGCACTCGTTCCACGTGCCGATCGATGTAGGACCGATTCGTGTGCGTCCGCCGTGGCACGAGCCGCGCGACGGCGCGCTCGACGTCGTGATCGAGCCGGGCCAGGGCTTCGGCACCGGCTCGCACGCGACCACCCGGCTGACGCTGGAGCTGCTGACCGAGCTCGAACCGGAGGGCGCGCTCGCCGACTGGGGGTGCGGCAGCGGCATCCTCGCGATCGCGGCCGCGAAGCTCGGTTGGTCGCCGGTGCTCGCGTGCGACATCGAGCCCGAGTCCGTGGCCGAGGCGATCGAGAGCGCACGCGTGAACGAGGTCGAGCTGGAGGTCACGCGCTGCGACGTGCGCGCCGGAGGGCCACCGGCGCCGACCGTGCTCGCGAACCTCGTCCGCCCGCTGCTCCTGCAGGTCGCCCAGAACCTGAGCACGGTGCCCGACCGGCTGATCGTCAGCGGCCTCGAACTGGACGAGGTCGACGAGGTCCTCGCCGCCTTCGCCCGGCACGGCCTCACCCAACGCGCCCGCCGCGAGGGCGGCGGCTGGGCCGCGATCGAGCTCGTCCGGACCTGAAGCGGGACTGTCCCGCTTTAGGATTGAGGGGTGATCACGCTTGACGACGTCCAGGCCGCGGCGCGGCGGCTCGACGGGGTCGCGCACCGCACCCCGGTCATCACCGCGCAGGCGCTCGACGAGGCGACCGGTGCCGCGCGGGTGCTGCTCAAGGCCGAGAACCTGCAGCGCGTCGGCGCGTTCAAGTTCCGCGGCGCCTACAACGCGGTCGCGTCGCTGAGCGACGAGGACCGCCGCCGCGGGGTGGCGGCGGTGTCGAGCGGAAACCACGCGCAGGCCGTCGCGCTGGCCGCGCGGTTGCATCAGATCCCGGCGGTGATCCTGATGCCCGAGGACGCGCCCAAGGGCAAGCTGGCGGCGACCTCCGGCTACGGCGCCGAGATCGTGCCGTTCGACCGCTACGCCGTCGAACGCGACGAGCTGCTCGAGGAGCTGGTCGCGGCGCGCGGGCTCACGCCGATCCACCCGTACGACAACGTGCACGTGATGGCCGGCCAGGGGACCACCGCGTTGGAGCTGATCGAGGACGCCGGACCGCTCGACGTGCTGCTGGTGTGCCTCGGCGGCGGCGGGCTGCTGTCGGGCTGCGCCACGGCGACCGCGGCGCTGTCGCCGGACACGCGCATCATCGGCGTCGAGCCGGAGGCGGGCGACGACTGGGTGCGCTCGCTGGCCGCGAACGAGATCGTCCGCATCGACGTCCCGCGCACGATCGCCGACGGCCAGCAGACACCGGCGCCGGGCGAGCTCACGTTCCCGGTGGTGCGGAAGCTGGTGGACGAGGTCGTGACCGTGTCCGACGCTGAGATCGTCACCGCGATGAAGCTGCTGTTCGAGCGGGCGAAGGTCGTCGCCGAGCCCAGCGGCGCGTCCGCGTTCGCGGCGTTGTTGGCGGGCAAGGTCGACGCGAAGGGGCTGCGCGTGGGCGTGACGATCTCGGGTGGGAACGTCACCGCCGCGCGGTTCGCGGAACTGGTCGGCTAGCGCCGTGGTCGGAGCGCCGGCCGCCCGGCAGGAGCCGCGCAGTGGACGGCTTCCTCGGGGCGGCCTGCGGGGGTGAGCGCGGCCGCGCTCGTGATCGTGCTCGGCTCCGCGGTGCTGCACGCGGGCTGGAACGCGCTGGTCGCAGGCGCGCGCGACACGCACGCGACCGCCGCCGTCGCGATGCTCACCGGGGTCGCCGTGTTCGCGGTGCCCGCCGCGCTCACGTGGCGCTTGGAGGCCGAGGCGTGGCCGTACATCGCCGCTTCGGCCGGGCTCGAGCTGGCCTATTTCGCGTTGCTCGCCTCGACCTACAGCCGCGCGGACTACTCGTTCGCCTACCCGGTCGCGCGCGGGGCGGCGCCGGTGCTCGTCCTGCTGGTCAGCGTCGTCGCGCTCGGCGCGGACGTCTCGGCGCTCGCGATCGCCGGCATCCTCGCCGTCACCGGTGGCGTGTTGCTCGTGCGCGGCGTCGGCACGGAGGCCGTTGACGCGACGAGCCTGCTGTTCGCGCTCGGCGTGGGCGCGTGCATCGCGGGCTACACGCTCGTCGACGATCACGGCGTCGAGCACGCGGCGCCGATCCCGTACTTCGTGGTCGTGCTGCTCGCCGCCGCGATCCCCTACGCGGCCGTCGTCGGACCCGCCCGCCTGCGCGGCGCCGTCGACCGGCGCTCGCTGCCCGCGGGCGGCGCGATGGCCGCCGCCTACATCCTCGTGCTGGCCGCGCTCGAACGCGCCCCCGCCGCGCCCGTGGCCGCGCTGCGGGAGACCAGCGTCCTGCTGGCCGGCGCGGGTGGCGGGCGCCGCCGGCTCGCGGGCTCGCTGCTGGTCGCGCTCGGCATCGCCGCCGTCGTGCTTGGATAGGCCACGTGCCCACGCCGATGCTGTGCCTCGTCACGACGCCGCGCGCCGACGCGGCGCGGATCGCCGACGCGATCGTCACCGCACGCGAGGCCGCGTGCGTGAACATCGTCCCGACCGTCGACTCGGTCTACTGGTGGGAGGGGAAGGTCGAGCGCGACGAGGAGGCACTGCTCGTGGTCAAGACGACCGAGGAGCGGCTCGACAGCCTGCGCACGCTGCTCGACGAGATCCATCCGTACGACGTGTTCGAGCTGGTGGCGACGGCGATCGACGCCGGCAACGACGCGTACCTGCGCTGGATCACGGCGTCCGTGCGATAGCGGCGACGAACCCGGCCGCGCAACCGCCGCGGACCTCGATCACCGACCGGGCCGCCAGGCACGTGCGAAACCGGCGCGGTCGCACCGCCTCGTCCACCCGCACGACCGCGCCGGACCGGTCCAGCCAGATCAGGTCGAGCGCGAATCGCATCCCGAACGTGTGCACGGACCGGCACGGCGCCAGTTCGAGCCCGACGTCGGGCGGCATCTCGTCCATCCGCGACAGCCCTTTTCCTCGCGTCGCGCGGGTTCGAGCCGCGGCGATCCGCAGCCCACCGGGGAGTTCACGGGCTGGTAAGGCGTCCAGTCGTGCGACCACGGAGGAGAATGCTGCCGGATCGCGACGTACACTGAATGGTGTTGCAGATAGCCGAGCGCATCAGAGCGGACGTGACCACCGCCATGAAGGCGGGGGAGCGCGATCGCGTCGCGGCGCTCCGGCTGATCCTGTCCGAGCTCCAGAAGGCGGAGAAAGAAGGCGGGGCGGACGAGCAGGCCGTCCTGCGGCGCGAGCGCAAGCGGCGCCGGGAAGCGGAGGAGACCTTCCGCGCGAACGGCCGGGCGGAGCTCGCGGACAAGGAAGCCGCGGAGGCCGAGATCATCGAGGCCTACCTGCCGCAGGAGCTGTCGGACGCGGAGCTGGAAGCCCTCGTCAACGCGGGAGTGGAGGCGACCGGAGCGTCGTCCCCGCGCGACATGGGCCGGGTGATCAAGCACGTGATGGAGGCCGCCGGCGGCCGCGCCGACGGCAAGAGGGTCTCGACCAAGGTGAAGGAAGCGCTTTCCTAGATGGCACGTAGGCAGCTGGAGGTATCGAACGAGGTCGCGGCGGAGCTCGCCGGCTCCCGCGACGCCGCGCTGCGCACGCTGGAGGAGCAGCTCGACTGCGAGGTGTTCCTGCGCGGCAACATCGTCACGCTGGACGGTGAGGCCGAGGCGGTGCAGGTTGGCGCGACCGTCATCCGCGAGCTCTCGGCGATGGTCGAGCGCGGGCACGACATCGGGCCCGCGACGGTCGAGGCCGTCGCGCGCGTGCTCGAGTCCAGCGAGTCGCCCTCGCGCGTGCTCGAGGACGTCGTGTGGCGCCACCGCAACCTGCGCGTCGCCCCCAAGTCCGTCAACCAGAAGCGCTACGTGGACGCGATCCGTCGCTCGACGGTGACCTTCGGCGTCGGCCCGGCCGGCACCGGCAAGACGTTCCTGGCCATGGCGATGGCCACCGCGGCCCTGTCGCGCCGCGAGGTCAACCGCATCATCCTCACGCGGCCGGCGGTGGAGGCGGGCGAGCGGCTCGGCTTCCTCCCGGGCGACCTGATGGCCAAGGTGGACCCGTACCTGCGCCCGCTGTTCGACGCGCTCAACGACATGATGGACCCCGAGCGCGTGGCCACGCATCTCGAGAAGGGCGTGATCGAGGTCGCGCCGCTCGCGTTCATGCGCGGCCGGACGCTCAATGACTCGTTCGTGATCCTGGACGAAGCCCAGAACACGACGCCTGAGCAGATGAAGATGTTCCTCACCCGCCTCGGCTTCGGCTCGCGGATGGTCGTGACCGGCGACGTCACGCAGGTGGACCTGCCGCGCGACCAGAAGTCCGGCCTCGTGGTGGTGGGCGACATCCTCAAGGAGGTCGAGGGTGTGGAGTTCGTGCGCTTCGGCGGCGACGACGTCGTCCGCCACAAGCTCGTGCAGCGGATCGTGGAGGCCTACGACCAGCATGCGGCCGATCAGCCGTCCGGTCTGCGGCCGGCAAGACGTACCGCTTGAACGCGAAGTCGAGACACCCCCGCCGCCCCACCCCGATCATCCGACCTGGACATTGTTAGAGGTTGACGTGATCGGCAGCGCGCTCCCGCGGGAGCGCGTCGAGGAGGCGGTGGGCTACGCCGCCGCCTCCGCGGGCATCTCCGAGGGTCACGTCGCGGTGTCGTTCGTGACGCCCGAGCGGATCGCCGAGCTCAACGAGACCTGGCGCGGGAAGGAAGGCCCCACTGATGTCCTCTCCTTCCCGATCGACGAGGACGACGAGGACCCGCTCGGCGAGCGTGAGCTCGGCGACGTCTTCATCTGCCCCGAGCACACGGTGGACCTGATGGAGGCCGTCGTCCACGGCGTGCTGCACTTGACGGGCATGGACCACGAGACCGACGAGGGCGAGATGCTCGCGCTGCAGGCCGAGATCATGGGGTGGCTGCGATGACCCGTTCCGGCTTCGTCGCGCTCGCCGGCCGGCCGAACGTCGGCAAGTCGACGCTCGTGAACGCGATGGTCGGCCGCAAGGTCGCGATCGTGTCCGACAAGCCGCAGACGACGCGGCGTGCGATCCGCGGCGTCGTCACCACGCCGGAGTTCCAGCTCGTGCTGACCGACCTGCCGGGCGTGCAGAAGCCGCGCGACGCGCTGACCTCCCGCATGCAGAAGCGGGTGGAGACGGAGCTGAGCGAGGCCGACGCCGCGCTGTTCGTGGTCAATGGCGACCAGGGCATCGGCGGTGCCGGGGACCGCTTCATCGCCGAGGCGCTCAGCCAGGCGAGGGTCCCGATCGTCATCGCCGTGAACAAGATCGACCGGATGAACCACGACAAGACGGTGAAGTCGCTGGTCCTCACGGAGGAGCTCGGCCTCCCCGAGGCCGACGTGTTCCCGATCTCCGCCCGCACGGGCAAGGGCGTGCCCGCGCTGGTCGACCATCTCGCGAGCCTGCTCCCCGAGGGCCCGTTCTACTTCCCGCCCGAAGACCACTCCGACCAGCCCGAGGACGTCCTGCTGGCCGAGCTCGTCCGCGAGCAGGTGCTCCTGCGCACCCGTCAGGAGGTCCCGCACGCGGTCGAGGTCCAGGTCGAGGAGATCGAGGAGCGCGACAATGTGACCGCGGTCCGCGCGATCATGTGGGTGGAGACCGAGTCCCAGAAGGGCATCCTGATCGGCCACCACGGCCGCATGATCAAGTCGATCGGCACGGCCGCGCGCAAGGAGATCGAGCGCGAGCTGGCCGACCACGTCCACCTGGACCTGTCCGTCCGCGTTCGCCGCTCCTGGCGCGCCGACGACGCGCTACTGGACCGGCTGGGGATCACGTAGCGCGCTGCGCGCGTCTGTCGCTTCCAGGTGGCGGATGCGCGCGGTGGTGCTCTTCCCGAACGCCACCGCCAGCGTGGCGAGCTGCGCCCGGCGCTGGAACGGGTTCTGGGAGACGGTGTGCGACTCGCGCAGCCGCGCGGGCGCGAGCACGGTCGTGCGCGCGATCAGCAGCGAGCGCACGGCGAGCCGGCCGTCCGCGACGTGCCAGCCCGCGTCGCGCCAGCGCGCCCAGCCGTAGAGCGAGACCACGAGCGCGATCACCGACCACGGGCCCAGCAACAGCCACCCGCCGATCGTCAGTGCGAGCGCGACCAGCGCCGGAACGAGCACGTAGCGGCGCAGCGCACGCCGCGGCGGGCGCTCGACCACCAGCTCGTCCGCGAACTCGGGCAGGAACTCGTCCAGGAACGCGCGCACGTCGCGCACGCGCAGGACGGGGAACAGGGTCCGCGCCGCGCTCGCCTCGTCCGCGTAACCCGTGACCTCGACGGTGAGGGCGCACAGGCCGAACGGGCGCCGCAGCAGGCCCTCCACCACCCGCACGGCGCGCACCCGGCCGACCGGCACGGTCGCCTCGTTGCGCGAGATCAGGCCGCGCCGCACGCGCAGGCGCTCCTGATCGCGTACGAGCGTGAAGCCGCCGAACGCGATCACCGACCCCGCGATCGACAGCAGCCACGCGAGCGCCAGCAGGCCGACGACGACCAGCACGGCGGCGGTGACCGACTGGGGGAGGAAGCGCACGGCGTCCTCCTGCTCGGACTCGCCGACCTGGCCGACCACCTGGCCGAGCGCGGCCACGACCGGCACGAGCACGCCGAGCTGGCCCGCCGTGAGCGCGGTGATCGCCAGCTCCCGGCCCGTCAGGCGGCGCGAACGTCCCGTCTCCTCGACCGCCGCGACCGGGACGGCTCCAAGCCGCGCGGCGCGCAGGTCCTCCACGGCTTCGGGCGCCAGCGCGGGCAGCGCGACCTCGCCGCCCTTCTTGCCCGCGCCGGTCTGCACGTCGACGGCGAACACGCCGAACGCGCGCTGCAGCGGGCCCTGGTGGACGTCCAGGCCCTCGATGCGCTCGAGCGGGACCTTGGTCTCACTGCGGCGCAGCAGCCCGGTGTGGTGGTGGACGGCGGCCTCGTCGATCCACCACCTCGTCGTGCTCCAGCGCACGTAGCCGCTCACGCCCGCGATCACGAGCCCGGCGCCCGCGAACGCCGCCGCCCGAACCAGCTCGCGGGCCTCGAACTCGCCGCCCAGCAGCGGCATGACGACGATGATCAGCAGCGGGAACAGGCCCTGGCGCAGCGCGGCCGCGGAGTACACGACCAACGCGGCCGGATGCAACCGCCGACGCTCGGCCGGCGGCCTCGCGCCGGTGGGAGCACTCGCCCCGGGGGCTCGTTCTCCCGCCTGGAGCTGGGTGCCGTCGGGATCAGGCATCCTCGTCGTCGGTCTCCGCGCGGGCGGCGATCCGCTCGCGCAGCTCCTCCGCGTCCGCCTGGGCCAGCAGCGGGATCGTGTGCGAGCCGGCGGCGTTGAACACGTTCACGGTCGCGAGGTCGAACGCCTGCTCGAACAGGCCGCGCTGGGTCTCGACGTGCTGGACGCGCACCCACGGGATCAACGTCCGGCTGACCGTGAGCGCACCGTGCTGGATGTCGATCCCCTCCTCGGTGAGGTCCCACCGCCAGCGCCGCCAGCGCAGCTCGGGAACGACGATCACCCACGCCGCGCCGAGCACGAGCGGGCCGATCCACGGCCACGGACCCGCCCCGTCCACGGCGAGCGCGACGATCACGCCCGCGATCAGCACCAGCAACCAGAACACCAGCGCGGACAGCCGCCAGACGCGGCGCGCGATGGGGGAGAGCGACCTCATGCGAAAGCGTCGGCGAGCTGGTGGTAGTGGTCGCGCTCCAGGTCGGACTCGAAGACGAACGGCAGCGAGGTGACCGGCGCGTCGGTCGCGCCCTCCAGGCGCCGCACGTGCGCGCGCTGGGCCTTCACCCGCTCGTGCACCTCCAGCGCCGCCCGTACGGCGCCCTCGCGCGGGGCGGCGCGCAGCTTGGTCACGTCCGCCGAGGAGAAGCGCTCGGGCCACATCGCGTTCATCACCACGGCGTCGAAGGAGAGACCGATCTCACGCTGCAGCCGCGCCTCGAGCTCGATCGTCTCGGTCACCGGCATCTCCTCCGGCAGGGCCACACCGACGTAGGCCGTGCGGGCCGGGTCCGAGAGCAGCTCCGAGACCTTGTACGCCTGGCGCCGGATCGGGCCGACACGCGCGATCTCGCCGAACGTCCGCGGCGTCGTGAGCATCCCGATCCCGTGCCCGGACGCGGGCGCGTCGACCACCACGAGGTCGTAGGTGCGGTTGCCGGAGCTCCAGCGCTGGGGCTGCGCGAGCTCCCACACCTTCGCGATCGTGATCAGCTCCTTGGCGCCCGGCGCGGCCGCCACGAAGTACTGGAACGCGTGCGAGTGCCCGAGCACCTTCAGCGCCGTGCCGCCGACCTGCTTGGCCAGCCACTCCTCGAGTGCGGCCTGCGGGTCGATCGTGATCGCCCACAGGCCCTCGGCCAGCTCGACCTCCTGCTCGGAGCGCACGCCCTGGCGCGCGAAGGCGCGCGACATCCGGTCCTGCTCGGCGACTTCGCACACGATGGTGCGCCGGCCGGTGCGCGCGGCGGCCAGCCCGAGGGCGGCGGCGACGGTCGTCTTTCCGACGCCGCCCTTGCCTGTCACGTAAAGAACCGAGCGATCTCGCAGCAGCGCGTCCACGTAGGGCACCCTAGTGGGAGGCATGGATTCAGCGGTACGGCACGGATACGAGACGGCGCAGCGGATGCTCCGGCGCCACGACCCGACGTACTACCTCGCGACGCGCCGCCTGCCCGCTGCGCTGCGCCCCGCGACATACGCTCTCTACGGCTACGTGCGCGCGGCCGATCAGCTCGTCGACGGGCCGCGTCGCCCGGCCACGGCTCAAGCCCGCCGCGCCGCTCTGGACGCGTGGGAGGCGCAGCTCGCGGCGCCGACGCACCCGCTCGCGCTCGCGCTCGCGGACGCCGCCGCCCGCCACCGGCTCCCGCTGGAGGAGCTCGCCACCTACATGCGCTCGATGCGCACGGACTGCGAGCCGCCGATCCGGATCGAGACCTACGACCAGCTCGCCACCTACATGGACGGCTCCGCCGGCACCGTGGGGCGGATCATGGCCGCGCTGCTCGGCGTCCCGCCCGACCACCACGGCGACCTGGGCCGGCTCGGCGTCGCGTTCCAGCTCGCGAACTTCATCCGCGACGTGCGCGAGGACCAGAGCCTGGACCGCATCTACCTGCCCGCCGAGGACCGCGCGCGCTTCGGCGTGACCGACGCCGACCTCGCCGGCTCGAGCCCGCGCCTGTGCGCGCTGCTGTGCCACGAGGCCGAGCGCGCCCGCGCGCTGTTCGCGGCCGCCGCGCCCGCGATCGCCGCCGCGCCCGCCTCGGTCCGCCCGGGGGTGCGCCTCGCCGTCGCGCTCTACCGCCGGATGCTCGACAGCCCGCGCCCGACCGGCGTCCGTGTCTGGCACGTGCCGGGCGCCGCCCTCGAGACGCTGCGATGAAGCGCGCCACGCTGCGCGGCGCCGAGCGCACGCCGCTCGACGAGCGGCCGGACGTGCTCATCTGCGGCGCGAGCTTCGCCGGGCTCGCGCTCGCACGGGAGCTGCGCGGCAGCGGGGCGGACGTGCTGATCGTCGACCGCTACGAGATCGGCGAGCGGGCCACGAGCGCGTGCGCGGCGCCGACGCCGTGGCTGCACGCGATGGGGGTGGAGCGCAGCATCCGGCAGGAGATTCCGTGCATGGCGTTCCACACGCCGCACGGCTCCGCGCGCTTCCGGCTGCCGTGGAGCTGGTCGAGCTTCGACTACCGGACGCTGTGCGAGGAGCTGTTCGCCCAGGCCGACGCCCGCTTCGCGATCGCCAAGGTCGAGGGCCGGACCGGCCGCACGGTCCACACCGACCGTGGGGACCTCACGGCGCCGTTCATCGTCGACGCGCTCGGCTGGCGCCGCGTGCTCGCCACCCACTACCAGCCGCCGGAAGCGCCGCTCAGCCGCGGTCTGGAGGTCCACCCGCACGGGGAGGGCACCGACCTCGACGTCTGGATCGACCGCTCCCTCGTCCGCTACGGCTACGCCTGGAGCGTGCCCGCCGCGGGTGAGCAGCGGATCGGCGTCGGCTCCTACGAGCCGCGCCACCACGTCAAGGCGCCGACCCAGGACATCGCGCGCCGCCTGGACCGCGAGGCGGTGCGCTACCAGGGCAACTGGTTCCCGCACAGGCTGCGGGCCGCGACCGAGGACGGCGTCTTCTTCGCCGGCGACAGCGCCGGGCACTGCCTGCCGCTCTCTGGCGAGGGCATCCGCACGGCGTTCTACTTCGGCATCGCGGCCGCGCGCGAGATCCGCGCCGCCCACGCCGGCGCGCAGACCCGCGAGCAGGCGCTGGCCCACTACCACGCGTTCTCACACCGGCACCGCCCGGTGTACGAGCTCGCGCGCGGGCTCCAGCACGCGATCCCGCGGCTGCCGCCGAAGCTGCTCGCGCGCGCGCTGAGCGTCACGGGCCGCGAGCGGCCGTGCCGGCGGCTGTTCGGCTGGTATCTCACGCTCGCCGACCCAAAGTTCGCAAACCCTTAGGCGACGGCGCCTGCGGACGATCGAGGAGGGGAGTCCCACGTGTCGACCCTCGTCTTCCACAGCCGCCCCGGATACGACGCCCTCACCGGACTCCCGGACCGCGCCGCGTTCCTCGCCGGCCTGCGCGCCGCGCTCGGCCGTGAAGCGCCGCTGGCCGTGCTGTTCCTCGACCTCGACGACTTCAAGCTGATCAACGACGGCTTCGGGCATGAGGCCGGCGATCGCCTGCTGATCCAGGTCGCCCAGCGCCTGCGCGGCGCCGTGCACGACGGTGACCTCGTCGCGCGGCTCGGCGGCGACGAGTTCACCGTCCTGTGCGCCGACACCGACGAGGCGGGCGCGACGATCTCCGCGGGCCGCATCCGCGGCGCGCTGTCGGCGCCGTTCGACGTCGGCGGCCAGCGCCGGCACGTGCGCGTGAGCATCGGCTGCCGCGTCGCCGCACCGGGCGAGGACACGCCCGACGCCGTCCTGCGCGACGCGGACACGGCCATGTACCAGGCCAAAGCGGGCGGCAAGGACCGCGTCGAGCTGTTCAGCGACGAGACCCGCGCCAAGCTGTTGCGCCGCCTGGACCTCGAGCAGCGCCTGCGCGCGGCGATCGAGGACGAGCAGCTGACCGTCGCGTTCCAGCCGCAGATCGACCTCAGCAGCGGCCATCTCGTCGGCGCGGAGGCGCTCGTGCGCTGGAGCGAGGCCTCGCCCGCGGAGTTCATCCCGCTCGCGGAGGAGACGGGCCTGATCGCGCCGCTCGGCGAGTTCGTGCTGCGCACCGCCACGCGGACGCTCGTCCAGCTGCACGCCGACGGGCTCAAGCCGCTCACGATCACGGTCAACGTCTCCACGCGCCAGCTCGAGGACCCGGAGTTCGCGCGGATCGTCCAGCAGGCGCTCGGGGAGGCGGGCCTGGAGCCGCGCCACCTGTGCCTGGAGCTGACCGAGTCGGCGCTGATGATGGCCCGCAGCGAGGCGCTCGACGCCCTGCGCGAGTGCAAGGCGCTCGGCGTCTACGTCGGCATCGACGACTTCGGCACGGGCCACTCCAGCCTCGCGCGCCTGCGCGAGTTGCCGGTGGAGGTGCTCAAGGTCGACCGCTCGTTCGTGGACGGGCTCGGCACCGAGCCCGAGGACTCGGCCGTGGTCGCCGCGATCCTCAGCCTCGCGCACGCGCTCGGACTGCACGTGGTGGCCGAGGGCGTGGAGACGCCGCTGCAGGCCGACCAGCTGATCGCGCTCGGCTGCGCCGTCGCCCAGGGCTTCCTGTGGTCGCCCGCCGTGCCGGCCGACGAGCTGCACACGTTCAGCGCGGTCGCCACGACCGCCCGCCGCGGGCATCGCGGTGAGAAGAGCCTGGTGGACGAGATGATGCACCAGCTCGGGATCGCCAAGGAGACGCGCCCGTGACGCTGCTCACCGGCCTGCTCGCGCTCGTCACCGGCCTCGCCTACACCGCGCTGGCGCTCGTCACCGGCTACGAGCTGGTGCGCCACCGCGCGCGCGGCTTCAGCCACTTCGGCGTCGCGTTCCTGGTGATGGCGCTCACCTGCGGCCCGCACCATCTGGTCCACGCCCACCGCCACCTGCTCGCGGGGTACGCCGCGCACGGGCCGCACCTGGCCGCGCTGGCGCTCGGCTGCACGCCCGCGGTGGTCTTCATCGCCCTCCGGGCCGAGGCCCTGCTCGGCGGGCGCGGGGACCGGCTGATCGTCCGCACCCCGCTGTGGCTGCAGGCGCTGCCGATGCTGATGGCGGCCGCCGCCGGCGCGACGCTGTGGGAGGGCATCCGCCACGCCCACGGTCACGGCGTGGACCTGCGCGCGCTGATCCCGAACCTCGTCCTGTTCGCCAACTACATGCTCGTCGGCGTCTTCACCGCCCGGACGCAGGTCGCCCGGCGGCCGCTGCTCGGCGGCTGGTCGCTGTCCGGCGTCGCGATGGGCGGCGTGTTCTTCACCTGCGCCGGCTCGCACCTGCTGGCCGGGATGATGATGCAGGCCGACGCGTGGAGCGTCGCGCTGGACAACATCGGCGTGCCCGCGTCCTTCTACTTCCTGTGGGCCGTGCACCGGCTGCACAGCGGCTCCGCCCGCGACTGGAACCGCCGCCCGCTCGTCGGCCGCTCGGCTCCGCTGGGCCGCCGATCCCCGTGGGCGGATAACGTCGCCTAGACTGCACGCTCCGAATGGAGCCTCCCAGTCCAGACTCACTCCGCTTCGATGACCGCGGCCTCGTTCCGTGCGTCATCCAGGATTGGCGCTCCGGCGAAGTCCTGACGCTCGCCTACATGAACGAGGAAGCGCTGCGCCTGTCCCGCGAGACCGGCGAGCTGCACCTGTTCAGCCGCAGCCGCAACGAGCTCTGGCACAAGGGCGCGACGTCCGGCAACACGCAGGCCGTCAAGGCGCTGCGGTTCGACTGCGACAACGACGCCGTGCTCGCGCTCGTCGAGCCGGCCGGTCCGGCCTGCCACACCGGGGCGCGCACGTGCTTCCACAACGGCGACCTGCAGGCCACCCCGCACGAGGCGCTGCCCGGGCTCGAGCGGACGCTGGTCGACCGAAAGCTCAACCCGCAGGAAGGCTCGTACACGAACCGGCTGCTGGCCGACCCGCCGTTCATCGGCGAGAAGGTCGAGGAGGAGGCCGAGGAGGTCGCGCGCGCCGCGCGCGAGGAGACCGACGAGCGCGTGGCCAACGAGGCCGCCGACGTCCTCTACCACCTCACGGTCCTGCTCCACAGCCGCGGGCTCACGCTCAAGGACGCCGAGGAGGTGCTGCTTGACCGCCGTCGCTGAGCATCTGGAGGTGTCGCCGACCCTGGACGAGGCGCGCGCCCTGACCGGGGACCACAACCTGATCCCGGTCACGCACTCGTTCATCGAGGACTGCGAGACGCCCGTCTCCGCGTTCCTGAAGCTGCGCGGGGACGGCCCGGCGTTCCTGCTGGAGTCCGCCGAGCAGGGCCAGCAGGTCGGCCGCTTCTCGTTCATCGGCTGGCGGCCCAAGCAGGTGATCCGCTGGAGCCTCGGCGACGAGGGCAGCCCGTACGCGATCGCCGGGGACGCCGTGTCGCAGGTCCGCCAGGCCGAGATCGCCGGGCTGCCGCCGTTCGCGGGCGGCGCGGTCGGCTTCTTCGGCTTCGACTGCGTGCGCGCCGTCGAGCGCCTGCCCGAGCCCAACCCGGACGTGATCGGCCTGCCGGACATGGCGCTGATGCTCACCGACGTGATCGTCGCCTTCGACCACCTGCGCCACACGGTCACGATCCTGGCCAACGCCTATCTGGACGAGGACACCGACGTCGACGCCGCGCACGCCCGCGCGGTCGAGGCGATCCGCCAGGTTCGAACCCGGCTGGCCGGCCCGCTGCCGCCGCTGGAGACCCACGCGGCGCGGCCCGATCCCGCGTTCGAGTCCAACATGAGCCGCGAGACGTTCGAGGGCAACGTCGCGCGCATCATCGAGTACATCCGCGCGGGCGACGCCTACCAGGTGGTGCCCAGCCAGCGCTGGAGCGCGCCCAACCCGGTCGAGCCGTTCAGCATCTATCGCGGCCTGCGCGCGGTGAACCCGTCGCCGTACATGTACTTCCTCGACTTCGAGGACTTCCAGATCGTCGGCGCGAGCCCGGAGCCGCTGCTGACGGTCAACGGCCGCTACGTCAGCACCCGTCCGATCGCGGGCACCCGGCCGCGCGGGGAGGACGACGCCGCGATCGCCGCCGAGCTGCTGGCCGACGAGAAGGAGCGCGCCGAGCACGTGATGCTCGTCGACCTCGGCCGCAACGACCTCGGCCGCGTGTGCGAGGCGGGCAGCGTGCACGTCGAGCGCCTGATGGAGGTCGAGACGTACTCGCACGTCATCCACATCGTCTCCCAGGTCGCCGGCACCCTGAAGGAGGACGTGCGCGCGATCGACGCGCTGGCGTCGGTGCTGCCGGCGGGGACGCTTTCGGGCGCGCCCAAGATCCGCGCGATCGAGATCATCGACGAGCTCGAGCCCGTCAAGCGCGGGGCCTACGGGGGCGCGGTCGGCTGGCTCTCCTACGCGGGCGAGCTGGACACGTGCATCTGCATCCGCACCGTCGTCACCAAGGACGGGCAGGCGCACATCCAGGCTGGTGGCGGCACCGTCGCCGACGCGCGCCCGGACTACGAGTACGAGGAGTCGCGCGCGAAGGCCGCGGGCGTCGTGAAGGCGATCGAGCTGGCGGCGAAGCAGGCGGCGTGGCCATGAAGGTCCTGATGGTCGACAACTACGACTCGTTCACCTACAACCTCGTCCAGTACCTGGGCGAGCTGGGGGCCGACCTCGAGGTCGTGCGCAACGACGTGGCCACCGTGGACGAGCTGCTGACCAAGGACTACGACCGCGTGGTGGTCTCGCCCGGGCCGTGCACGCCCAACGAGGCCGGGATCAGCGTCGAGGCCATGCGCCGCTTCCCCGAGGCCGGGATCAAGACGCTCGGCGTCTGCCTCGGCCACCAGTCGATGGGCCAGGCGTTCGGCGGCAAGGTCATCCGCCATCTGCCCGTGCACGGCAAGACGACCGAGATCACCCACGATGGCCAGGGCATCTTCGCCGGGCTCCCGAGCCCCTTGCCCGTCGCGCGCTACCACTCGCTCGTCGTCGACGCCGAGCTGCCCGAGTGTTTGGAGGCGACCGCCCACGGCGGCGGCGTGCTGATGGCCATGCGCCACAAGACGCTGCCCGCGATCGGTGTCCAGTTCCATCCCGAGTCCGTGCTCACGCCGGACGGCAAGCAACTGCTGCGGAACTTCCTTGCCTAACAAGATCCTCACCGCGGCGCTGGACGCCCTGGCGTCGCGCCGGGACCTCACGTCCGAGCAGACGGCCGCCGTGCTGGCCGAGATCATGGGCGGCAACGCGTCCGAGGTCGAGACCAGCGGCATCCTGATCGCGCTGCGGACCAAGGGCGAGACGATCGACGAGCTCGTCGGCCTGGCCACGACGATGCGCGAGTTCGCGACGCCCGTCACGGCCGCCCGCGACGATCTGATCGACACGGCGGGCACCGGTGGGGGTAGGCCCACCTTCAACGTGTCGACCACCGCCGCCCTGATCGCCGCCGGCCACGGCTGCGCGGTCGCCAAGCACGGCAACCGCTCCGCCACCGGCCTGTCGGGTTCCGCCGACGTGCTGGAGGCGCTCGGCGTGCGGATCGACCTCAAGCCCGACGCGGTCGGGCGCTGCATCGACGAGGTCGGCTTCGGCTTCATGTTCGCGCCCGCGCACCACGGTGCCACGCGCTTCGTGGTCCCGGTGCGCAAGGAGCTCGCGGTGCGCACGATCTTCAACTTCCTCGGGCCGCTGACCAACCCGGCCGGCGCCAAGCGCCAGGTGATCGGCGTCTCGGACCCGAACTTCCTGGAGCCGATCGCGGGCGCGCTCGCCCGGTTGGGTGCGGACAAGGCACTGGTAGTGTCGAGCACCGACGGTCTGGACGAGATGAGCACGTCTTCGACAACGCGCGTCGTCGAGGTCGACGGCGAGGACGTCCGCGCCTACGAGGTCGCCCCGGAGGACCTGGGCATCGCCCGCGCGGAGCCGACCGCGCTCGGCGCCGGCACGCCGGACGTCAACGCCGGCATCACCCGCAGCATCTTCGCCGGTGACCGGGGCCCGGCGCGCGACGTCGCCGTGCTCAACGCCGGCGCCGCCATCTACGTCTCCGGCACCGTGGACACCCTCGAGCAAGGCGTGCGCGCCGCCGAGGCCGCGATCGACGACGGTCGCGCCGCGGCCGCCCTGGAAAACCTTGTGAACCTGACGAAGGAGCTGGCGCCGTGAGCGTCCTCGACCGGATCGTCGACGACACCCGCGACGAGGTCAAACGCCGCAAGAAGGAGCTCCCGATCAAGGAGCTCAAGAAGCAGATCGAGCGGCGTTCGGACGGCGCGCGGCCCTTCAGCGAGGCGCTCACGCGGCCCGGCGTGTCGCTGATCGCCGAGCACAAGCGGCGCTCGCCGAGCGCGGGGTTCATCCGCGAAGGCTCCGAGGTCAAGGAGGTCGTGCAGGCCTACGAGCGCGGCGGGGCGGCGGCGCTGTCGATCCTGACCGAGCCGTTCCACTTCGCGGGCTCGCTCGACGACCTGCGCGAGGCGCGCACCGCCGCGCGGTTGCCGATCCTGCGCAAGGACTTCATCGTCCACCGCTACCAGCTCTACGAAGCCGCGGCCGCGGGCGCCGACGCGATCCTGCTGATCGTCGCCGCGCTCGACGTCAAGGACCTGTCCGAGCTGCTGCACGAGGCGCGCGAGCTCGACCTGGACGCGCTGGTCGAGGTGCACAACGAAGAAGAGCTGGAGGCCGCGCTCGAGATCGAGGCCGACGTGCTCGGGATCAACAACCGCAACCTGTCGGACTTCAGCGTCGACATCGAGCGCACCTACGAGCTGCTGGCGGACATCCCGGCGGGCAAGACCGTGGTGAGCGAGTCTGGCTTCCGCACGCGCGACCAGCTCGACGAGCTCGAGCGCGTGGGCGTCGACGCGGTCCTGATCGGCGAGACGCTGATGCGCGCGCCCGACATCGAGGCCGCGGTGCGGGACCTGACGGGCTTCGCCGAGCTGACGTGATGCACGTCAAGGTGTGTGGCATGACCCGGCTCGAGGACGCCGAGCTCGCGGCGTCACTCGGCGCGTGGGGGATCGGCTTCATCCTGTGGCCCGGCTCCAAGCGCCACGTGGACCCGGCCGTCGCGGCGGGGATCGCCCGCGTGCTGCGGCGCCAGGTCGAGCTCGTGGGCGTGTTCGTCAACCAGCCGCTGGACGAGATCGCGGGGTGGGTGGACACGATCGGCCTCACCTACGTGCAGCTGCACGGGGACGAGGGCCCGTCGTTCTGCCAGGCGGTCACCCAGCGCACGGGCGCGAAGGTGATCAAGGCGGCGCGGATCGCGCACGCGGCGGACCTCAAGGACATGGACCGCTTCCACACCGACCTGCACCTGCTCGACACGCCGGCCAAGCCGGGCGAGTACGGCGGCACGGGCAAGACGTGGGACTGGAACCTGCTCAAGCAGCGCCGGAACAAGATCCCGTTCCTGCTCGCGGGCGGCCTGAACGCCGACAACGTGGCCGAGGCGATCGCGACCGCGCATCCGTGGGGGATCGACGTGGCCTCCGGGGTGGAGTCGGCTCCGGGCGTCAAGGACCCCGCGAAGGTCGAAGCGCTGTTCGCGGCCGTAGAAGGCGACACTCGTCCGGAGGACTCGGTCGCTGGGAGCAGCTCGCCCGGCGGGCTCGTGCTCCCGCCGCAAGGAGGCAATGAACGTGTCGGCAGTTGAGCACCGCTTTGGCCCGTACGGCGGGCAGTACGTCCCCGAGACGCTGATCCCGGCGCTCGTCGAGCTCGAGGCCGCGTGGGTGGCCGCGCGCGAGGACGCGGGCTATCGCGCCGAGCTCGACGCGCTGCTCAACGACTACGTCGGCCGGCCCTCGCCGCTGTATCTGGCGAGCCGCTTGAGCGAAGAGGCCGGGCACGCCGTCTATCTCAAGCGCGAGGACCTCAACCACACGGGCGCGCACAAGATCAACAACGCGCTCGGCCAGACGCTGCTGGCCAAGCGGATGGGCAAGACGCGGATCATCGCGGAGACCGGCGCGGGCTCGCACGGCGTCGCGACCGCCACGGCGTGCGCGCTGCTCGGGCTGGAGTGCATCGTCTACATGGGCACCGAGGACATGCGCCGCCAGCAGCCCAACGTGCTGCGCATGGAGCTGCTCGGCGCGCGCGTCGCGCCCGTGGACGCAGGGTCGCGGACCTTGAAGGAGGCGGTTTCCGCCACCATCCGCGACTGGGTCTCCAACGTCTCGGACACCCACTACGTGATCGGCTCCTGCGTCGGCCCCGCGCCGTTCCCGGCGCTCGTGCGCGACCTGCAGCGCGTGATCGGCGACGAGGCGCGCGCGCAGATCCTGGAGAAGACCGGGCGGCTGCCCGACCGCGTGATCGCCTGCGTCGGCGGCGGCTCGAACGCGATCGGCACGTTCACGGGCTTCGTCGAGGACGCGTCCGTGCAGCTGATCGGCGCCGAGGCGGCGGGCGAGGGCATCGAGTCGGGCCGGCACGGTGCGCCGCTCACCGTCGGCGGCCGCGGCGGCGTCCTGCACGGCTCCTTCAGCGCGATCATGCAGGACGAGGACGGCCAGATCCTCGAGGCCCACTCCATCAGCGCGGGCCTCGACTATCCCGGCACCGGCCCCGAGCACGCGTACCTGCGCGACACGGGCCGCGCCCACTACGCGGGCGTGACCGACGGCGAGGCGCTGGCGGCGTTCAAGCGCCTCGCCGAGCTGGAGGGCATCATCCCCGCGCTCGAGTCCGCGCACGCCGTCGCCTGGGTGCTCGCGGCGGGCCGCGAGACGGCCACGGAGGACACGGTCGACCTGATCTGCCTGTCCGGCCGCGGCGACAAGGACCTGGCCGAGGCGCTCGACAAGCTGGGCCTGACGCATGAGTGACGGCGCGACGCGCATCGCCGCCGCGTTCTCGGACTCCGGGCGCCGCGCCGCGCTCATGCCCTACCTGATGGCGGGCTTCCCCGACATCGACACGTCGGTCCGGATCGCGACCGCGTACGCGGACGCCGGCGCGGACCTGCTCGAGCTCGGCGTCCCGTTCTCGGACCCGCTCGCGGACGGCCCGGTCATCCACGCCGCGGCGACGCGGGCGCTCGAGAGCGGCGCCACCGTGCACAGCGTGCTCGAGGCCGGAACGCGGATCGCGGAGCAGATCCCGGTCGTGCTGATGGTCTACGTCAACCCGATCCTCGCGCGCGGGCCCGAGCGCTTCGCGGCCGAGCTCGCGCAGCGCGGCATCAGCGGACTGATCGTCCCGGATCTCCCGCTCGAGGAGTCCGAGCCGATCCTCGCCGCGTGCGACGCGCACGGGGTCGCGCTCGTGCCGCTCGTCGCGCCGACCACGCCGGACGACCGGATGGCCACGATCGGACGGACTGCGCGTGGATTTGTCTACACGGTCTCGGTGACCGGGACGACCGGTGAGCGTACGTCCAACCAGTCCGATCCGGCCACGCTCCTTGCCCGCGTGAAGGACCACAGCACGGTTCCCGTCGCGCTCGGGTTCGGCATCTCCAATGGCGCCCAGGCGAAGGCCGCCGCCGACGCCGGGGCGGACGGCGTGATCGTCGGCTCACGGCTCGTCCGCGCGGTCGCGGAAGCGGTCGATCAGGGTGCGGATCCCGCATCCGCAGCGGGATCCGTGGTGGCCGAACTCGCTGACGCCCTGGTCCGCTAGCCTCTGGCGGACATGGGGATCTTCCTTGCTCTCATCGCTGGTCTGGTGCTCTGGGTCGTGCTCTGGGGCGCGAGCCTGATGAAGTCGTTCGACGCGTTCCTCATCGCGATGGCGTTTCCGCTGCTGGCGGCGACGTTCGCGATCGTCGTCAAGTACCTCCCGCGCGGCAACGATTAAGCGCGCGTTGTAATCGCGCTAAGCCCCTCCCGGGACCGCACGTTCCGCTGGGTTGCGGTCTACGCTGTTGCACGCCTGATCGGGGCATGCGTAGAATCGCCGCCCGAATACGAGCCTCATGAGGAGGGGTTCTTTGCGTTCTAAGTACATGGCAGCGACGAGCTGCCTGCTCGCCGCGCTTGCGCTCGGCGTAGCAGCGTGTGGGGATGAAGAGGAGCCGACGCCTGGCGGCGAAGGCAACGAGCAGACGGCTGAGGGCAAGGACCTGACGATCTACTCGTCGCTGCCGCTCCAGGGCGCTTCGCGCGTCCAGACGGAGGCCCTCGTCAACGGCGCCAAGCTGGCGCTCGAGCAGGCCGGTGGCAAGGCCGGCCCGCACAGGGTCAAGTACGAGTCGCTGGACGACTCGACGGCCCAGGCCGGTTCTTGGACGCCGGAGGCGGAGTCCGCCAACGCGCTCAAGGCCGCTCAGGACGAGGCGACCGCCGTCTACATCGGCGCGTTCAACTCGGGCGCCTCGAAGGTGTCGATCCCGATTCTTTCGGAGGCGGGCGTCCCGCAGATCTCCCCGGCCAACACGTACGTGGGTCTGACCACGAACGACCCGGGCTCCGAGCCGGGCGAGCCGGACAAGTACTACCCGACGGGTGACCGCACGTTCGCGCGCATCGTCCCGAAGGACACGATCCAGGCTGCGGCCCTCGTCACGCTGATGAAGACGGACGGCTGCACCAAGGTCGCCATGACCAACGACAAGGAGGTCTACGGCGCCGGCCTGGCTCGCGTCATCGAGCTGTCCGCCAAGGAGCAGGGCCTCGAGCTGACGAGCAACGACGCGATCGACAAGAACGCGTCCAACTACCGCTCCTTGGCCCAGAAGGCCAAGGCGGCCGGCGCTGACTGCTTCGTCTACTCGGGCATCACCGCCAACAACGCGGTCCAGCAGTTCAAGGACTTCGCGGCCGCCCTCGGCTCCGACGCCGGCCTGTACGGCCCGGACGGCGTCGCCGAGACCGGCTTCGTCTCCGAGAAGGACGGCGGCATCCCGGCTTCGCTGAACCCGCAGGTCAAGGTCACCGTCGCCACGCTGTCCCCGGACCAGTACCCGCCGGAGGGCCAGGAGTTCTTCAAGCAGTTCACGGAGAAGTACGGCGTGGACAACCCGGACCCGTACGCGATCTACGGCTACGAGGCCATGAAGCTGGCCCTCGACGCCATCGAGCGCTCCGGCACCGGCGAGAAGGCCGACATCAAGAAGGCCATCTTCGAGACCAAGGATCGCGCTTCGGTGCTCGGTACCTACTCGATCGACGAGAACGGCGACACGACGCTCACCGACTACGGCGCCTACAGCGTCAAGGACGGCGAGCTGACGTTCGACCAGACGATCAAGGCGCAGGCGGGCTAAGCACCCAAGTGGCCATAGGCCACCGCCCCACATAGGCGTATGCTCGGCCGGGAGCGGAACTTTTCCGCTCCCGGCCGGTCGCCTTTGTCCCGGTCGGACCTCAACCCACACCTACAGACTCATCAATGGAAGCCGCCAGCATCCCTGCGGGCCCGCCTGCCTCTCAGCGCGTAAAGCAGCTGATCGGCACGTACGGGCTTACCGCCGTCCTGCTCATCATGCCGGTCTGGTTCGCCATCCAGGACCTGACCGACGAAGGCAATCTCGTGCGCCTGGGCGAGAATCTGGTCGCGGGCCTCTCCAACGGCGCCATCTGGGCGCTGGTGGCCATCGGCTATACGCTCGTCTACGGCATCGTCGAGCTGATCAACTTCGCCCACGGCGAGATCTTCATGATCGGCTCGTTCATCTCCGCGTCGCTCATCGTGACGCTCGGCCTCACGGTCGACTCGGCCGCGGTCCCCGTCTTCTTCGGTCTGCTCGCTGCGCTGCTCCTGGCCATGATCGGCTCGGGAACGCTCAACGTGCTGATCGAACGAGTGGCGTATAGACCGCTACGCAGCGCGCCCAAGCTGGCGCCGCTGATCACCGCGGTCGGCATGTCCTTCATCCTGCAGAACGTCGGCCTGCTCTGGAAGGGCGGCAACCAACAGGGTGTGCCGGACCTCCTGAACGCGCAGAACACGCTGTTCACGGTCTTCGGCGTCACGATCGAGAACGCCGACGTGCTGTCGGTGGTCGTGACGATCCCGCTGCTGATCGTGATGACGAGCTTCATCAACCGCTCGCGCCTGGGCAAGGCCATGCGCGCGACGGCGCAGGACCCGGAGGCCGCGCGCCTCATGGGCATCAACGTCGACACGACGATCTCGCTGACGTTCCTGCTCGGCGGCATGCTGGCCGGCGCGGCCGGCCTGATCTACGCCATGTACCAGACCACGATCTGGTTCTTCCAGGGCTTCACGGGCGGTCTGATCGCGTTCACCGCGGCCGTCATGGGCGGCATCGGCAACCTCCGGGGCGCCGTGCTCGGCGGCCTGATCATCGGCTTCATCCAGCAGATGTCGGACAACCGCATCGGCACGGAGTGGACGCCGGCGATCGTGTTCGGCTATCTGGTCCTGATCATGGTGTTCAAGCCGTCGGGTCTCCTCGGCGAGCAGACGAGGGATGCGGGATGAGCGTCGCGGCTTCCGAGGCGCAGCAGACGCCGCCTGAGCAGAAGAAGGGCTTCGAGCTGCCCGGTTGGGCGGAGAAGATCCTGATTCCGGCGATCGTCCTGTTGATCGCCATCGTCCTGCCGCTGATCCCCTCCATCGGGGAGAACGCGGCCCTCATGCAGCAGATGGCCGTCGCGCTCGCCTACGTGGTGATGGCGCTGGGCCTGAACATCATCGTCGGCTTCGCCGGCCTGCTGGACCTCGGCTACGTGGCGTTCTTCGCCTTCGGCGCCTTCGCGGTCGGCTGGTTCGCGTCCGGGCACTTCGCCTACGTCAACAACGAGCAGGGCATCCACCTGCTGGTCGGCGGCAACACCGTCAACCTGCCGGGCATCCACTTCAACTTCCTGATCGTGCTGGTCATCGCGGTCATCCTGACCACGATCGCGGGCATGATCATCGGCCTGCCCACCCTGCGTCTGCGCGGCGACTACATCGCCATCGTGACGCTGGCGTTCGGCGAGATCATCGGCCGCCTCGCGGTCAACCTGGACGGGACGACGATCCTCGGCGGCACCCCGGTGACCGCCGGCCGCCAGGGCATCTCGCCGGTCGACCGCATCGACCTGCCGTTCCTGGACCCGTTCACGGTCTTGGACAAGAAACCATGGTTCTACTTCGCATTGTTCCTGGTCGTGCTCGTGCTGTTCGTGAACTTCCGGTTGCGAGATTCGCGCATGGGCCGAGCCTGGGTGGCGCTGCGTGAGGACGAGATCGCCGCGGTGGCGATGGGCGTCCCGGCGGTCAAGACCAAGCTGATGGCCTACGGCGCGGGTGCCGCGTTCGGCGGGCTGTCCGGCGCCTACCTGGCGTCGCTGCTGAACACGGTCAACGCCGACCAGTTCCAGTTCTCGTTCTCGATCCTGGTCCTGGCCATGGTCATTCTCGGCGGCCTCGGCTCGATCTGGGGCGTCGTGATCGGCGCGATCGTGCTGTCGATCCTCAACAACTGGCTGATCCCAGACGTCATCAACGACCTCCCGTCCAACGTCGGGCTGGAGTTCGACATGACGCAGATCACGTTCGCGATCTACGGCTTCCTGCTGTTGCTGATGATGATCCTGCGCCCGCAGGGCCTGCTCCCGGAGCGAAGGCACCAGATGGAGCTCACCGAGCACGCCGAGACGACGGACGAAACCCTCTACACGGCACGGTCATGAGCGCGACGCAAAGTTCGACGCCGGCGCCGTCGCTCGCCAATCCGGCGGTCCTCGACGCGGCCAACATCACCAAGCAGTTCGGCGGCCTGACCGCCGTCAGCGACGTCTCGTTCAGCCTCCCGGAGCGCTCGATCGTCTCGATCATCGGTCCCAACGGCGCGGGCAAGACGACGTTCTTCAACATCCTCACAGGCTTCTACCGCCCGACGTTCGGCACGATCGCGTTCGGTGACCGCAACATCACCGGCGCGCGTCCGGACATCGTCATGAAGGCCGGGATGGCGCGGACGTTCCAGAACATCCGCCTGTTCTCGACCATGACGGCGACCGAGAACGTGATGATCGGCGAGCACTCGCGCATGAAGGCGGGGCTGTTCGGCTCGATCATCCGGACCCCGCGGGTCATCCGCGAGGAGCGTGAGGCGCGGGACAAGGCGCGCGCCGAGCTCCAGTACGTGGGCATCCGCGAGCGCCACAACGACTGGCTGGCCACCAACCTCTCCTACGGCGACCAGCGCCGCGTGGAGATCGCTCGCGCGCTGGCGTCGGATCCGAAGATCCTGCTGCTCGACGAGCCGACGGCCGGCATGAACCCGCAGGAGTCCGCGGCGCTGACCGACCTCATGCACAAGCTGCGCGACGACCGGGGGATGACGATCCTGCTCATCGAGCACGACATGAAGGTCGTCATGGGCGTGTCCGAGCGCCTGACGGTGCTCGACCACGGCGAGAAGATCGCCGAGGGCCTGCCCGCCGAGGTCCGTGCCAACCCGAAGGTCATCGAGGCCTATCTGGGCAAGGCGGCGGCCGAGACGGGAGAGAGGAACAAGGGATGAGCTTCCTCAAGGTCGAAGACATCCACACCTACTACGGCAACATCCAGGCGCTCAAGGGCATCTCGTTGACCGTGGAACAGGGCGAGTGCGTGACGCTGATCGGCTCCAACGGCGCCGGCAAGTCCACGACGCTGCGCTCGATCTCGGGCCTCACGCCCGCCCGCACGGGCACGATCACGCTCGACGGCGAGGAGATCACGCATCTCCCCGCCCAGGAGATCACGGGCAAGGGCATCGCCCAGTCGCCCGAGGGCCGCAAGTGCTTCCAGCGCATGACGGTCCGCGAGAACCTCGAGCTCGGCGCCTACCTGCGCCGGGACTCGTCGCAGATCCAGACGGATCTGCAGCGGGTGTTCGAGCTGTTCCCGCGCCTGGACGAGCGTCAGGCCCAGAAGGCGGGCACGATGTCCGGCGGCGAGCAGCAGATGCTCGCCATCGGGCGCGCGCTGATGGCCGACCCGAAGGTGCTGCTGCTCGACGAGCCGTCGATGGGCATCTCGCCCGTGCTCACCGAGCGCATCTACGAGACGATCGCGGAGATCAACCAGCAGGGCATGACGATCCTGCTGGTCGAGCAGAATGCGAACTTCGCGCTCGACGTCTCCAAGCGCGCCTACGTGCTGGAGACCGGCAAGGTGGCGATGACGGACAACTCCGACACGCTGCGGACCAACCCCGACGTGCAGAAGGCGTACCTCGGAACATGACCCTCCTCATCGCTGGACTCACCGACGGTGCCTGGAACCTGTTCTGGATGTACCTCTGGCTGGCGTCCACCATCGCCGCTTCGTACCTGTCGGAGCGCAAGGGCTACGGCGATCGCCCGGGCCTGGCGACCGGCCTGATCCTGTCGGCCGTCGGCGCGATCATCTGGCTGATCGTCCCGGCCAAGCCGGAGTCGAAGTGGAAGGTGCTCGGCCCGTTCGGCCGGCAGAAGAAGGTCGCCGCTTAGCGGACGGCCTGCGGCGCGGGGATGTCCGCGCAGTTGTCGTCCGCGTCGAAGCTCGGGCCGCGGGGCTGGTCACACAGCTCCGCGGCGTGGGCGCTCGAGCCCATCGCGAGCCGCAGGATCGGCTGGTCGGCGCGCTCGAGCTGCGAGGGGGTCATGGCCGCGAACACGAGCAGGCCGGCGGCGATGCCGCCCGTGATGCGGCGGCGCCGCTCCTCGCGTGTGCGTTGGCGTGCGGCGGCGTGCGTCAACACTCCACCGAGCTGATCCAGTTCCGGCGTCAGACCCATTCTTCTTCAATCATGCCGTTAGGCCGAGGCTGATGTCGCCTTCTTGAGCGCCTCGTCCAGATCGGTGTAACGGAAGCGATAGCCGAGCTCCAACGTGCGCCTGGGAACGGCGCGCTGGCCCTCGGTCACGATCTCCGCCATGTCACCGTAGAGGGTGCGGATCGCGAACGCGGGGATCGGAGCGATCGCGGGGCGGTGCAGCGCACGGCCCAGTGCGCGGCTGAACTCCTTGTTCGTGACGGGCTCGGGGGCGGTGGCGTTGACCGGGCCGGTCCAGCGCTCGTCGTCGATCGCGGCCAGGTAGATGCCGACCACGTCGTCGAGGTGGATCCACGGCATGTACTGCTTGCCGCTCGCGACCGGGCCACCGACGCCGAGCTTGAACGGGGTAATCATCTTCGCGAGCGCGCCGGCCGACTGGTCGAGCACGACGCCCGTGCGCACGCGCACGACGCGCGTGTCCGCCTGCTGGGCCTCGTGCTCCCACGCGACGCACACCTTGGCCAGGAAGTCGTCGCCGGGCGGTTGACTCTCGTCGAGGCGCTCGTCGCCGTGCTTGCCGTAGTAGCCGACGGCGCTGGAGCTGATCAACGCGCGCGGCTTCGGGCCGGCCTCGTTGATCGCGGTGACCACGCGCCGCGTGCCTTCCACGCGCGACTGCTCGATGCGCTGCCGGGCTTCGTCCGTCCAGCGCTGGGCGACGTTCTCACCCGCGAGGTGCACGACGACGTCGCCGAGCTCGATCGGGCCGGGGGTCCGCAGCGACACGGGGATGACCTCGTCGCCGCGCTGCTTGAGGGCCTCGGCGAGCTTGGACCCGATGAGCCCGCTCGCGCCGGTGATGGTCACTCGCATATGCCAGGTGTACGGGTCCGGCGCGCGGGCGGATGGCGCGGTGGACGCGAACCGCGACTTCGTCGGGCTGAGCCCCACGAACTCGCGGTTCGCACGGCGCGCGGCCCGTCGCCGGGCCGCGCGCGCCGCGACTTACGAGTTCTGCTTCTCGGCGGCGCCGCTCTCGGCGCCGTTGCCGTTGCCGGCGTCCTCGGACTCGGCCGGCGCGTTGTTGGACACGGCGTCCTGGAGCGCTTCCAGGCCGATGATGCGGACGCGCGAGCTGAAGCCACCGTCGCGGCCGTGCTGCTCGATGTCACCGCGGCCCGCGCCGCCGTAGCCGCCGCGATCGCGACCGCCGCGGCCGCCACCGTAGCCGCCGCCACGGCCGCCGCCGTAGCCGCCGCCGCCCTGACCGCGACCGCCGCCGCGGCCACCCTGGCCGCCGCCACCGCCGCGGCCACGGCCGCCGCGATCGAACGCGGGACGCGGGTTGACGATCGCCTTCACGTCACGGACCGGGGTCGCGGCGAGGCGCACCCAGGCGGTGAACGTCGGGTCGCCGGGCTTGACGCCCTGGGCCTGCTCGGCGCACACCGAGGACCACTTCATCGTCTCGCCGTCGTCGCGGCGCTTGGGCTGCAGGGCCTCAAGCACGGCCTCGGGGCCGCCGACGCGCTCGATCGCGGCCGCGAGGCGCGCCTGCGCCCGCGCGGAGCGGGTCGGCGACGTCGCGGGCGCCTGCGGCGCCTGCTGCTGCTGCGGAGCGGCCTGCTCCTCGCCGCCCTCGGCGACCGGCTGCTCCTCGCCCTCGGCGACCGGCGCCGTCTCGCCCTCGGCGGGCTCCGGCTCGTCCGACGGCGGCTCCAGCCCGGCCTCCAGCGCGGCCTGCTCGGCCTTGCGCAGCTCGGTGAGCTTGGCGAAGAACGTGCGGCGGTGGCGCTCGGCGGCCGTCAGGCGGCGACGGCGCGGGCGCTCGGGGCGATCGCCACGGCCCTGGCCCTGGCCGCCCTGACGCGGGGGACGGTCGCCGCGCGGGGCGCCCTGCGGCGCGCCCTGGCCGGCGGGAGCCGAGGCGGCGGTGCCGGTGTCGGCGGTCGTCTCGGCCGTGGGCGCGGCGTCGCCGGCCGGGGTGGAGCCCGCGGCGTCGGCGACGGCGGAGGCGAGCTGGTCGCCGCCCGGGGCGGTCGCGCTCTCGGTCTCCGCGGGCGCGGAGGCGGAGGCGTCGGCGGCCGGGCCCGTGGCGGCGGCGCCACCGGCGGGCGCGGAGTCCTCGGCGGCGGGCGCCGTGGCGTTGCCGGCGGGGGCCGCAGCGTCGGCGGCCGG
>NZ_JAPCID010000059.1 GCF_027587175.1 Solirubrobacter deserti
GGCGCCGGCGGCTCGCGCCCCGCTTCCGCGGCATCGCCCCCGGGCGGCGGGCCGCCGGCCGCACCTCCGCCGGGCGGTGCGCCATCCCCCGCCCCGGCGCTCGCGCCGTCCGACGTCATCCCCTCTGGCGGCACCTCTGTGACGGTGTCGCTCGTGGTATCGGGGCCGTCGAAGGCGGCGAGCGCCGCGAGTCCCTCGGCGGAGCCGTCCACGATCACGGACGGCCGCTCGGGCTCGACGCGGACCAGGCCAGGCGCGGACGGGCGGTCCCAGGCGCGGACCGCCGGCAGCAGGCGCGGCTCGCCGAGCGTTCCCGCCGCCCGCGGCCGCTCCCGCGGCGCACCGAACGTGGCGTCCGGCTCGCCGAGCTGGTCGAGCACGTCGGCGGCGTCCGCCGCGGGGGCCGCGCCGCTGCGCTGGCGGTCGTCGTCGGCGCCGGCGACCACCACGCGCGTGCCGAGCAGGTCGAGCAGCGGGTCCAGCTGGCCCGGAACGGCGCGCCGCTGCTGGACGAGCGCGTCGACCGTCCACAGCAGGTCCGTCGCGCGCAGGTCCGCGTAGCCCACGGCGTTGCGGGTCGCGACCGGCTTGTCGGCGAGCGTCGGGAGGATCGGGTCGATCGTCCCGCCCCAGTCGTAGTAGGCGTACAGCTGCCCCGGCAGGACGAGGGCACGCCCGTCCCCTGCGCGCGCGTCGACGTGCTCCGCGGCCGTCGCCCACGTCGACGGGATCCGCTCCCACAGCAGCTGGTCGTCGACGGCGCGGCCACGCGCCAGCGGCCAGCACGCGACGATCGCGAGCCCGACGAACACGACCGCCCGCGGCCGGGTCGCCGCGAAGCCGGCCAGCAGCGCGACGCCCAGCGCCACCAGCGGACCGGCCTTGTAGGTCGTGCGCAGAAACTGCACCGGGACAAAGTTGTTGTACGTGAAGTTCGACGCCCGGCGAAGCGGCGTTCCCTCTGGGAACCCGGCCATCATGACGATCAGTCCGATCAGGACGAGCGCGAGGGCGAAGGGCGCGAAGGGGTGCCGACGGGTCACTGCGAACCCCATCAGCGCCAGCGCCGGGACCAGCAGGCCGGCGAGCACGACGGGCAGGGCGAACAGCAGCACGGCGCCGTCCCCGAAGTACGGCCGCAGGTCTCCCCCGTAGCCGACGCCCAGGTAGGAGATCCAGTAGCCCATCAGCCGCAGCGACTCGGGCAGCGACGTCGTCGACCAGATCGTCCCGGGCTGCTCGGTGAAGCGCAGGAAGTCGACGCCGTAGCGGGATTGCACGAGCAGCGGCATCACCCACCACGCGGACGCGAGCGCGGTCGCGAGGCCGGTGCGCCACGCGAACGCCCACAGCCGCCGCACGTCGACCGCCCCGGTCCACCACAGGTACGCGCCGAGGAGCACCGGCCCGAGCAGCACCCACGCGGTGACGGCCGCGTTCACACCGCCACCGGAGGCCGTCACGATCAACGCGAACACCGCCGGCCAGCGCCACCCGCGCGCGAGCAACCCGCGCCGGACCGCCACCAGCAGCCACGGCAGCGCCGCGTACCCGAGCAGCGTGATCGAGGTCCGGGCCGTGAACACCACGACGTACGGGTTGAGCAGGAACAGCAGTCCCGCGACCGCGTGCGGGAGCCCGCGCCGGCCCGAGCAGAGCTCGTCCATCAGCCGCACGGCGCCCCACGCCGCCAGGAACAGCACCAGCGCGAGCCACAGCCGCTGGACGAGCCACGGCGCGCCTCCGAGCGCGTGGCCGAGCGCGAAGAACGGGCCCATCGGGAACAGGTAGCCGCCGTACTGGCCGCCCTGGACGTGCCCGAGGTCCCCGGTCGACGACCACGCCGACGCGACATCGGCCAGGAACCCACCCGGGTCCGTGTGCAGGTCGATCTTCGTGTCCGAAGACGCGAGCCCCGGCCGTTGCGCCAGAGAGATGAGCAGCGCCAGCGCCGCGAGGCCCGGGACGAGGAGGCGGGAGCGCAACGGCAAGGCGGCGAGGATACGGTCCACGCCCACGGATGGCACGGTCACGCCTGATTCTCGCCCTGCCGGTGCTGGCCCTGCCGGTGGGCCTCACGTTCGCCAAGGGCGGCTACTTCGACGTCCCGCGCCTGGCCGCGGGCGTGATCGCGTGCGCGCTGGTCGTGGTCGCGGCGGTCGCGACCAAGCGGCCGCTGCCCCGCGAACGCGCGCCCCGTCTCGCGCTGCTCGGCCTGGCCGCGCTGACCGCCTGGACGGGCGCCTCCCTGGCCTGGGCGCCGATTGCGGGCGTGGCCGGCGACGACCTCCAGCGCCTGCTCCTCTACCTCGCCACGTTCACCGCCGCGCTCGCGCTGCTGCCGCCCGCGCGCCGGATCGTCGAGCCCGTGCTGCTGGCCGGGATCGTCGCCGCCGCACTCTACGGCCTGTCCGAGCGCCTGCTGCCGGGCGTGTTCGAGCTCCAGACGCTGCCGTCCGCCAACGACCGCCTCGCCTGGCCGCTCACCTACTGGAATGCGATGGGCGCGCTGATGGGCATGGGCCTCGTGCTCGCGGCGGCGACCCGAAACCGCGTCGCGGCGGCCGCCGCCCCACTGCTCGGCCTGGCGCTGTACCTGACCTTCTCGCGCGGCGCGCTCGGGGCGACCGCCGTCGGCGTCGCCGCCCTGCTCGCGCTCGAACCCACCCGCGAGCGCCTGACCCGCACGCTGCTCGTCGCCGTCGCCGCCGCCATTCCGGCGCTCGCCACGTTCGCCCTCGGCGACCTCGAACGCCCCGGGGGCAGCGCGGCCCAGGGCGCGGCGATGCTCGCGCTGCTGGCCGTCACGAGCGCCGCCGCGGCGGCCCTGTTTCCGAAAGAGGGACTGTCCCTCTTTAGGAAACACCCCCGCTTTTTCCAGCCTGCCGTGAGGATCGACCCACACGAACCTAAAGAGGGACAGTCCCTCTTTATGTTGCGGGCGGTGGCGATCGGGGTGCTCGTGCTCGCGCTGGGGGCCACGATCGTGCTCTCGACGAGCGGCGGGCCGACGGAGACGCCCGCGAACGCGGAGGCGTCGCGGCTGCTGTCCACGCAGTCCAACCGGGACGAGTACTGGCGCGTGGCGCTGAGCACCTTCGCCGAGCACCCGCTCAACGGCGCGGGCAGCGGCGCCTTCCGCACGGAGTGGCTGCGCGAGCGCGAGATCCCGGAGGCCGTCCGGGACGCGCACTCGCTGTACTTCGAGACCGCCGCCGAGCTCGGCCTGGTCGGGCTCGCGGCGCTCGCCCTGTTCCTCGGCGGGATCGTCGGGATGGCGCGGCGCAATCCCCAGGCGGGCGCGGTCGCCGCGCTCGTCGTCTACGCCGCCCACGCGGGGCTGGACTGGGACTGGGAGCTCCCCGCGCTCACGCTCTTCGCGCTCGTGCTCGCCGCGCGGCTGGCGGACGAAGCGCCATCAGCGGACGCTCGACCAGCACCCAGCTAGCCGTCGCCAGCAGCACCGAGCCCACGAACGCGCCCACCAGCCACAGCGCGTACGGGTGCAGCCACGACTCCCAGGCGCCGAACCCCCACTTCGCCAGCAGCATCAGCACCAGCAGGTGGTAGAGGTACAGCCCGTAGGAGATCTCGCCCAGGCGCGCCAGCGGCCAGGTGCCCAGCACCCGCGCCGGTCCACCGCGCCCCGCGACCGCCGGCGCCAGCACGAGCAGCGCCACCGCCCCGTACAGCGCGTGCCGGGCGAGCCACTGGCCGTGCGTGTAGACGTCCAGCCGCGCATCGCCCAACGCCCAGCTGCCCACCAGGAACAGCGCCACCGCGCCGCCCCACCACCACCAGGAGCCGGACGGCCGCACGCCGCGCGCCTCCAGCAGCGCCAGCCCCATCCCGAGGGCGAAAAAGTCCAGGAACGCCGGCAGCGCAATCAGCGCCGGGTCCAACGGCCGCACCAGCGCCGGAGCGCCCGCCAACACGACCAGCTTGTACGCGACGCTGAACGCCACCATCCCGAGCAGCGGCCACACGGACCGCGTCCGCACCGTCAGCCACGCCCACAGCGGGAGAAACGCGTAGAACGCGACCTCGACGCACAGCGTCCACGCCTGCCCGAGCCCTTGCCCCGCCGTCTCGGCGCGGTACGTCTGCAGGAAGCCGAAGAACCACACCGGCGCGTCCCACACCTCGCGCAGCGGCAGCGCCAGAGCCGCCACCGTCAGCGCCACCCAGTACGCCGGCACGATCCGGAACAAGCGCCGCCACGCATACTCCCCTAGACGTAAAGACCCACGCAGAAACGGGCAATACAGCAAGTACCCCGACAAGAGGAAGAAGATCGTCACGCCGACGTCCAGCCGTCCGACCCACGGCTGCGCGGCCGCCTCCCCGCCCGCCCCGCGCCCCCAGTAACCGACCGCGTGGAACGCGAGCACCGCAAGCGCGGCCAGCGCCCGCACGCCGTCGAGCTCGGGCCGCCTCACCGCCGCCACACGAACGCCCCCACCAGGCCGACCAGGGCCAGCAGCGACACGATCCACCCCACCCGCCAGCTGAGCGGCGCGTAGACGAACTCGACGCGCGACGCCCCCGCGGGCAGCGCCACGCCGCGGAAGGTGTAATCCACCCGCTCGACGTCGACCTCCTCCCCGTCGACCCGGGCCTTCCAGCCCGGGTACCAGTTGTCGGTGAGCACGAGCGTCGCCGTCCGGTCCGCCCGCGCCTCCACCACGACGCGGTTGCGCTCCAGCGCCACGATCCGCGCCGCACCCGCCGGCCCCGGCGCACCCCCGGACCCGCCGCCCTCGACGATCACCTCCCGCCGCGCGTCGAACCCCGGCGCCGTGATCGCCGCGAACGAATCGGCCGCCGGGCGCCGCGCCCCGACGACCATCGCCCGCGGCAGCGCGCCCTCGTTCGCGTACACCCGCGCGTCCGGCCCGTCGTGCACGACCCGCAGCCCCGGCACCCGCAGCTCCGGGTCCCCGACCGGCTGCAGCACCCGCGAGACCCCGAGCAGCGAGAGGAACCGCAGCCGCTCGGCATCCACCTTCGGCAGCGACAGCGGGATGAACGCGGGCAGCGGCCCGACCTGCGACGGGAACTCGGGCGACAGCTTCGCCCGCCACAGCCGGTCGAAGCGCTTGTCCACCGGCAGGTCATAGCCGCGCGCCTCGGGCGCCGCGTAGTCCATCGGGATCGAGTTCTGGGAGATCGCCCCGATGCTCACGAACCGCGCGGGAGCTACCGCGGCCACCGCCTCGATCGCCGGTGTGGAGGGCTGGATCGCGTGCTCGCGCGGGATCGCCGGGTTGTAGCCCACCCCGGCCCACGCCAGATCGGCGAACACCACGACGAGCGCCGCCACCGCGACGTTGCGCCGCCACGCGAGCACGAGCAATCCCGCTCCCCCCACCACGAGCCACTGCACCACCGCCGCGCCGCGCACCACGAAGCCGACGTCCGGCTCGTTCACCGCCGGCGCGTCCGCGAACCCGAACGCGACCTGCACCGCCTCGCCGACCACGTCCCACGCGGAGCGGGACCGCACGACCGTGTACGCCACCGGGAACAGCAGCACGGCGACCCCGACGAGGAGCACCCGCCGCGACACCCCGCGCCGCACGACGTCGTCCAGCCCCCACCCCGCCAGCAGCGCCAAGCACAGCAGGTAGAGCACGGCCAGCCGCGTGTTGTGCCCGCTCGAGAACACCGGCAACGCGGTGACGAGCTGGAACACGGGCGGGACCCCGAGCACCACCGCCATGCAGGCCACGCCCAGCACGGCCGCCGCCACCCGCTCCCGCGTCGGCCGCAGCAGCGCGATCCCGGCCAGCAGCAGCGGCAGCGCGCCGCCGTAGAACGCGCGCGCCAGCAGGAAGAAGTCGAGCGGCGTCTGGGTCGGCTTGCCCCAGTAGAACGGCACCATCACGCCGAGCGCGAACTTGCGCGAGGTCCAGATGTGGCGCGCTTCCCCCGCCCGCTGCTCGAGGTCCGCCGACCGCAGCACGAGCTCCGCCGCCGGCAGCAGCACCAGGGCCGCCAGCGCCGCGCCCCACACGCCGCCGGCCACCAGCCACGCCGCGGTCCGCCACCCGGGCCGCCGCAGCGCGCAGAACACGACCGTTGCGACCAGCAGATGGAAGCTCGACTCCGGATGCCCGCCCAGGAACTGGATCGCGATCACGAGCGCGAACAGCGCGACCCGGCGCAGGTCGGGCCGGCGCATCACCCCGTCGGCCGCGGCCAGCGCCCACGGGATCATCGCCCACACGCTCACGTGCGGATACGAGACCCACGTGACCATCCACAGGCTGAACCCGTAGACGAGCCCGGCCAGCAACGCGCCCGGCCAGCGCATGTTCAGCGCCCGCGCGAGCAGGAACGCGCCGAACGCGGCGACCCAGAACTTCAGGATCGCCTGCCACGCCAGCGCGGTGAAGGCATCCATGACCCACACCACTGCGTTGAACGGCGAGAAGACCGCGCTCTGCGAGTTGGCCAGCGTCGGCCGGCCGGCCTGGATGTACGGGTTCCAGAGCGGGATCTCCGGCAGCGAGCGCTTGACCTCGCGCAGGAACGGCTGCACGTGCTCGGGCGCGTCGCCGAGCTCGGGGTTCGCGGGCCGGATCAGGTCTGCGGGCCTGGACGCGCCCCACGGTGCCTCGAACCACAGCTCGTCCGAGTTGGAGAGCACCTTCCCCGGGACCAGCGCGGGCGAGACGAACGCGAGTGCCAGCAGTGCGTACAGCAGCGCCGCCGCGAGCAGCGGATGGCGCTTCACCGCCGCCACGCGACCCCGACCAGCGCCAGCGCCGTCAGCAGCGACACGATCCATCCGATCCGCCAGCTCAGCGGCGCGTACCGGAACTCGACGGTGTGCGTCCCCGCCGGCACCACGACGCCCCGCAGCAGGTGCTGGGTGCGGATGATCGGGGCGTCCGCGCCGTCCACCGTCGCCTTCCAGCCCGGGAAGTACGTGTCGGCGAGCACGACCATCGCCCGCCCGCGCGTGTCGGAGCGCACCGCCACGTGCTCAGGGTCGTCGCGCGTGATCCGCGCGGTGCCGGACCCGTCGAGGCCCAGCGGCTCGCTCACCACCGCCTCCGGCCCGGACTCGAGCACCGCGGTCAGCTGATCCTCGACGACCCGCTCGCTCCCGGCCACGTACGTCCGTGGCGTGGCGCGCGGATTCGCGTACACGACCGCGTCCGGCCCGGCATACACCCGCGGCAGCGACAGCGCAGGCTCATCCGGCGGCTGCAGGATCCGCGTGACGTTCAGTAGGCCCAGCGCCCGCAGCGCCTCCGGCCCGGCCGACGCCCGCACCGACGGCAGCGTCAGCCCCAGGGGGTCCGGCGGGTTGACGGCGCGCCGCCACAGCTCGTCGTAGCGCTTCTCGGTCGGATAGTCGTAACCGCGGGCGTCGTGCAGGCCGAAGCGCATGCCGACGTTCGCCGTCAGCGGCGTGAGCAGCTCGCCCCCGACGGCCACGAAGCGGCCGTTCGCGAGCTCGCGCATGGCCGGGGTGAACGGCACCGTGGCGTGATCGACGGGGATCGCGGGATTCTGGCCCATGCCGGCGCGGAACAGGTCGAGCACGGTGAGGGTGACCGCGAGCGTCGCCAGGTGCGCGGGCCGCTTGACCACCAGCACGCCCGCCAGCAGCGCGAACGGCACCCAGATCAGCATCGACGTGAGCGGCAGCACGGCCGGATCGGTGGGCGTGACGAAGCCCCAGGCGCTCGCGAGCGCGTCCCCGAGCGGGAACCGCAGCCCGCCTTCCGCGAAGCCGCCCACGATCGGCAGCACCAGCACGCCGACCGCCAGCGGGAGCAGCCACCGCGATGGCCGCAGCGAATCCAGCCCCCACCCAGCGAGCAGCGCGACCGCCAGCAGCGCGATAATTGCCAGCCGCGTGTTGTGGGCCATGCTGAAGCCCGGGACGAGGTGGATGAGCGTGAAGAACGGCTCCACGCCGACCACGATCGTCAGCGCGACGGCACCCGCCGCCGCGATGATCAGCCGCTCACGCGTGGGCTTGAGCACCAGCGCGCACGCCGCCAGCAGCAGCGGCAGCGCGCCCGCGTAGAACGCCCGCGCCACGATGAACGGCTCGCTCACCAGCTGCGTCGGGCGGCCCCAGAAGTCCGGCAGCGCGACGCTCAGCAGGTAGCGCAGCGGCGAACGCGCGGGCTCGCGGTCCTTCCGGTTGGCGAGATCGGACGAGTGGTACAACAGCTCGAGGAACGGCAGCAGCACAGCCGCGGCCAGCGCCGTGCCCGCGAGCGCGCCGATCCCGAACCGCAGCAGGCCGCGCCAGCCCTGCATGCGCAGCAACGCGAAGGCGAGCGTCGCCGCCAGCACGTGGAAGCTCGTCTCCGGATGCCCGCCCGTGTACTGCACGGCGACCACGACGGCCAGCCCGACGACCGGCAGCCGCCCGGGACGCCGCACGACGCGGTCGGTGAGCAGCAGCAGCCAAGGCAGCCACGCCCACACGCTCGAGAGCGGCCATGCGAGCCAGACGACGTGGAAGAGGCCGAAGCCCGCCACCACGCCCGCCAGCAGCGCGCCGGCGTGGCTCTGGCCCAGCGCGCGAGCGAGCAGGAACGTCCCGAACGCCGGCACCCACAGCTTCAGCGCGCCGATCACGCCCAGCGACCACCAGAACGGCAGCACGTACGCCGGCCACGAGAACGGCGAGAAGACCGCGGGCTGGATGCTCGCGTGGAACGGGCGGCCGCCCTCGATATGCGGGTTCCAGAGCGGCATCTCCGGCAGGCGGGAGCGGGTGTACTCGAGCGCGGGCTGGAAGTAGGCGACCGCGTCCGCGAGCTCGTAATTGGAGCCGTACGGAGGCACGCCCGGCGGCGTGTCCGCAGTCCACGGCGCGAGTGACCAGAGCAGGTCGGTTGACGCCAGCGTGTGGCCGGGGATCAGCGCGGGCGCGACCATCGCGACCGCCAGCAGCGCATAGAACAGCGCCGCCGCGAAAACCGGGCGCCTAGCGGCCAAGGGGTGAGAGCGCCCGTGCGCGGGCGGCGGCCTGCTGGGCGATCGCCGGGTCCGTGTCGGCGGCGGCCGACCGCAGCAGCCCCCAGGCCTCGAGGTTGGCCGGCTCGGCCCGCGTGACGGCCTGCAGCGTCGCGATCGCCTCGCGTGTGCGGCCCTGGCGGGCGAGGATCACGCCCTCGAAGAGCTCGGGGCGCCGGTCCGGGTTCCAGCGCCGCGCCTGGGTGAGCAGCCGCTCGCTCTCGGCCTGCGGCGGCGGCTCCGGCGCCTCGAAGGCGAGCTCGATCAGCCGCTCCTCGGCGCGCCCCGCCCGCGCCTGGACGACGAGCCAGGTGCCCGCGACGAGCGCGGCGACGACGAGCAGGACCCGGGCGACCATGGCGTGGCAGTATGCCGGGCGTGGGCGACCCCAACGTCTTCTCGCCGCAGTGGCAGCCGGGCACGCCGCCCGGCGTGAAGGGCCAGATGGTCGGCGCGGCAGCCGGCGCGACCGAGCTCGGCGCCACCGTCTACGAACTCGAGCCCGGCGTCGCCGTCTCGCCCTACCACCTGCATCACGGGAACGAGGAGCTGTTGATCGTGCTGAGCGGGCGCGTGCGGCTGCGCACGCCCGACGGCGAACGGGAGCTCGACGCGGGCGCCGTGGTCGCGTTCCCGCGCGGTGCGGACGGCGCGCACCGGGTGGCGGCGGGCCCCGAGGAGCCCGCCCGCGTCCTGCTCGTCTCCACCATGAACTTCCCGGAGATCGCCGAGCACCTGAGCACCGGCACGACGCTGACGATGTCCTCCCCGGGCGTCGGGAAGGCGTTCAGCGCCGACGGCGAGGTGCCGTTCCTGGAGGCCTACGCGGCCGCGATCGAGCGCGACACGAGCACGTCGTAGTACCCGAACCGCGATTCCAGCCGGTACGCGCGCTCGAGGTAGTCGTCGAGCGCGGTCGAGCCGCTCGGCTCGCCGCGCCGGTTCGGCTCGGGCTTCGAGGACGCCGGGTCCGTCCAGCGGATCACGACGCGCGGGCGGCGCTGCTCGAGCGCGCGGACGATGTTGCGCTGCTCCTCCGGCTTGGCCTGCAGCAGCACGTCGCGGCGCAGGACGTTCGGGCGGTCCGTGAGGTAGTGCAGGAGCGGGTTGGTGAACGTGACGAGGTCGGACCGGCGGGGCGCGACGTAGATCGGCTCCCCGGGCGGCACCAGATGGTCGATGCGCGCGACCACCTCGGGCAGCGCCCTCGCCTCTTCGGGCGGGATGGCGATGCCGCGGTAGGTGGTGAGCTCGGGCGGCCTGAGCAGCGCCGACGCGCGGTTCCCGACGCCGACGACGATCAGGATCGCGAGCAGTGCGATGCCGACCACTGCCGGCCGGACGAACGCGGCGAGTGCCGCCGCCACGACGAGCAGGCCCTGCGCGTGCTCGAGATCGGCCCGGGAGACGTAGTAGATCGCCGCGCCGGCGCCGAGCACGACGAGCCCGGCCGCGGGGCGGCGGGGCACGGCCAGCGCGAGCACGATCAGTGCCGCGTACGGCGCCAGCCACGCCAGGAAGTCCTTCGGATCGCCCCCGTCGAACCCGGCGGGGAACGGCAGCCGCCACCACGCGCCGTCCTTCGTGGCCTGGACCACGAGCGCGTCCCACACGGTTCCCGGGCCGGCCGCGACGATGAACGGCGCGTAAAGCCCGAGCCCGACGACGGCCGCCACGCCGAGCGCGACCGCGGCCGCGCGCGCGCCGCCCCGCGCCTCGCCGGCGCACCGCGACTCGTCGCCCTCCCTCGCGCGGACGCGTCGCTCTCCCGCCACGAACACGGCGGCCGCGGCCAGCGCGCCGATCACGCCCACGTCCGGGCGCCAGAACGCGGCCGCCGCGGCCAGCGCGCCCGCCCACGCCGGCCGTCCTCGCGTTGCGCACAGCACGGCGCCGAGCGCGAAGGCCAGCGCCGGAGCGGTCGGGTTCGCGCTGGTGGGCTGCGCGGCGGTCACCGCAGCGGCGGCCCACGCCCACGGCGCCCAGCGCGGGCGGACGTCCCGCACGAGGGCCCACACGAGCACCGCCGCCGTGGCGTCGGCGGCGACGCGCAGCACGCGCCACGAGAACAGCGACTCGCCGGTGGCCAGGACGACGAGCGGCTGGCCTGGGCCGTAGGACCAGCTGAAGTCGCGCCACGGCCACTGGCCGTCGGCCATGCGGGCCGCGGCCTGCATGAGGATGCCCTCGTCGAGCGGGCCGAGGTAGCGGCGAGCGGTGAAGCCGCTGATCAGCGCCGCGGCCAGCCACAGCACGGCGAGCCCGGCGCCGGACGCTGTCGCGGCTCGCCGAAGCACCGCGGCGCTCACCGCACGTACCCGCGCAGCTCGGCCAGCAGCGGCCGCTCGAGGCGCCACGTCGCCGCTGCGAGCCCACCGAGCCAGACCGCGAGCTCGAGCAGCGCCTGCCAGAGCGGGCGCTCGCCGCCCCACAGGGCGCCGCGCAACGCGAGCACCGGCACCGTCGCGAGCGCCACCGGCACGGCCGCGCGCAGCGCCATCGGCAGCAGCCGCGCGCCCGGGAGCAGCCGGCGCACATAGACCGCCCGCGCGCCCAGGACGCACAGCGTGCAACCGATGCGCCCGCACACGAACCCCCACGAGCCCCAGAGCAGCGCGCCCGGAACGGCCAGCGCCGCGAAGGACGCGCCGAACACGCCGGACTCGACGGCCTGCGGCCACGACTCACCCCGCGCGCGGTAGAACGCGAACCACGAGTAGCCGATCTGCTGCAGCGCGACCGCGACCGCGAGCCCGCCGAGCAGCACGATCGCGCCGCGCCAGTCGTCGCCGAGCACGAACACCACGAGGTCCGCGCCGAACAGCGCGAGCCCGGCCCCGAACGGGAACGCCCACATCAGCGTCAGCCGGTTCGCCTTCTCGAACAGCTCCTCGAGCACCTCGGCCCGCTCGCGCACGCGGACGATCGCGGGGTAGATCGTGGTCGCGAGGATCTGGTCGGCGCGGTCGGCGTACCGCGTCAGGGTCGCCGCAAGCGTGATGTAGCCGGCCCCGACGAGCCCGTCGTCGAGCCCGAACACCGCGATCTGGCCCTGCGCCACGAGCAGAGCGACCAGCGACGTCACGAACACGGGCCACGAGAACCGCAGGTACCGCCGCGCCGCCGCCCGGTCCGGGCGCAGCCGTAGCGCGTACGGCGAGCTCCGCCACGCGGCCAGGACCGCCGCCAGATTGCCGACGAACGGCCCGATCACGAGCGCCCACACGCCGACACCGGCGAGCAGCAGCGGCACCGCCACGGCGACCGTCACGAGCGGCACGATCGCCTGCAGCACGCGCAACCGCACGTACTCCATGCGCTTGAAGAACACCCACTGCGGCGCCTGCAGCGTGAACGCCACCGGCAGGTACGTCACCGCCAGCGTCAACCCCAGCAGCCGGGAGTCGTCGTAGGCCGCCGCAAGCACCGGCGCGAGCGCCGCCACCGCCAGCGCGCTCACCAGCCCCAGCGCCAGCTCGACCGTCAACGCGCGCTGGAACTCGGCTTCCTCGTCGTCGACGGCGGTCTGCACGAACGCCTCGTCGATCCCCACCCGCCGCAGCGCGACGATCGTCATGGCCGTCGTGGTCACGATCCCGTACAGGCCGATCGCGTCCGGCCCCAGCAGCGCCGTCGCCAGCAGCCCTTGCAGGAGCACCAACAGCTCCGCCCCGGACAGGAACGCGGCGTTGACCACGCCGCCACGCGCCGTGCGCGCACGCAGGCCGGGCGGGTCCGGAACGCGGCGCGACGCCATGACGCGCGATGCTAGTGGCGCCCGATGACCGAGCCTGTGCTCTTCGCCTCCTACGCCGGCGTCCTCGGCGGCGCCGAACGCGTGCTGCTGGACTGCGTGACGCGGCTCGAGCGGCCGCTGCGGGTCGCGTGCCCGCCCGGGCCGCTCGCGGACGAGCTGCACGCCGCGGGGATCGACCACGTGCCGCTCCAGGACCGCGGGCTGGCCAAGAGCGCGACCGGCACGCTCGGCCTCACCTACGAGCTGACGAAGCTCAAGCCGTCCACGCTCGTCGCCTGGGGCGCCAAGGCCGTGATGGCGGTCGCGGCCGTGCCCAACACGCGCCGGATCGCCGTGCACCACGACCTCTTCGACTCCCCCGCGCTGCGCGGCGCCGTCCGCGCCACCACGAAGCGCTCGGACGTCGTCGTCGCCGCCTCCCAGGCGGTCGCGGACGACCTTGCGCTCGAGGCCACGATCCTGCACCCCGGCGTCGACCTCGACGTGTTCGTCCCCACGCCACTGCCCGACGGCCCGCCCAAGGTCCTGATCGCGGGCGCACTCGTGCCGTGGAAGCGCCCGGATCTGGCCGTCGCGATCGCCCGCCGGATGCCCGACGCACGCTTCACGTTCGCCGGCGAGCCGCTCCCCGGCGACCCCATGCCGGAGCTCGACCCTCCGCCGAACGTCACCTTCGCGGGCCGCACCGACATGCACCGCGCCTTGCAGGAGCACCACGTGCTGCTCCACTGCGCCGACCGGGAGCCCTACGGCCTCGTGCTCGTAGAGGCGCTGGCGTCCGGCCGGCCGGTCGTCGCGCCCGCCGCCGCGGGCCCGCTCGAGATCCTCGACCGCGGCCTCTACACCCCCGGCGACGTCGACGAAGCGGTCACCAAGATCCGCGAAGCGCTCGAGGACCCCGGCGACCCGAGACAGCGCGCCGTCGACGTCCGCGACAGCGTCGCCCGCCTCGGCGCCGTCCTCGGGTGACCTGGGCCGCCGTCATCGTCCTGCACCGCTCCCGGCCCCACCTGGAGCGGCTGCTGCCGACGATCAACCCGCCTCAGCTGATCGTCGTCGACGTCGGCCCCGACGACGGCGGCGCGCAGCTGGCCCGCGACCATGGCGCGCACGTCATCGAGCGCCGCGACAACCCCGGCTTCGGCGCCGCCAACAACCTCGCGCTCACCCACGTGACGCACCCCACGACCGTGCTCCTGAACCCGGATGCGATCGACCAGCACGGCGTCCTCCCCGAGCTCGCGCGACGAGCCACCCAGCCCGGCCTGCACGCGCCCCGCCTGCTCAACGAGGACGGCAGCGTGCAGCGCAGCGCCCACCCGCTCCCGGGCACGGTCGGCGCCTTCATCCCCGCCCTGCTGCCGTTCGCCCCGGTGCGCGCCGAGCCGTACCGGTCCGCGACGCCGCGCACGGTCGGCTGGGTGATCGCGGCGTGTGTCGCCGCCCCCACGCACCTGATCCGCTTCGACGAACGCATCCACCTGTTCGCGGAGGACATGGACCTGTGCCTCCAAGCCCGTAACCGCGGCCTGCGCACCTACCTCCACACCGACCTGGCGGTCACCCATACAGGCGGTCACAGCATCGAGCACGAACCGTTCCTGCAGCTTGCGCAGAACCGGCACGACGTGATCGAGCGCACGCTCGGGCGCCGCGCGGCGCGGCGCGACGCCGCCGCTCAGATCCTCACGTTCGCCCTCAGAACGTACAAAGGCCGCCGCGAGCGACAACAGCTCGCGGCGGCCTTGGAGGGACGACGCAACTCGTGACTAGGCCGGTTCGCGCAGGGCGGCGGGCTCCGGCCGCTGCGAGAGGCGCTTGAGGGCGCGCTCCTCGATCTGGCGGGCCCGCTCCGTCGACACGCCGAGCTTGCGGCCGGCCTGCGACAGCGTCTGCGGCTCACGGTCGCCGGCACCGAAGCGCATCTCGATGACGTCACGCTCGGGCTCGGGGAGCTCGGCGATGGCGTTCAGGAGCGTCTCGGACTTCAGCGCCTCGTGGACCTCTTCGTCCACGGCCGGGGTCTCGATCGCCAGCAGGTCGCCGAAGGCGGTGTCGCCGTCGTCGCCAACCGGCTTGTCGAGGCTGACCACCGCGCGGTCGGCCTTGCGGATCTCGATGACGTCCTCCAGCGGCAGGTCCGCGGCGGACGCGATCTCCTCGTCGGACGGCTCGTGACCGAGGCGAGTGGTGAGCTCACGCTCGATGCGACCGACCTTACGGGAGCGCTGCGCCACGTGGACGGGGAGGCGGATGGTCCGGCTGGTGTTCTCGAGGCCGCGCTGGATCGCCTGACGGATCCAGAGGGTCGCGTACGTCGAGAACCGGAAGCCCTTGCGCCAGTCGAACTTCTCGACGGCGCGGATCAGCCCCAGCATCCCTTCCTGGATCAGGTCACCGAGGGCGAGGCCCTGGCCCTGATAGCGGCGCGCGTTCGCGACCACCAGGCGGAGGTTGGAGTTGATCATGCGTTCCTTGGCTGCCAGGTCTCCGCGCTCGATCCGCTTGGCGAGTTCGATCTCCTCACTCGGCTTGAGCAGCGGGTACCGGCCAGCCTCACGCAGGAGCAGCTGCAGCGAGTCCAGGGTCGGGTCGACCTCGTGCTCGGTGTCGCGGCGGCGTGGGGTGTCGGTGATGGTGCTCAGTTGGGGGTCCTTCCAAGAGTCAGTTCAAGTCCTACCGGGGCAGTAGGAATTATAGGCTAAGTTACTTGTTTCCGCAACCACCTTGTTCGGGCCCCACGACACACGACCGGACCCGGCAAGCTGGAGTCTCTTCGAGGTGGAACGCCGCAGACATTCACGGCCGTCCCTCCGGAGAGGTCCCGATCTCCCGCTAAGCTTGTGACCGTTGCGGCGAGATCAGGGCGCAGGCTGGACGCCCGCGCACAACAGACAACCCAAAGAATGCCACAGGGTTACGCTGATTGTGCCCACGAGGGGAGAGATTTAACGGCTCCTCATGGATTCTGCGCCCCGCCGTGAGACTCTCGTAGGCAAGAGCCCGCCGAGCGGACGCTCTATTTCTCGCGCTGTGCCGCCCTTTGCGGCCGTTTCTGTGACGATCGTCCGGAGTCGTTCCTGGAATCGCTCGACTCCAAACCTGTGTGCCGATGTCACACAAGTGGACGAGTGCGTCCGCGCCACATCGAAGCTCGAGACGGCCTCCGCGAGCGCCTTCGGGTCGTCCCCATCGTCGTAGAAGGTTCCGGTCACCCCTTCTGTGACCGTTTCGAGAACACCGCCCGCACGTAGCGCGATCACGGGCCGGCCGCTCGCCAGCGACTCGACCGCCGCGATCCCGAACTCCTCCTCCGCCGTGACCACCAGCGCCTGCGCCGTGCGCAGCAGATCGGCGACCTCGCTGTCCGACAGCCGGCCCGTCAGCCGGACGGTCGGGCCGGCGAGCCGCTTCAGGCGGCGGTACTCCGGCCCGTCCCCCACGACCACGAGCGGCCGGCCGAGCGCGTTGAAGGCGCGGATGGCGACATCGATGCGCTTGTGCGCCATCAGCTCCGCCAGCACGAGGTAGTGGTCCCCGACCGGGCCGGGTGAGAAGCGGCTGAGCTCCACCGGCGGGTGCAGGACCGTCGACTCGCGGCCGAAGTAGCGCCGTATGCGCTTCTGGGTGATCGTCGAGTTGGCGACGTAGGCGTCGACGCGCTGGGCCGCGATCCAGTCCCACTGGCGCCAGCGCGAGAGCAGCAGCCGCAGCGCGGGACGGGTCAGCGGGCTGCGGGCGGCGAGCGTCGCCTCGCGCTCGGACCACGCGTAGCGGAACGGGTTGTGGCAGTAGCAGACGTGCACGGCGCCGGGGTCGACCAGCACGCCGTGCGCCCACGCGCTCGAGCTGGAGACGACGATGTCGTAGCCGCGCAGGTCCAGCGACTCGACCGCGTGCGGGTAGAGCGGGAGCAGCGGGCGAAAGGTGTTCGACGTCGGGTGCAGCTTCTGCAGGAAGGACGCGTGGGGGTGGCGCGCGGCGAAGCGCCCTTCGGTGCCCTTCTCGTCGTAGACGGCGGTGAAGACGTCCGCGTCCGGCCAGGCGTCGCAGATGGCCGCGAAGACGCGCTCCGCGCCTCGCAGGTCCAGAAGGAAGTCGTGAATCAGAGCGACGCGCGGCATGAACGCGCCATCCTACGTACCCGCATGCGCGCAACCGCCACATTCGTCCTGTTCTTGGTCCTCCTGCTCACGCCCGCCAGCGCGAGCGCCGCCGACCGCCTCGTGCCGCGCGGGTGGCTCGGCGTGACGGTGGACGGGCCGCTCAACGACCCGGGGTACGCGCACGCGGCGGGCGAATGGGACCGGATGGCTTCAAGCGGCGTGGAGGCGGTACGGACCGCGTTCTACTGGCATTCCATCCAGCCGACCGGACCCGAGGCGTTCGACTTCTCCGTCAAGGACCAGCTCGTGCTGGCGGCGGCCAAGCGCGGCCTCGGCGTGCTGCCGGTCGTCCACGGCACGCCGGCCTGGGCCGCCCTAAACCCCGGCGATCCGGCCTCTCCCCCGCGTGACGCGGCCGACTTCGCCCGTCTGTTGACCGCACTCGTCACGCGCTATGGGCCCAACGGCTCGTTATGGGCCGAGCACCCTGAGGTCGTCAAGCAGCCGATTCGCGCATGGCAGATCTGGAACGAGCCGAACCTGATGCGGTACTGGAACGTCGCGCCTTGGGCGCCGTCCTACGCCGCGCTGCTCAAGGTCGCGCACCGGACGCTGAACGCCGCCGACCCCGGTTCGACCACCGTCCTGGCGGGCCTGCCGAACGAGAGCTGGAAGGCGCTGCAGGCGCTCTACGACGCGGGCGCGCGCGCGAGCTTCGACGTCGTCGCGCTGCATCCGTACACCGGCAAGCCCAAGAACGTGATCCGGATCGTGAAGATCATCCGGCGCGTGATGGAGCGCAACAAGGGCGCGACGCGCCCGATCTGGCTGACGGAGCTCTCGTGGCCCGCCGGCGTCGGCAAGACCAAGCAGGAGGGCGACTTCTCGACGACCGACTCCGGGCAGGCCAAGCGGCTCGAGCTGGGCCTGGAGCTGATCGCGCAGGCGCGGCGGCGCTACAGGCTCGACCGCGTCTATTGGTACACGTGGCTCTCGACCGAGGGGATCACCTCGAGCGGATTCGACTACAGCGGATTGCGCCGACTGCGTGCGGGTACGCTCGTGGACGCGCCGGCGCTGGCGGTTTTCCGGCGGGTCGCCCGCCGGCTCCAGGGGTGCGCGAAGCCGCTGGGCGACGCGCGGCGCTGCCGGACTTAGGCGTACGCTTATCCCGGCGTGCGGGACACCAGCGGGGGCTACGGCGCTGTCCTAGCAAAGCGGCCGATCCGTGATCTGCTGCTCGCTTCGCTGTGCGGCCGTTTCGCCTTCAACGCACTCGGGCTCGGCTTCGTGCTCTTCGCGACGGCCGAGACCGGGTCGATCGCGATCACCGGCGCGTTGGTCGCGACGTTCGCGATCACGACGGCGTTCGCGCCCGTGCGCGGCCGGATCGTGGACCGCCACGGCCCGGGAGCGCTCGCCGCGCTCGCGGCGGCCTGCTCGGCTTCGGTCGCCCTGGTCGTGGTGGCCGGGGCGCTGGACGGGCCGTCGTGGGCGTTCGTGGCGCTCGCGGGCCTCGCAGGGTTGTTCGCTCCGCCGCTGGGCCCGTTCGCACGCTCGGTCTGGAGCGGGCTGGCCGACGAAGGCGAGCTCCAGCAGCGCGTGCACGCGCTGGACGCGGCCGGCGAGGAGGCGGCGCTGATCGTCTCGCCGCTGCTCGTCTCGGTGTTCGTGCTGGTCGGCTCGCCCGGTCTGGCGTTGGGCGTGTGCGCGGGAGCGCTGGTCGCGGGTGCGTTCGTGGCCGGGCGGACTTCGCTGGCGCGCGCGCCGGCCGCGCGTACGGGCCCTTCGCCGCCGATCCCGGCTTCGCTGTGGCTCGTGTTCGTCGCCTTCCTACCGACGGCGGCGGCGCTCGGCGCACTGGACATCGCGCTCCCGGCGGCGGCGACCGAGCGCGGGCATCCGGCCGCGGCCGGCGCGTTGGAGGCCGCGATGGCGGTCGGCACGGTCGCCGGCAGCCTGCTGGCGGGGAAGGTCGTGCTCGGGACGATCCGGCGCCGGGTCGTCGTCTCGCAGGGACTGATGGCCGTCGGGTTGGCGGTCTCAACATTGTTCGCGACACAACTCGTGCTGCTCGGTGCAGTATTGGTCGTGCCGGGAATCGCTCTTGGAGCCCTGTTCGCGTCGTTGTATCTGCTCGTCGGCCGCCTCGCCCCGCGCGGTTCAGGCACGCGGACGTTCGGCTGGCTGGTGACGGCCAACAACAGCGGACTGGCGCTCGGAGCGGCCGCCGCGGGGGCGCTCAGCGACGCGTCCGGACCGGTGGCGGGCCTCTGGCTCGCAGCCACGTGTGCTCTGGCCGGAATCGCGCCCGCAGCGGGTGCGTTGATTTTGTCTGGACGCATACCGCTCACGAATCCGGCGACACGCGTCTGATGAGTAACTTCCGACTTATGGCGCGTTGGCGCTTTTCGGGGGAACCGAACACGGGGGGAGGGGTCATGGGCCACGTCAAGTGCTAAGCGCCTTTGTCGCCGCGCTTACCTGCGCGCTGAATCACCTACCAATCCGCACGGCCATACCGCCCCTGCGGCGTATACGCTTGCGCGCACTCGTGTCGAACCGGATCACACGCCCACGGGTTGCGCTCGCTGTACACGGCGCGGCGGCGGTTGCCCTTGTGCCCGCCTTCGTGTGGCTCGCTCCGCCGTCCTCGTGGGACCAGCCTGGTCTGCTGTTCGTCCTGCTGGCGCTGGCGGTGATCGCAGACGTCACGGAGATCACCATGCCGAACGGCCTCTCGTTCGACGCGGCGCTCGAGCTCGTGCTGATCACCCTGGTCCTGATGGGGCCGTTCCCCGCCTTCCTGGTGGCGGTGCTGCCCCTCGCGATCGGCGGATTGATACGCCGGGAGCGGATCGTCCGCCAGGGCAACCTGGCGAACGTCGCCGCTTTCGGCTGGGAAGCGCTTGCGGGCGCCGCGCTGCTGTCGGCGGCCGGCGTCTCGGCGTCCACCCTGGGCCTCGAGGCGCTCCCGTGGCTGCTGGCGGCCGGCATGGTCATGATGGTCACGCAGATCTCGGTCGGCCCGGCGCTCTACGCGCCGCTGTACCTGGGCCACCGCTGGACCGCCGGCCCGCAGATCATCGCCGACACGGCGCCCGCCACGATCGTGATGCTCACGCTCGCGGGCATCACCGTGCTGCTGTACCCGCTGGTCGGCGTGCTGTCGCTGGCGCTGTTCGCGCTGGTGGCGGTGGTCCCGCAGACCGCGCTGTTCCTGGCCGCACGCACGCGTCCGGTCGCGGCGCTGGACCCGCTGGCCGCGACGCGTCGCTACGCCTACGCGCTCGCCCTCCACCTGGGGCTGGATCGCGCCGAGCGCCGCCACCTGCTCCGCGTGACCGAGCTGGCCTTCGCCCGTCGCGCCGACGCCGGCGACCCGATCGCCTACGCGCGCCAGACCCTCCGCGACCCGTCTCGCGCCTCCTGGGAGGCCGGACACGTCGGTGAGTGGTGGAACGGCGGGGGCGGCCCCGCGGGCCTGCGCGGCTCGGTGACCCCGATCGCCTCGCGCATCGTCGCGGTCGCCGACACCTGGTCCGCGCTGACCGCCAAGGGCGGCCCCGAGCTCTCGCACGCCGACGCGCTGGTCGAGCTCGAGAACGCCGCCGGCACCCGCTTCGACCCGCGCGTCGTCCAGGCGTGCTTCGCGGTCGTCGCCGAAGAGCCCGTCTCCGAGCGCGAGCCTGCGCCGGTTCCGCGCCTGCACGCCCTGCGTGTCCCGGCGCCCCTGCGCCGCGCCATCGCGGCGGGTTAGCGCGCCCGCGCCACGGAGCGGACCACCGCGTCGACCTCGCCCGCGGTGCGCTCCCAGCGGAACTCGCGCGCGCGTTCCAGCCCTGCCGCGCGGAGCCGCTCCTGCTCGCGCGCATCGCCCAGCAGGGCCAGCAGCGCCTCACGGATCGCCTCGCCGTCCGGCTCGACCAGCCGCGCCGCGCCGCCGCACGTCTCCGGCAGCGCGGTCACGCCGGAGGCGACCACCGGCGTCCCGCTCGCCATCGCCTCCAGCACCGGCAGCCCGAAGCCCTCGTAGACCGACGGCAGCACGAACGCCACCGCGCCCGCGTACAGCGCCGGGAGCGCGGCGTCGTCGACGTGCCCGAGCAGCTTCAAGGCGCCCAGCCCGCTCTCGGCGGCGAACTGCGGCCGGTGCCCGCCCGCCACGCGCAGCTCCACGCCCTCGCGCGCCAGCGCCTCGGCCGCCGGCACCAACGCCCGCAGGTTCTTGCGCGCCGTGTGGGAGGCGACGCACAGCACGTACGGCCGCTCGGCCTTCTCCCCCGGCGCGAAACGCGGATCCACGCCGCCGTAGACGACGTGCGCGTCCACACCCAGCAGCTCCCGCAGCTCCCGGCGCGAGAACTCGCTCACGGTGATGACCGCCCGTGCGCGGCGCGCAATCAGCGGCAACACGCGCCGCTGGAAGCTCGCGTACAGGTTCGAATACCAGTCCGGGCGCCGCAGCGGCGCGGCGTCGTGGATGACGACCACGACGTTGCGAGCCGCCAGCGGCGCCAGGTTCGCCGGGCACAGCAGGGCGGGCGCGCGTGCGCTCAGCAGCGGCAGCACGGCCTGCTCCCACGCGTGCCCGGCCCGGTGTGAGAGCGCCTCCGGCGGGCGGTGCACGGTGTACGGCAGCCGGGCGGACAGCTCACGCGCCCACCGCTCGACCCCGCCGAGCTCCGGCCGGGCCGCCGCGCGCGCGTCGATCGCGGGCGCCGTCAAGGACGCAGGGTGAAGTAGGCCCGCTCGCCCTTGACGCTGGAGACGTCCACCTTCAGCGCCCCGAGCGCGCCGTTCTGCCCGGTCCGGAGCGTCGCGCGCGCCGTGCCGGCCTGCAGCGTCACACGCCCGTCGCGCGTTTCGACGACCTCCACCGTCTCGCCGTACTCCTCCTCGAAGTCGAGCTCGGCCGGACCGGACGTCTCCACCTCGCACACGCGGTTCGTGCACGAGAACTTGTACGAGCTCGCCGCGCACCCCGTCCACGCCGCCAGTCCGGTCACCACGATCACCACCACGCGCTTCATCGGTCGCACAGTATTGATGCGTGCGCTTTGATAAGCAGCCGCATGAAGAGGCCAGTGCTCCGTCGCCGTCCGGGAGACGTCGTCCGCCCCGCCGAGATCGCCGTGGCCGAGTCGCCCGCCGGCGCGCGCGTCTACCTGCGGGTGCTGGCGCGCGAGGACCGCGCCGAGTTCCTCGCCCTGGCGCGTGAGAGCCACCGGCTGCACCGGCCGTGGACGTACCCGCCCGAGCGCGCCGACCAGTTCGAGGAGCTCTACAGCCGCTCGCGCCGCGAGGACTTCCTGTGCCTGCTCGCGTGCCGCAGCGACACGGGCGCGATCGCCGGCGTGTTCACGATCAGCCAGATCGTCCGCGGCGCGTTCCAGTCCGCCTACCTCGGCTACTACGCGCACGAGCGCCACGCCGGGCAGGGTCTGATGCGCGAGGCGCTCGAGCAGATCCTCGCCCACGCGTTCGGCCCGCTCGGCCTGCACCGCGTCGAGGCGAACATCCAGCCCGGCAACCAGCCGTCGATCGCGCTCGCCCGCGGCGCCGGCTTCCGCCTCGAGGGCTTCTCCCCGCGCTACCTGCTGATCGGCGGCCAGTGGCGCGATCACGAGCGCTACGCCATCACCGCCGACGAGCACGCGGCCGCGAAGAACAGCGAAGCCGCCTAAAGCAATCGTTGACCGGTGCCGATCTCCCGGTCAACTCATGTCGCGTCTGTCCCTTGGATCCAAGCTCGCCGCTGCCTTCGGCGTCACCCTGCTGCTGTTGCTCGCCGTGACCGCCGTCGCGGTGACGAGGATGGGCGCGCTCGCCGACCGCACCGCGGACGCCAAGCGCGGCGCGGTCCTGGACGAGCAGATCATGTCGATGGAGATCGCCGCCCGCGAGGCGCTCGACGTCGAGGCCTCCGCGCTGCTGTACGGCGCGCCGAGCACGCTCGACGACCGCCTGAAGGCGGCGTGGACCACGGACGACGGCGACGCGTTCGCCGAATCACTGGCCGAGGCGCAGCGGCTCGCCGTGCTGGAGATGCCGCGCCGCCTGCGTGACAGCGCCGCAGCCGCCACGCAGCTGCAGGGGTCGATCACCCGCACGCTCGAGCTCGTGCGCGCGGGCGACCTCGACGCGGCGCGCGCGAACCGGCGCAGCACGAGTCTTCCTGCCTTTGACACCTTCACCGAGCTCAACCAGGCCGTCGAAACCAACTCCGAGGCGTTCAGCGAAGCGGCGTCCGTCGGCGCCGCCGAAGCCGCGAGCGGCGGCAAGCGGACCGTCATCCTCGTCGCGCTGTTCGCGCTGCTGATCGCCGCCGCGAGCGCCACGCTCATCATCCGCGGCGTCACGCGCGGTGTGCGCGCGATCCTCGACCGGCTCGGGTCCCTGCGTGAGCACGACACCGCCGACCTGTCCGGCGGCCTGGCCGCCATCGCCGCCGGCGACCTGACGCGGACGCTCTCGCCCACCACCTTGCCGCTCGAGCACAGCGGCGGCGACGAGATCGCCCGTGTCGCGCGCGCCGTGGACGAGATCCGCGCCACCACCGCTCACTCGATCGCCGACTACAACGAGATGCGCGCCCAGCTCGCGACCCTCGTCGGCGAGCTCGCGACGAGCGCCGGCACCGTCTCCTCCGCCTCCCAGCACGTCGCGACGTCCTCGGACGAGGCGGGGCGCGCCGTGGGTGAGATCGCTTCCGCCCTGACCGACGTCGCCCAGGGCGCCGAGCGCCAGGTGCGCATGGTCGAGTCCACCCGCGAAGCCGTGCAGGAGGCCTCGCGCGCCGCGTCCACCAGCGCCCAGACGGCGCAGGACACCGCCAGCGCGGCCGAGGAGGCCCGCCGGCTCGCCGCCGACGGCGTCGCTGCCGCCGGGGACGCCTCCGACGCGATCCGCCAGGTCGCCGAGGCCTCCGAGCTGGCCGGCCGCGCCATCCACGAGCTCTCACAGCGGTCCGAGCGCATCGGCGGGATCGTGACCACCATCACCGGGCTGGCGGAGCAGACGAACCTGCTCGCGCTCAACGCGGCGATCGAAGCGGCGCGCGCCGGCGAGCAGGGCCGCGGCTTCGCGGTCGTGGCCGAGGAGGTGCGCAAGCTGGCCGAGGAGTCCCAGGCCGCCGCGGGGCAGATCGCGGAGCTCGTGAGCGAGATCCAGGCCGAGACGGTGCTGGCCGTCAACGCCGTCGGCGACGGCGCCCAGCGCACGCAGCACGGCGTCGCCACCGTCGAGCGGACCCGCGCGGCGTTCGAGGCGATCGGCGGCTCTGTCGGCGAGGTCAGCGCGCGCGTCGGCGAGATCGCCGCCGCCGTGCAGCAGATCTCGGCCGAGGCGGGCCGGGCCGAGCACGACGTGGCCGAGGTCGCCGCGGTGGCCGAGCAGTCGTCGGCGTCCGCCGAGCAGGTGTCGGCGTCCACGCAGGAGACGTCCGCGTCCGCGCAGGAGATCGCCGCGTCGGCACAGGAGCTCGCGCAGACCGCCGAGCACCTCAACGGCCTCGTCGGCCGCTTCACCGTCGCAACCTAAAAGAGGCCGAGCTGCTGCTCGTAGATGAGCTCGGGCTCCGGAATCACCGGCTCGGGCTCGGGCTCCTCCACGACCACGGGCTCCGGCTCGGGCTGCTCGGGCGCGGGCAGCGCCAGCAGCGCCGGCAGCCGGTGGAAGTCCGTGCGCAGGATCTCCAGCATCGACGGCGTGTAGAGCGCCGCCGCCGGGTGGTAGATCGGGTACAGCCGGACGCGGCGGGGGCCGATCAGCCGCTCCTCGGCGCGCCCGTGCAGCCGCGTGATCCCGGTCGGGTCGGCGCGCAGCAGCTTGGTCGCGAAGTTCCCGAGGGTGCACACGACCTTCGGCTCGATCAGCTCCAGCTGCCGGAACAGGTAGTCCTGGCAGTTGTCGATCTCCTGCGGGAGCGGGTCGCGATTCCCGGGCGGGCGGCACTTCAAGACGTTGACCACGAAGACGTCGCCGCGCGTCATCCCGATCTCGCCGAGCAGGGTGTCGAGCAGGCGGCCGGCCTGGCCCACGAACGGGACGCCCTGCTTGTCCTCGTTGGCGCCCGGGGCCTCGCCGACGAACATCAGGTCCGCGTCGGCGTGGCCGGAGCCGAAGACCACGGTCGTCCGGCCCGCCGCGAGCTGCGGGCACTTCACGCAGCCCTGGGACTGGTGGAAGACGGCTTTGAGCTCCTCGCGCCGCTCCGAAGCGCTGGACATGGCGTCACGGTACCGCCGGGCACGGCAGAATCGGCCTGAATGCCCGCAAACTCCGCGACAAGAATGTCCGTGGCCGTGGTCGGCGCCGGCCGGATGGGAACGGTCCTCGCGCAGGCGCTCGAGGCGCGCGCGCTCCGGCGCGACGAGCCGGTTCCGGCCGACGTGGACGTGCTCCTGCTCGCCGTCCCCGACACCGCGATCGCCGCCGTGGCGGCCGCGATGCCGGAAGGCCCGCTGCTCGGCCACGTGTCCGGCGCCACCGGACTGGAGGTGTTCGGCGCCCGCGAGGGCTTCAGCCTGCACCCGATGATGTCCACGCCGCCCGGCAGCGACCCGAGCATCCTGCGCGGCGCGGGTGGGGCCGTGGACGGGACGTCGGACCGCGCGCTGGAGGTGGCCTTCGCCCTCGCGGACCGGCTCGGGCTGGAGGTCACCCGCGTGCCCGCCGAGGACCGCGTCGCCTACCACGCCGCGGGCGCGATCGCCGCGAACTTCCTGGTCGCGCTCGAGGCCTGCGCCGAGCGGCTCGCCGCCACCGCGGGCATCTCGCGCCGCCAGCTCGCCCCGCTCGTCCTGGCGACCGCGCGCCAGTGGGCGGAGATCGGTCCAGAGCAGGCGCTCACGGGCGCGATCGCACGCGGAGACGAGCTCACGGTCGAGCGCCATCGCGCCACGATCGCCGAGCGGACGCCTGAGCTGCTGCCGGTCTGGACCGAGTTGGCCGAAGTCACCCGCGCCGTGGCGGGTAGAAGAAGCTGGGCATGAGAACGATCCGCACCATCGCCGAGATGCGCGCCTGGCTGGGGAACTGCCGCGCCGAGAACCGGTCCGTCGGGCTGGTCCCGACGATGGGCGCCTTCCACGCCGGCCACCACTCGCTGATGCGGGCGGCCAAGGACGAGCAGGACGCGGTCGTGGTCAGCCTGTTCGTCAACCCGACGCAGTTCAACGATCCGAAGGACCTGCAGAACTATCCGCGCAGCGAGGCCAACGACGCGGTCGAGGCGTCCGAGCTGGGCGTCGACGTGCTGTTCGCCCCGCCCGCGAGCGAGATGTACCCCGAGGGGTTCGCGACGACCGTCAGCGTCGCCGGGCTGTCGGAGATCCTCGAGGGCGCCGAGCGCGGCCCCGGGCACTTCGCGGGCGTCTGCACCGTCGTCTGCAAGCTGCTGAACATCGTCGCGCCCGACGCCGCCTACTTCGGCCAGAAGGACGCCCAGCAGGTCGCGGTCGTCAAGCGCATGGTGCGCGATCTCGACCTCTCGTCCAAGATCGAGGTCCTGCCGACGGTGCGCGAGCCGGACGGCCTCGCGCTCAGCTCCCGCAACGTCCGGCTGAGCTCGGAAGACCGCGAGCAGGCGCTCTCGCTCAGCCGCGCGTTGTTCGCCGCGCGGGACGCGGTCGCCGCCGGCGAGCGTGACGTCGAGCGGATCCGCGCCGCCGCGCTCGCCCAGATCGAGGACCCCGAGTACCTCGCGGTCGTCGACCCGCTGACCTTCTCTCCACTGTCCACGATCGCCGCGCCCGCGCTGGTCGCGGTCGCAGCGCGCGTCGGACCCGTCAGACTCATAGACAACCTCGTGCTGGAACCCGTTCCGGCCCCGGTGGCGACCTGAGCCCTCAGGCGTCAACCAATCCCAGGAGGCACCATGTCCACCCCGCCCAAGGACCCGAACCGCAAGCGGATCACGCTCACCAAGCTGCACGAGATGCGTGCGCTGGGCGAGCCGATCGTGATGATCACCGCCTACGACCACCCGAGCGCGCTCGTGGTCGAGGAGGCGGGCGTCGACGTCGTCCTCGTCGGCGACAGCGCCGCCAACAACGTGCTCGGCTACCCCGACACGGTGCCGGTGACGGTGGAGGAACTGCTGATGCTCACCCGCGCCGTGCGGCGCGGGCTCAAGACGCCGCTGCTGGTCGGTGACCTGCCGTTCGGCTCCTACGAGGCCAGCGACGCGCAGGCGATCGAGACCGCGCACCGCTTCGTCAAGGAGGCGGGCTGCGACGCCGTCAAGCTCGAGGGCGGCGGCGCGATGGCCGAGCGGGCGCGCGCGATCGTGCGCGCCGGCGTACCCGTGATGGGGCACGTCGGGCTCACCCCCCAGACGGCCACGATGCTCGGCGGGTACCGCGCGCAGGGCCGCACCGCCGCCCGCGCCCGCGCCGTGCTCGAAGACGCGCTGGCGCTGCAGGAGGCGGGCGCCTTCAGCATCGTCTTCGAGGCCATCCCGGCCGACGTGACCGACGCGATCATGCCCTACATGGAGATCCCGATCATCGGCATCGGGGCGGGCGCGAGCACGGACGGGCAGGTACTCGTCCTACACGATCTGCTCACGATCCACGACGATTTCCAGCCGAAGTTCGCCAAGCGGTTCGCAGCGGTCAAGGACGAGATGCGCCGCGGCGTGGACGCCTACGCCGACGAAGTGCGCTCACGCACGTTCCCGGCGCCCGAGCACACCTACAACATCGCGCCCGAGGAGCTCGAGCGCTTCCGGGCCGAGTTGCCCGCCGTGCCGCGCACCCACGTCGGGTGACGCTCCGCGTTCACATATAGTGGCCGCGGGATGAGGCGGCTGTTCGATCTACTCGAGGAGGCGGCGCGCAATGCGGTGCGCGCCGCTGACCTGCTCGTGACCATTCTCGAGCAGTGGCCGGACGCCGCCGCGACGACGCGCGAGATGGTCGACTGCGAGCACGAGGGCGACCGCATCACGCACGACATCTTCAGCTGGCTCAACGAGGGCGGCAAGATGGCCTTCGACCGCCAGGACGTGATCACGCTCGCCTCGGCGCTCGACGACATCGTCGACTTCACCGAGGAGGTCGCGGACTTCCTCGGGCTGTACAAGATCGAGGCGCCGATGGAGGCCGCCGAGCAGATGGCCCGCGTCCTGCGCGACGCGGCCCGGCAGATCGCCGAGGCGATGCCGCGGCTGCGCAAGCTGCAGGACATCCACCCGCAGCGGCTCGAGGTCAACCGGCTCGAGGACGAGGGCGACCGGATCTACCGCGAGGCGGTCGCCGCCCTGTTCGACCACGGGATCGATCCGATGCTCGTGATCCGCTGGAAGGACCTCTTCGAGCGCCTGGAAGAGGCGATCGACGCCACCGAGCGCACGGCCAACACGCTCGAGGGCATCATCATCAAGCACGGTAAGTGATTTCGCGCAGCACGCGGGCGGGTGCGCCGGCCGCGATGCTGAACGGCGGGATGTCGGTCGTGACGACGCTGTTGGCGCCGATCACGCAGCGCTCGCCGACGGTCACACCGGACGTGATGACGACGTTGGCGCCGCACCAGACGTTGTCGCCGATGGTCGTCGGGCCCTTGGACGTGAAGCCCTGCCAGGTGATCGGCTGGTCGGGGTCGTCGAAGCGGTGGTTGCCGTCCGTGACGAAGCAGCCGTTGGCGAACATGCAGTGCGCGCCGATCGTGACCCGGTCCACCGCCGCGACCTGGACGCCGAGGTTGAGGATGCTGCCGTCGCCGATGTGGATGCGGCCCGAGCCCGTGAGCCACACGTTCGGCTCCAGCAGGACGTGCTCGCCGAGCGTGAGGCGGTTCTCGTCGAAGAGCTCGAGGATCTCGCCGTGGATCGGCCAGCGCGCGAACGAGCGCCGCTTCGCGAACTCGTAGTGGATGCGCGCGCGGTTCCAGGGGAGGGAGTTGCGTTGGTACCAGCGCCACTTCTGCGCCCACAGCTTGAGGTCGTCCACGTGGGCGATGTTATGCAGGGGGACGTAAAGCCGCGCGCAGCGCTTCCAATATGAGAGCCGACGGGCAAGCCTCGTGGGGTCACACCCAACGCAGGAGGCCTTTGTCTTGCGGCTCACCCCGCTGTACGCCGTAGTGTTCGCGCTTCTCTTCGCCGCTCCTTCCACCGCCGCCGTGCCGCATGTCGTGCAGCCCGGCGAGACGCTGTGGTCGATCGCGGCGGCCAACAACTTGACGACCCGCACCGTCGCCGCCTTCAACGGGCTGTCCGAGAACTCGCAGGTCGTGCTCGGCTCGACGATCCAGGTGCCGTCGACGTCGGAGGGCTACGCCGCCCTCCAGAACGCGGGGCTGGTGTCCTCGACGCCCGCCGCCACCGAGAGCGCTCCCTCATCGTCCGCCCCGGCCGCCGCTCCGGCTGCGCCCGCGCCGATGGGTGGCTACACGGTGCGCGCGGGCGACACGCTGTCCGGGCTCGCCGCGTCCTCGCGCGTGGCCGTGAGCGACATCGCGGCCATGAACGGGCTCGACCCGAACGGGGTCCTGCTCGCCGGCACGGTGATCAAGCTGCCGACGGGTGCTCCCGCCCCCGCGCGCGCCGCCGCGCCCGAGCCGGAGGCGACCGTCGTTCCGGCCGCCGCCCCCGAGCCCACCGCGACGCGCGTCGGCGCCGCGGACGTCCAGAACGTCGCCGCCCAGCACGGCGTCTCCCCCTCGCTCGCCACCGCCATCGCGTGGCAGGAGAGCGGCTTCAACAACGCGATGGTCTCCTCGGCCAACGCGCGCGGCGTGATGCAGGTCATGCCGGGCACGTGGGACTACGTGCAACAGAACCTCGCGCAGCGCCAGCTCAACCCCGAGTCGGCGCACGACAACGTGACCGCCGGCGTGCTCTACCTCAAGCAGCTGCTCAACCAGACCGGTGGCGACGAGAACGCTGCGATCGCCGCCTACTACCAGGGATTGGGGGCGCTGCAATCACGCGGCGTCTTTGACGACACGAGGCAGTACATCGCGAACGTCCAGGCGCTGAGACCGCGCTTCGGCGGATAGTTGAACGGCGGATCGGTCCGCGGCGAGATGATCTCGTCGCGGACCGTTCTTGGTATCGTTGGGCACGTGGCCGCCGTCTCCGCCCCGCCCGTTGACCTGATCTTCCTGCTCTCCCGGGCCGCGCATGCGCTCCAGACGGAGATGACCGCGGCGCTGGAGCAGATCAACGCCACCCCGCGCGCCTACTGCGTCCTCGGCAACGCGCGCAAGGGCGAGTACACCCAGAAGGAGCTCGCCGATCTCTGCGCGCTCGACAAGACCACGATGGTCGTGACGATGGACGCGCTGGAGAAGGATGGGCTCGCCGAGCGCCGGTCCTCCCCCACGGACCGGCGCGCACGCATCATCGCCGTCACGCCGGCCGGTGAGGAGGTCGTCGAGCGCGGCGAGCAGATCGTCAGCGCGCTCTACGCCGACGTGCTCGGGTCGCTGCCCGAGGATCAGCGGGAGGCGCTCGTGGGCGCGCTGCAGACCCTGATGAACGGCCGGCTCGCCGAGCCGGCCGAGTGCTCCGCGACCGTGCGGAGACCCAGGTCATCCTGATTTAGATCGTCTACTTCTAGATCATCTGGTACGGTTCGGTCTATGAAAGACCGAACTCGTGCCGTGTTGACCCCTGAGAACCGCTGGTTCGCGCTTGTCGTCTTATGCGTCGGGTTTCTGATGATCATCCTCGACTCGACGATCGTGAACGTGGCGCTGCCGTCGATCCAGACGGACCTCGCGCTGTCCTCCGACGGGCTGGCGTGGGTGATCAACGCGTACCTGATCGCGTTCGGCGGGCTGCTCCTGCTGGCCGGCCGGGTGGGCGATCTCATCGGCCGGCGCCAGGTGTTCCTGGCCGGGCTCGCGCTGTTCACGTTCGCCTCGCTGCTGTGCGGGTTCGCGGCCGAGGCCTGGCAGTTGATCGCGGCCCGGTTCCTGCAGGGCGTGGGCGGCGCGCTGGCGTCCGCCGTGATCCTCGGCATGATCGTGACCATGTTCCCGACGCCGCGGGAGCAGGCCAAGGCGATCGCCGTGTTCTCGTTCGTCGGCTCCGCGGGCGCTTCCTTGGGCCTGCTGCTCGGCGGCGTCCTGACCCAGTTGCTGAGCTGGCACTGGATCTTCTTCGTCAACGTGCCGATCGGCGTGGTCGCGTTCGTGCTGGCGCGGCCGCTGCTCGCGCGGGAGCCCGGGCTCGGGCTGCGCGCCGGCGCTGACGTCCCGGGCGCCGTGCTGGTGACGGCGGCGCTGATGCTCGCCGTTTACACGATCGTCGACGCGGAGTCGTGGCTGCTCGGCGGCGTCGCCTTCGCGCTGCTGGCCCTGTTCGTCGCTCGCCAGGCCACGGCGGAGCGCCCGCTGCTGCGCCTCGGCCTCCTGAAGTCCCGCGACGTGGTCGGCGCGAACGTCGTCCAGATGGTCGCGGTGGCCGGCATGCTCGGCATGTCCTTCCTCGCCGTCCTGTACCTGCAGCGCGTGCTCGGCTACGACGCGTTCACGACGGGCGTCTCCTTCCTTCCCATCTCGCTGGCGATCGGCGTGCTCTCGCTCGGCTTCTCCGCACGACTGATCATGCGCTTCGGTGCGCGGCTCGTGCTGCTCCCGGCGCTGGCGCTGATGGCCGTCGGCCTGTTCCTGCTCGGCCAGGCGGGCGTCGACGGGCAGTACTGGGTCGACGTGTTGCCGGCCCTGCTGCTGATGGGCGTCGGCGCGGGCCTGGTCATCCCGGCCCTGATGACGCTCGCGATGGCCGGCGTCGCACCGCAGGACTCGGGCCTCGCCTCCGGGCTGATCAACACGACCCAGCAGGTCGGCGGCGCGTTCGGCATCGCGATCCTCGCCAGCGTCGCGGCGCGCGAATCCGGCGGTGGCGAGGACCCGGCCTCGCTCGTCGCGGGCTACAGCGCCGCGTTCGAGCTCGCTGCGGCCCTGGCGGCCGCCGCGCTGGTGATGGCGGTCGTCGTGCTGCGCCGCCGCCCGGCCGTTGCGGCCGAGGCGGCCGTGGAAGAGCCGGCGGTCGCGGTGACCGTGTAGCGCGCCAGACGGCGGGCGCCCCGCCGCCGCCTCGCGATCGGTCACTTGACCCCCGCAGAGGGGGTCAAGTGACCGATGGCGTGCGGGTTCAGGCCGCCGCGGGGACCTTGCGGGCGCGCGGTTTGCGCTTGGGCTTCGGGGCCGGGGGGGTGAGGTCGCGCAGGAAGCGGCCCGTGTGGGACTCCTCGACGGCCGCGACGTCCTCCGGGGTGCCGGCGGCCATGAGGGTGCCGCCCTCCTCGCCGCCTTCGGGGCCCATGTCGATCAGGCGGTCGGCGGTCTTGATCACGTCCAGGTTGTGCTCGATGACGACGACGGAGTTGCCGGCGTCCACGAGGGTCTGAAGGACCTCGAGGAGCTTCTGGATGTCGGCGAAGTGCAGGCCGGTGGTGGGCTCGTCGAGGATGTACAGCGTGCGGCCGGTGGCGACCTTCGCCAGCTCGGAGGCGAGCTTGACGCGCTGGGCCTCGCCCCCGGACAGGGTCGTGGCGGGCTGGCCGAGCCGCATGTAGTCCAGGCCGACGTCGTGCAGGGTCTGCAACCGGCGCTTGAGCTTCGGGATGTGGGCGAAGAACTCGAGCGCCTCCTCGACGGGCATGTCGAGGACGTCCGCGATGGTCTTGCCCTTGAAGCGGATGTCCAGCGTCTCGCGGTTGTAGCGCTTGCCGTGGCACTGCTCGCACGGGACGTAGATGTCCGGGAGGAAGTGCATCTCGATCTTGATCTGGCCGTCGCCCTTGCAGACCTCGCAGCGGCCGCCCTTGACGTTGAACGAGAACCGGCCGGCCTTGTAGCCGCGGGCGCGGGACTCCTGCGTCTTGGAGTACAGGTCGCGGATCTGGTCGAACAGTCCGATGTACGTGGCCGGGTTCGACCGCGGGGTGCGGCCGATCGGTGACTGGTCGACCTGGATGATCTTGTCCAGGTGCTCGAGGCCCTTGATCGTCTTGTGCGCGCCCGGGCGCATGCGCGCGCGGTTGAGCTTGTTGGCGACGGCCTTGTAGAGGATCTCGTTGATCAGCGTCGACTTGCCCGAGCCGGACACGCCCGTGACCGCGCAGAACACGCCCAGCGGCACCTTGACGTTGACGTTCTTGAGGTTGTTCTGGCTCGCGCCGACGATCTCGACGTAGCCCGTCGGCTTGCGGCGGGCGCCCGGCGCCTCGATCCTGCGCGTGCCCGAGAGGAACTGGCCGGTGAGCGAGTGCTCGACCCGCATGATCTCCTCGGCGGTGCCCTTGGCCACCACGTGCCCGCCGTGCTCGCCCGCGCCCGGGCCCATGTCCACGACGTAGTCGGCCGCGCGCATGGTGCCCTCGTCGTGCTCGACCACGAGCACGGTGTTGCCGAGGTCGCGCAGGCGCTCCAGCGTCGCGATCAGCCGCTCGTTGTCGCGCTGGTGCAGGCCGATCGACGGCTCGTCGAGGATGTAGAGCACGCCCACCAGCGACGAGCCGATCTGCGTGGCGAGCCGGATGCGCTGCGCCTCGCCGCCTGACAGCGTGGCCGACGCGCGCTCCATCGACAGGTAGCCGACGCCCACGTTGTCCAGGAAGCGCAGCCGCTCGTCGATCTCGCGCAGGATCAGCCGCGCGATCGCCCGGTCCTGCGACGAGAGGTCCAGCCCGTCCAGCCACTCGATCGCGCGCTTGGCGCTCATCGCCGTGAACTCGTGGATCGGCAGCCCGCCGACCTTGACCGCGCGCGACTCGGGCCGCAGCCGGGCGCCCTTGCACTCCGGGCACGGCCGCATGGACATGTACTCCTCGATCTTCTCGCGCGACCAGTCGGAGTCGGTCTCCTTGTAGCGGCGCTCGAGGTTCGGGACGATGCCCTCGAAGGTCGTCATGTACGACCGCTTGCGGCCCATCCGGTTGCGGTAGGAGACGTACAGCTTCTCGCCGTTGGTGCCGTACAGGAACAGGTTGTGGATGTCGTCCGAGAGCTCCTCCCACGGGGCATCGACGTCCACCTCGTAGCGCTCGGCGATGGCCTGCGTGATCTGCTCGTAGGAGCTGTTGGCGCCCGACGACCACGGCAGGATCGCGCCCTCGTTGATCGACAGCGACGGATCCGGCACGACCAGCTCCGGGTCGATCTCCATCATCGAGCCCAGGCCCGTGCAGCGCGGGCAGGCGCCGTGCGGCGCGTTGAACGAGAACGAACGCGGCTCGAGCTCAGGCATCGAGATCCCGCAGTGCAGGCAGGCGAAGCGCTCGGAGTAGGTGTGGATCTCCGGCTCGCCCTCGCGCGGGACGGTCTCCACCTCGAGGATGCCGTCGGCCAGCGCGACCGCCGTCTCGACGCTGTCCGCCAGGCGCTTGCGCAGGTCCGGCCGCATCACCAGACGGTCGACGACGACCGAGATGTCGTGCTTGAACTTCTTGTCCAGCACGATCTCTTCCTCGAGCTGGCGCAGCTCACCGTCCACCTTCACGCGCGTGAAGCCCTCGGACCGCAGCTCGGCCAGCTGCTTGCCGTACTCGCCCTTGCGCCCGCGCACGATCGGCGCCATGACCATGAAGCGGGTGCCCTCTTCCATGCCCATGATCTGGTCGATGATCTGCTCCGCCGACTGGGCGGCGATCGGCCGGCCGCAGTTGAAGCAGTGCGGCTTGCCGATCCGCGCCCACAGCAGGCGCAGGTAGTCGTAGATCTCCGTCACGGTCCCCACGGTCGAGCGCGGGTTCCTCGAAGTCGTCTTCTGGTCGATCGAGATGGCCGGCGACAGGCCCTCGATGGAGTCCACGTCCGGCTTGTCCATCTGCCCCAGGAACTGGCGCGCGTAGGCGGACAGCGACTCCACGTAGCGGCGCTGGCCCTCCGCGTAGATGGTGTCGAAGGCCAGGGACGACTTGCCCGACCCGGACAGGCCCGTGATGACGACGAGCGAGTCACGCGGCAGCTCGACGGTGACGTCCTTGAGGTTGTGCTCGCGGGCGCCCGAGACGACGATGGAGTTCTGGCGGCTGGACATAAGACCGCCTCTCAGTCTAGGCCCCGGGCGGACGGACTTTTCGAACAGACGTTCGCTAGGAGCGGGGAACGCGCACCGGAGCGGTCAGCAACCCGGCGTCGAGCAGCTTGTCCTCGAGGTAGACGAGGAACGGCTCCACCTGCAGGTCCTCCCCGGTTGCCCGCCGCAGCAGCTCGCGCGAGTCGAACTTGCGGCCGTGCCGGTGGATGTTGTCGCGCAGCCACTCGCGCAGCGGCCCGAAGTCGCCGGCGGCGATCGCATCATCGACGTCCGGCAGCTCCGCGCGCAGGCCCTGCCACAGCTGGGCCGCCATCAAGTTGCCGATCGTGTACGTCGGGAAGTAGCCGATCATGCCCGCGCCCCAGTGGATGTCCTGCAGAACGCCCTCGTGGATCGACGGCGTCTCAAGGCCCAGGAGCCGATGCGTCGCCTCGTCCCACGCGTCCGGGAGGTCGGCGACGGAGAGCCGCCCCTCGACCATCGCCAGCTCGAGCTCGAAGCGCAGCGCGATGTGGAGGTTGTAGGTCGTCTCGTCCGCCTCGATGCGGATCAGCGAGAGCCGCACCTGGTTGACGGCGCGGTAGAGCTCGCCCGCGTTCCACGCGTCGAACGGATGGCCGAAGTGGCGCTGCATCACCGGCAGGACCCAGTCGCAGAACGGCTTGCCGCGACCGACCAGGTTCTCCCACAGCCGACTCTGGGACTCGTGGGTGCCGAGCCCGGCAGCGTCGGCGAGCGTCGTCCGGTAGTGGGACGGCGACATCTGCGCCTCGTAGAGCCCGTGCCCGAACTCGTGCAGGCAGGAGTAGAACGCCATCGAGAGGTCGTCGGGCTCCCAGCGCGTGGTGAGCCGGACGTCCGTGTGCGCCATCGAGCGCGCGAACGGGTGCACGGACGGGTCCAGCCGCCAGTGCTCGGCGTTGTACCCGAGGGCGTGCAGCAGCTCCTCCGCGAACGGCTTCTGGCGCTCGACCGGGAACTGGCCCGGGAACAGGCGCCCGTCCTCCCCCGCCGCGGCGGCCGCGGAGACGAGCGGGACGAGCTCCTGCTGCAGGACGCCGAAGATGTCGCGGATCTCGGCCGTCGTGAGGCCCGGCTCGTAGTCGTCGAGCAGGATGTCGTACGGGTGCGCGTACTCGCCCGTGTCGTCGAAACAGGCGATGTAGCGCTGTTGGAGCTCGAGGATGCGCTCGAGCGCGGGCGCGAAGCGGGCGAAGTCGCTGCGCTCGCGGGCCTCCAGCCAGGCCTGCTGCGCGTGCGCGGCGGCCGAGGACATCTCGGCGGCGAGGTCCGTCGGCACGCGGACCGCCTTCTCGTGGTCGCGCTTGAGGGTGGCGATCAGGCGGACGTCGTCGGAGTCGGGGTCCTCGGACGCGGCCCAGGGCGCGAGCTCCTCGAGGATGCGGCCGAGCTGCGGGTCGGTCAGCCGCGAGTGCTGGATGCGCTCGAGCGCCTCGAACTGATCGGCGCGCGCACTCGCCCCGCCCGGCGGCATCATCGTGTTCTGGTCCCACAGCAGCAGACCGCCGATCCCGTTCAGGTCCGCGATCTCCCGCGCGCGGCGGTGCAACTCGGCGAGTTCGTTCATTTCTGGGCCCGCGCGTAGACGTCGTCGAGCAGGCCTTCGGCGTCGGTGAGCTCGAAGTGCTCGGCCAGGTACGCGGCCGTCTCTTCGCGCGAGGAGCCGCTGAGCGCCATGTTGAGCGCGATCAGCCGCGCACCGGCGTCGTCGGCGGGGAGCGCGGAGACGGGGGCCGCGTCGGCGGGGGAAGAGGAGTCCGCGGGCGGAGCGGGCGCCTCGGCGGGCGGCGGCGCGGCGCCGGCGACGTCCGCCTGCAGCTGCTGGAGGCCCTCGGTGAGGCGTTCGCCGGAGGCGCGGAGCGCTTCGAGCAGGCGGCCGAGCTCGGACTCGAGGGCGTCGAGCTGGGCCAGCATGCCGGACGTGGCCTGCTGGACCTGAGCGACGTGGTCGGAAGCCTCGCGCGCGGCGTCGGAGCGCACCTGGGCGACGCTGCGCTCGGCGGCCTCGAGGATCTCGCGGACCTGCTCGGAGGTGGAGGCGGCCAGCGAGGGCGCGGGAAGCGGCGCGTTGGCCTCGAAGGCGTCCGCCACCCGGCGCAGGTGCTCGTCCACGGCGGCTGGGTCGTAGCCGCGACGACCCGTCGGGAAGTCACGGCGCAGGATCCGGTCGCGATCCACGACCGCTCAGGATAGGAGGCACACCCGCGGCCTACGGCAGTTGTGGACGACCGGACGAGTCCCGGACGATCAGGCCGTCGCGTTCGAGACCCGCCAGGGCCCGTTCCAACCGCTCGCCGTCCAGCGGGAAGGGCTCGCCGGCCAGGAGCGAGGCGACGACGCGCCCGCGCGCCCAGCGGTCGGTGTCCTCGAACTTCTCCTTCTTGACGCGACGGGCCGGCGCGACCACCAGCCGGAGGCAGCCACGCTCGACCGGGCACCGCGCGCAGTCGGGTACCCGAGGGCGGCAGACGGTCGCCCCGAGCTCCATCATCGCCTGGTTGAACACGGCCGCCCGCCCGCGCGGCAGCAGCGCGTCGGCGCGCGCGTCCACGTCGACGTCGAGCCCTTCACGCCGGGTGATCACGCGGCGCACGTTCGTGTCCACGGCGGCCATGTCCCGGTCCCAGGCGAACGAGGAGACGGCAGCCGCCGTGTACTTCCCCACGCCGGGCAGCTCGGTGAGGTCCGAGGGCCAGCCGTGCTCGGAGACGAACACGGCAGCGCGCTGCAGCGCCAGCGCCCGGCGGTTGTAGCCGAGGCCCGACCACAGCGCGAGCACGTCCCGCGTCGGAGCGGCGGCCAACGAAGCCGCGGTCGGAAACGCGGACAGCCACCGCTCGTAGTACGGCACCACCCGCAGCGCCTGCGTCTGCTGGAGCATCACCTCGCTCACGAGCAGCGCGTACGGGTCGCGCGTCTCGCGCCAGGGCAACGGCCGGCGCACCCACTCGTACCAGTCCAGCAGCGCTTCTACGTCCACACACGGACCATAGAAGCGAGAGCGGTTGCGTTCGGTCGTGATCGTTTTGTACCGTTCCGCCCAAGCAGTCAACCAGGAGGAGAGAACGAAGTTGCTGCAACGTGTCCTCGCGGCCGCGGCGATCGCCGCTGCCTGCGTCGCGGTCCCACCTGCCGTCGCCCAGGCCGCTCCGCTCACCCCCGGCGCGCTGACCGCCGACCGGCTCACCGACCCGCTCGGCCTCGCCAGCGCCCGCCCCGCCTTCGGCTGGACGCTCAACGGTGACGGCCGCAACCGCTCCCAGTCGGCCTACCAGGTGATCGTCACCCAGGGCGACCAAACCGTCTGGGACAGCGGCGAGGTCCGCTCCCCCGCGTCGGCGAACGTCCCCTACGCCGGACCCGCGCTGGAATCGGGCACGCAGTACCGCTGGAAGGTCCGCGTCTGGGACGAGGCGGGCCGCCCGAGCGACTACAGCGCGCCCGCGACGCTCGAGACCGCCCTGCTGACCAACGCGGACTGGTCCGCGGCGAAGTGGATCGCCGCGCCGAGCGATGACCTGAACCTGAGCGGCGCCCGCTGGATCTGGCACGAGGACGGCACGCAGAACATGCCGGCGATGACGCGCTACCTGCGCGCCACCGTCGACCTGGCCACCGCGCCGAGCAGCGGCCGCTTCCTGTTCACCGTCGACGACGAGGCCGCCGTCTACGTCAACGGCACGCTCGTGATCGACACCAAGAGCATCCGCGACGCCGACGAGAACGCGTGGCAGAAGGCGCAGCTCGTGGACGTCCCGCTCAAGGCCGGCGCGAACACGATCGCCGTTCAGGCCAAGAACCGCCTCAACGGCAGCGGAGCGGCCACCCCGGGCGCCTTCATCGGCCGCCTGCAGGCCGGCGGCCAGACGATGGCGCTCAGCTGGAAGTCGAACGCGAACGCCCCTGCGGGCTGGGAGCAGCCCGGCTTCGACGACTCCGCCTGGCAGGCCGCGCGCGAGCTCGCCACGTACGGCTCCGGACCGTGGGGCAGCAACGTCTCCCTCCCCTCCCAGCCGAGCCCGTACCTGCGCAAGGACTTCACCGCCGACAAGACCGTCGCGCAGGCCCGCCTGTACGTCTCCGCCCTCGGCCTCTATGAGCTGTCCATCAACGGCCAGAAGGTCGGCGACCGCGTGCTCGCCCCGGGCTGGACCGAGTACACCAAGCGCGTCCCCGCGCAGACCTACGACGTCACCGGCCTCGTCAAGCCGGGTGAGAATGCGATCGGCGCCGTCCTCGGTGAGGGCTGGTACGCCGGCCGCCTCCAGGGCGGGCGCAAGTGGGGCACCAACCCTGCGTTGATCGCCCAGCTGAAGATCACCTACGCCGACGGCACCACCACCCGCGTCGTCACCGACGACAGCTGGCAGACCGGCACGGGCGGCCTGCGCGCCTCCTCGATCTACGACGGCGAGACGTTCGACGCACGCCTCGAGCGTGCGAACTGGAACCAGCCCGGCTTCGACGGCGGCTGGCGCAACGCCGTCCTGCGCAACGAGACGATGACGATCGAGCCGGACCGCTCACCGCCGATCCGCGTCATCGAGACGCTCGTCCCCAAGACGGTCACCACGCCCAAGCCCGGCGTCACCGTCTATGACCTCGGCCAGAACTTCGCCGGGTGGGCGCGCGTCAAGGCCACCGGCGCCGCCGGCACGCAGCTCAAGCTGCGCTTCGGCGAGATCCTCAACGACGACGGCACCGTCCACACCGCCAACCTGCGCTCCGCGCTGCAGACGGACACGTTCACCCTGCGCGGTGGCGGCCAGGAGACTCACGAGCCGCGCTTCACCTACCACGGCTTCCGCTACGTGGAGGTCACGGGCGGCACGGTCGACAGCCTGGAAGGCCGCGTGGTGACCTCCGACCTGCCCGAGTTCGGCACCTTCACCTCCTCCAACGCGCTCGTCAACCAGATCCAGAGCGCGATTCGCTGGGGCCAGTGGTCGAACTTCCTGGCCGTGCCCACCGACGCCTCCCAGCGCGACGAGCGCCTGGGCTGGACCGGTGACATCCAGGCCTTCGCCACGACCGGCACGTTCAACGGCGACGCGAGCCACTACCTCGGCCAGTGGATGCAGACCCTGCGCGACAGCCAGTCCGCCAACGGCGCGTTCCCCGACGTGGCGCCGAAGACGTGCTGCGGCGAGGGCGTCGCCGGTTGGGGTGACGCGGGCACCGTCGTCCCCTTCGCGCTCTACAAGCGCTACGGCGATGTCCGCGTCCTGCGCGAGAACTACGACGCGATGGAGCGCTGGATCGCCTACCTGCGGGCCAACTCGACCAACCTCATCCGGCCCAACAGCGGCTACGGCGACTGGCTCGCCGTCGACAACACGGCGCAGGACTTCATCGCCACCGCGTTCTTCGCCTACTCGACCGACCTGGTCCGCCAGGCCGCGACGATCCTCGGCGAGGACGCCGACGCCGCCTCCTACGCGAGCCTGCACGCCCAGATCAAGTCCGCCTTCGCCAACCGCTGGGTGCGCGCGGACGGCACCGTCGGCACCGGCAGCCAGACCAGCTACGTGCTGGCGCTGAAGTTCGGGCTCGTCCCGGATGACCTCGAGCAGCGCGCCTTCGACCGCCTGGCGGACGACGTCGCGCACCGCGGCAACCACCTGAGCACCGGCTTCCTCGGCACGCCGTTCCTGCTCAACGTGCTCGAGGACGGCGGCCGCGCCGATCTGGCGCACGAGCTCCTCGTGCAGGACACCTACCCGAGCTGGGGCTACATGCTCAGCCGCGGCGGCACGACGATCTGGGAGCGCTGGGACGGGATCAAGCCGGACGGCACGCTGCAGGACCTCGGGATGAACTCGTTCAACCACTTCGGGCTGGGGTCGATCGGCGACTGGCTCTACGACGAGGTCGGTGGCCTCGCCCCGCTCGAGCCGGGCTACAAGAAGCTGCTGGTCGCGCCGTCCACGGGCGACCTGGGGAGCGCGTCGTCCTCCGTCAAGACGGCGTACGGCCCCGCGCGGACCGCCTGGTCCAAGGACGCCGCGGGCCGGCTGACGATCGACGTCGACGTCCCGGTGAACACGCGCGCCGAGCTGCGCCTGCCGCTCGCGGACGGGCAGGTCGTGTTCGAGAACGGCAAGCCCGCGGCCGAGCAGCCCGGCGTCGTGCACAAGGGCACCGCGAACGGCGTCGCCACCTACGAGGTCGGCTCGGGCAGCTACCGCTTCCTGGCGGCGGTGAGCAACGCCACGAGCGTGAACGGCGACGTGGCGGGGACGGTTCCCCCGACACTCGCGCTGAGCGTCGGCCCCGTGACGCTGGGCGCGCTCGTTCCCGGCGTCCCGCGCACGTACGACGGCGAGGCGCGCGCGACCGTGACGTCCACCGCCGGCGAGGCCGCGCTCAGCGTGCACGACCCGAGCGCGACGGCCACGGGCCGGCTCGTGAACGGCTCGTTCGCGCTCGCCCAGCCGCTGCGCATCGACGGCAAGGCGGTCGGCGGGTCGAGCTCCCCCACGCCGCTGCACACGTGGACCGGACCGGTCAGCAACGGCGCCAAGACGCTCACGTTCGCGCAGGACGTCGGCGCCGACGAGCCCCTGCGCACCGGCAGCTACAGCAAGACGCTCACGTTCACGCTGAGCACTACCGCTCCGTAACGACGCGGATCTCCGCCTTGGCCACGAAGTGCGTGGCCAAGGCGTCCCGCTCCGTGAACGAGAGCACGTGGATCCACGCGGTGTACTGATCGCCGAACGTCCCGTGCAGCTCGATCGGCGCCGGGCCGGAAGCGTCGCGGTAGCCGTCCCACGACTCCTCCGCTGCGCGCCAGTCGACTTCCCACGGGCCGAGGATCCGCGGATAGAGGCCGAGCGTCTCCTCCTGCGGCGTCAGGTCCAGGCGGAACAGGCCCGGGGCGAGCAGGATCGCCGCCCGCGCGCCGAACTCGACCAGCCGCGAGGCCGTGATCAGCAGCCCGCCGTCCGGCAGCGCGCACGCCAGCTGACCGAGCGCGGCGCCCTCGCTCACGGCGCGGTCCGCGCTCAGCAGCTCAGCCGCAGCGCGATCCACTCGTCCTCCGTTCCCAGCGCCTTGGCGATCTTGAAGCCCGTGTAGCGCCGGACGACGTCCTCCATCTCCTCGGCCACGATGCCGGACACGATCACGTGGCGGACGCGGTCGTCGACGGCGGCGGCCACGCGCTCGTGCACGGGCGGCGGCGCGTTCACCAGCAGCACGTTCGCGAGCGGGATGTCGTCGACGGCCAGGTCGGACACGGCGACGTCGACGTCCACCCCGTTGCGTTCGACGTTCTCACGCGCGACCTCGATCGCCACCGGCACCCGGTCGACGCCGACGACCGGCGCCCAGCCCAGTTTCGCGGCCACGATCGCGAGCGTGCCGACGCCGCAGCCGAGGTCGGCGACGCTCCCGCCCGGCTCGAGCTCGAGCAGCAGCGCCACGCACATCTGGGTCGTCGGGTGCGAGCCGGAGCCGAAGGCGCTCCCGCGCCGCTCCACCACGACCTCGATCGGCGCGCCGGACTCGCGGTCGAACGGCGAGCGGATGCCGACCACGCCGCCGATCACGACGCCCGCGCTCATCTTGCGCTGCTTCCAATCGGCCGGAACCTCGTCCACGGCGCCGCCGGTGAGCGCGAGCACGGCGTCGGAGAACGGCGCGCCGGAGTAGGCCACGAGCGCGTCCTCGTCCTCGCGCACGCCGCCGGGGAGCAGCGGCAGGACGGCGTCCAGCAGGTCCTCGTCGCCGCGGAAGGTGAGCCGGTACATCGGTGGCGAAGCGTCGCAGACCTCGTTCATATGCACGTAGAAGGTATATACTTTCAAAGGTATGTTGACGACCTTCGAGGTGCTGTCCCTGCCCGCCCGGCGCGAGATCCTCGAGCGGCTGCGGAGCGGCCCGAGCTCGGTGAGCGAGCTGTCCGACGCGCTCGGGTTGAGCCAGCCGATCACGTCCAAGCACCTGCGGGTGCTCAAGGACGCCGGGTTCGTGAGCGTGCGGCCGGACGCGCAGCGGCGCTGGTACGAGCTGCGTCCCGAGCCGTTCGTGGAGGTGGCGCAGTGGCTGGAGCCCTACCGCTGGATGTGGGAGGACCGGCTCGACCGGCTCGGCCGGTACTTGGATGACGAGGAGGCTTCCCGATGAGCGATCCCGTGTTCCTGCGAGACGGCGCCCGGCCCGCGGTGCGGGTCGAGCGCCGCTACGACCATCCGATCGAAGCCGTGTGGCGGGCGGTGACGTCGCCGGAGGGCCTGGCCGCGTGGTTTCCCGCCCCCGTCCGGTTCGCGGGCGACGTGGCCGACTTCGGTGACAGCACGGGGCAAGTGTTGACGATGGAGCCCCCGCGCCGGCTCGTGTTCACCTGGGGCGGCGACCAGCTCGAGTTCTCGCTGCGCGAGGACGGCGCCGGCACGGTGTTCGTGCTCACGCATTCGTTCGACGACCGCGCGGGCGCGGCCAGCTTCGCCAGCGGGTGGGAGCACTGCCTGCAGGTGCTGGGCCTCGTGCTGGCGGGGGCGCCGCTGCCGGAGCCGGAGCGTTTCGAGGCGCGTCATGAGGAGCTCGTCCGCGCCTTCGGGCTCGAGGACCCGGTCGTGATCCGCGGCGACGCGGGCTGGAGCGTGCGGATCGAGCGCCAGCTGGTCGTTCCGGCCGCCGTCGCGTGGGATCGCCTGCGCGCGGGGTCGCTCGACGTGCCGAACGTGCTCGTCAAGCTCGGTGACGGCACCGGCCACGGCGCGCGGCTGGTCGTCGCGGTCAACGGGTCGGACGAGGCGGAGCTGGAACCGGCGACGGCGTGGGTGCGCGCCGCGGTCGCACGAGCAGCAACGGGGTGAGCAGCAGCAGCGCGCCGGCGGCGCCGACCGCCTCGCGCAGGCCGACGACCGCGGCGAGCGCGCCCCAGGCGGCGGTGAGGAGCGCGGTCGTGAGGCTGCCCGACACCGTCCACGCCGCCAGCGTGCGCGCGACCCGGTCGTCGGGCGTGAGCTGCAGCCGCCGGGTCGCGAGCAGCGGGCTGAAGACGCCGATCGCGACCAGGAGCGCGAACTGCGTCGCGAGGACGATCAGCAGGCCGGGCGCGCCGGGCACGACGAACGCGAGCGGCAGCGCGAAGCAGCCGCGCAGCGTGCCGGCCACCAGCAGCGCCCGGTCACCCGACCAGCGCCGCGCGAGCCGCGCGCCGACGATCCCGCCGACGCACGGCACGCCGAACGCGACCGCGTACTCCAGCGGCGAGAACCCGAGCTCGCCGAGCATGAGCACGGCCATCAGCGGCGCCGTGGCCATGATCAGCCCGTTGACGAGCAGCGTGTTGAAGAACAGCGGCCGCAGGTCGGGGCTGGCCAGGATGAAGCGCCAGCCGGCGAAGACGTCGGCGACGCGGGCGGACGTGGCGGCGCGGGGCGTGGCCGCAGCGGCCGGCAGCGCGGCAGCGCCTGGCGTGACCGCCGCGGCCGGCGGGCGCACCTCGCGGCCCGT
>NZ_JAPCID010000060.1 GCF_027587175.1 Solirubrobacter deserti
TCGCCCGCGTGACGCGCTTGATCATGGCGTCGCAGCGGGCGACATCCCCGTCACGCTCGGCCACCAGCAGATCGACGGAGGGACCGTCGACGCCGTGCTGGCGGGCCAGCGCCAAGGCCCCTTCGGACTCGCCGCAGACGTACAACGTGTCCACCGCGATGGGAATGTCTTCGCGCCGTTGCAGCAGCTCCTCCAGGGGCCGCCCGCCCCACTCGCGCGCCGTCTCGAGGTCTCCGGCGAGTGCGAACAGTCCCGCCGTCTGTGTTCGCGAGCGACCGTCGCCGGTGCCGTAGTGCTCCTCCACGCGCCAGATCGCGTCGGTCGCGGCCTCTTGGAACACCCGGGATGCCTCGGCCGTCTCGTCCAGCCAGCGCAGCCCGCGGGCGAGCATCGCGAGTTTTCGCCACGTGGGGCGTTCAGCGGCGCCCGCGCGTGCCTCGGCGACCGCGGCGGTCAGCTCCTCCGTCGTCAGCGTCCACGCCATATCCGCAACCTAGATCGCGTCGCGCGCCCCGTCATGCCGTTGCGAGGACCGGCGAAACTCCAGTGGCCACCGCGTCCTCCCGACCGCTGCTTTTGCGTGACGAGCTAGTGCCGAGGAGCGACGCGATGCTTGACGGCTGGCAAGTCGTCGAAGGCATGCGAGTCAGTGGTGACCACGACGCGGGCGGTCGCGCGAGCGGTCGCGGCGATCTGGAGGTCGTGTGCTCCACGCGGACGCCCCGAACGGCGTGCGTGGGCGAGCAGGACGGCGTGTTGTCGGGCGATCTCGAGGTCGAAGCTGATGACGTCGAAGGTGGTCAGAATCGCCTCGACCGTTGCGAGACGCGCTGCCTTGCGCTGTTCGTCGGCGAGTTCGACGCCCACGAGCAACTCCGAAGCGGTGATCGCGGCAATCGCGATGTCCGCGTCGTCGGGCAGCACCGATGCGGGGATCGGCGGGCCGCGCTCGATCGCGATCAGCACACCTGTGTCGACGATCAGTCGTTCCACGGGTCCGCGGCGGCGGCGTCTCCCGCGAAGCGACGCAACTCGTCCAGCTCGTCTGCCCATTGATCGTCGGGCGGGTGCTCTGCGAGGATGCGCCGCAAGTCCGCCCCGGTTCCGCGACGGGCCGGTGCGATCGTCGCTACGGCACGTCCGCGGCGAACGACGGTGAAGGTTTCGCCCCGGTGCTCGACAGCGTCCAGGAGATCCGCGAAGCGTTTCGATGCCTCGGTGGCGCTGATCTCACTCACGTATCCGATTATCCGATTCGAGCTCGCGAAGTCAAGGCTCGACGCTCCGACCACTGACCCTTTGCGCGAGAAGCGCAGCGCGGCCTGCGGTGCTGCTCGTGGACGGGAAGCGCATGTCATTGACGCTCGTCGACCACGGCGGCTGCAAGGTCCCGACGCTGCGCGTGGCTCACGTGTCTTGGAGGCGGAAGCTGCGCTTGAAGGATCGGCCCGTCCAACGCAGCGTGCCGATCCGCAGCTGCGACGGACAGCAGTTCGCGTCGCCCGAGCCGTACTTGGGCTCGGTCGTCACGAGGCGCGTGCCGTTGGCTTCGAGCCGGAACGTGGTGTCGCTGAGGCGGCGGAAGACGATCCGCCACTGCGAGCCGCGCCGGCGCAGGACCACCCACGGGGCCGGCGAAGAAACCGTGCAGCACTGGTAGAGCAGCGCGCGGTCGGTCACGCCGTCGCCGTTGAAGTCACCGCAGAGCGAGGTGGAGGGGCGGCGGTAGATGCTGCTCGGCTGGGTGCCGGAGAAGACGCGCCGTAGGCCCCGGTCGGTGTTCAGGGCCCGCTGCAGGCCCGCCTTCAGCGCTGCGGCGTGGCCGGCCGAGCGCGAGCACGTCTCCCACGGCGAGGCGGCGACCGCGGTCTCGGGAGCGGCGGCGCAGAGGGCGAGGCCGATGACGGCGACCGCGGACCGGCGAGGGTGTGCGCGCATGCGCGTGCACTACCCGCTCGCCGCCGATCACACCGTGGAACGGGCGGCCGCGACGAGCCGCTCGAGCGCCGCCGCGTGCCGCTGGAACGCCTCGCGGCCCGCGCTCGTCAGGCGGACGCGCGTGCGGCGCGTGCCGGCCTCCCGGTCCTTGCGCACCTCGACGTAGCCGGCGCCGGCGAGCGCGGAGAGGTGCTTGGACAGCGCCGAGTCGCTGGTCTCGAGGCTGTCGCGCAGAAAAGCGAACTCGACCCACTCGGCCGGCGCCAACAGCGCGACGATCGACAGCCGCGCCGGGACGTGCAGGAACTCGTCGAAGTCGGGGTCCATCAGCGGTCCTGACGGCGCACGGCCGACGCGAACGCCGACCGGGTCAGCCGCGCGAGCCCGACGCTCAGCAATGCGACCGCGGCGGCGGCGAACGTGTTCGGTGCCGGCAGCTCGAGCGCCTCCGCGAGGGCGGGCAGGCCGGCGATGGCAGCGATGAGGGCGACCGACGCGCCGCAAAGCAGCGCCAGTTCGGCTGCGCTGCCGCGGCGCCGGACGGCGGCGCCGCGGGTGTGGACGATCGCCATGCCGACGAGCACCACGGCGGCGCCGAGGCTGACGATCGTGTCCCACGGGTCCGGCAGGTCGCGGGCGGCGACGACGACGAACAGCCCGACGGCCGCCGCGAGCACGGAGCGCCAGGCGAAGCCGTGGCGGACGTACTCGGCACGCGTGCGGGCCTGCATGCGCCGGATGTCGTCGAGGGACGTCTGGGGGTCGTACTGGGTGGCCATGGAATGCCTCCTGGTCCGTGTACTTGCCTGAGAGGAAAGTAGCACGACTTTCCTCAGAGGCAAGTAGGTCCGGCGGCTACCCGTACCGACGACTGTTCATCGGCTCTGTACCGTCCGGCGCGGTGAATGTATGAGAGCCGCCACGGAACAGACCACGTCGCGCCGCCCGGACTGAGTCCGGCCCTCGCGCGACGCCCCGTTTCTGTTCTGCGTTCACCGTTCGGAGGTACCCCCAATGTCGCGCGATCAGCGCAACCGCGGCCGTCGGCGCCTACCCGCCACGTTCCGCTGCCGTAACTGCGGCCTCGACGTCGGCACCTCGGCGCCGGGCACCGCGCACCGCAACCACTGCCCCAGCTGCCTGTGGAGCCTGCACGTCGACGACGACGTGCCGGGCGACCGGGACGCCGACTGCGCCGCCGCGATGGAACCCGTCGGCGTCAGCGCCCGCCGCAACGGCGAATGGGCACTCGTGCACCGCTGCCGTGGTTGCCGGACGGTTCACCTGAACCGCATCGCGGGCGACGACAACGCGCTCGCGCTGATGCAGCTGGCGGTGCGCCCGCTCGCCTCAGCGCCGTTTCCGCTGGAACGGCTCAACCAGCTCTGACCGCCCCCGGGCCGGCGTCACCGACGCCGGCCCAGCGCCGGCTCTCACCTGAGCGCCCGGTGGGGCGGGACATCCGCCCGCGATGGCCGCCGGTGCGGCGGCGTCTTTGAAGCACGACACCCAATCACGACGGCGCGCCATGGCGCGCCGAAGGAGAACTCAAGTGCTTCACAGCAACCATCGCAGGATCCTGCTCGGCCTCGGCGCCATCGCGGCGTTCGCATTGCCGGCCGTCCCGGCCCAGGCGCAGGTATCGGCCTCGGTCTCGTCCGGGGCGAACGTGCGCTGGGTCGGCGGCGACGCCGACAACAACGTGCGCTTCACGCTCAGCGGCAGCTCGATCATCGTCGACGACGTCGTGCCGCTGGCCATCGGCACCGGCTGCGCGCCGGTCGCCGGCGACCCGACCAAGGCCAATTGCGTCGCGCCCAAGGCCGGCAACGACTTCAAGGACGTCGTCGCGCTCGCGGGCCTCGGCAACGACCGCGTCGTCAACTCGTCCGGCGTGCCGATGCAGGGCAATGGCGGTCCGGGCAACGACACCCTGATCGGCGACCTCAAGGCCAAGGACATGCTCACCGGCTCGTCCGGCAACGACGAGCTGCACGGCCTCGGCGGCTTCAACGAGCTCGACGGCGGCACCGGCGACGACCAGTTGCTCGGCGGCGTCAGTCCGGACAAGATGAAGGGCGGGTTCGGCAACGACCAGCTCGACGGCGGCGGCAGCGACGACGTGCTCGACGGCGGCTTCGGCAGCGACGTCATTGACGGTGGTGCGGCCGGGATCAGCGTCAACGAGCGCCATGACCGGGTGCTCTACGGCGACCGCTCCGCGCGCGTCGTGGTCGACCTGACGCGGTTCGACGCGACCCAGGGCGAGGTCGGCGAAGCCGACACCATCCGCGAGATCGAGGACGTGGTCACCGGCAACGGTGGCGACAGCATCCTCGGCAACGAGTTCGCCAACAGCATCGACGCGGGTGCGGGCAACGACAGCGTCCACGGCCGCGATGGCCGTGACCAGATCGTCGGCGGCCTGGGCAGCGACTTCCTGCTGCCGTCCTCGCCGCCGAACCTGGTCATCCCGTTCGGTGCGGTGCCGGACGGCGACGTCGACGTCGTCGACTGCGGCGCCATCGGCCCGAACCCCGCCGATCCGGGCGACGTCGGGTTCCGCGTGCTCAGCGACGGCGACCTGATCCACGACTGCGCGACGGTGTTCAACCAGTAACGCCTACGCGCCACTTTCGGGCCGCCTGTCGATCCTCGGCAGGCGGCTCCGATTCCCTCGCATGTCAAAGGTCATCGCACAGCTCTCGATCTCCCTCGACGGCTTCTACGCCGGCCCGCGCGACGACGAGCCGAACTGGTTCAAGAGCACGGAGGCCGCGGGCTTCTTCCGCGTCACCCGCTGGGTCACCGAGGCCATGGCGTGGCGCGACCGCCAGCACCTGGCCGGCGGCGAGCAGGACGTGCACTCCGAGATCGTCGCGGAGTCCTTCGAGCGGCCCGGCGCGTACGTGATGGGCCGCCGCATGTTCGACGGCGGCGAGCGCCCGTGGGGCGAGGAGCCGCCGTTCCGCAACCCCGTGTTCGTGGTCACCCACCGCGAGCGCGAGCGGCTCGAGCGCCTCGGCGGCACGAGCTTTGAGTTCGTCACCGACGGCCTCGAGTCCGCGATCGAGCAGGCCCGCGCGGCGGCGGGCGGGAAGGAGGTCGCGATCGCCGGCGGCGGCACGATCATCAAGCAGGCGCTCGAGCTCGGCCTGCTGGACGAGATCGAGCTGCACATCGTGCCCGTGATCCTCGGCGCCGGCCAGCGCCTGCTCGACGTCGACCTCGACGTCCGAGAAGGCCTCGAGCTCGTCCCCGAGCGCACCGTCGCCACGCCCGAGGTCACCCACATCCGCTACCGCGTCGAGGGGCGCAAGCCGCTCGTCCTCGACGACCGCGGCGGCAAGTACCCGGGTCTGGGCGAGGAGACGGCCTAACGCAGCGCGGCGGCGCGGGCGGCGAGGTGGGCGCGTTCGGCGTCCTGCGTCGCCGCCGCGGCGGCCCGCTCGAAGGCGTCCGCGGCGCCGGAGCGGTCGCCGGCGCGGGCGAGGAAGTGGCCGCGGACGGCGTCCAGCCGGTGATCCAGCCGCGGGTCGCCGGCGAGCGCGTCGAGGGCGGTGAGCCCAGCCGCGGGGCCGTGCACCTCGCCGACCGCGACCGCGCGGTTGAGCGCGGTGACCGGGTTCGGGTGAACCGCGAGCAAGAGGTCATAGAGCGCGAGGATCTGCGGCCAGTCCGTGCCGGCCGCGTCCGGCGCCTCGGCGTGGACGGCGACGATCGCGGCCTGCAGCGCGTACGGTCCCGGCGGCCGTTGCGCGGTCACCGCGAACTCGGTCAACGCCACGCCCTCGGCGATCAACGCCGCGTCCCACAACGACCGGTCCTGCGCTTCCAGAGGGACCAATGACCCGTCCGGCGCGGTCCGCGCCGACCGGCGTGCATCGTGCAGCAGCATCAGCGCGAGCAGGCCCGCGACCTCGGCGTCGACCGGGCGCATGCGGCGCAGCTCACGCGCCAGCCGGATCGCCTCCGCGGCCAGGTCATCACGGCGCAACTCGGCGCCCGACGATGCCATGTGGCCTTCGTTGAAGATCAGGTACAGCACCTGCGCGACCTCCGCGATCGGCGGGTCCGGCGGGAGCCCGAACTCGACGCCCCGCAGCCGCGCCTTCGCCCGCACGATCCGCTGGGCGATCGTCGCCGGCGTGGTGAGCAGCGCGCGGGCGATCTCCTCCGTCGTCAAGCCGCCGAACGCGCGCAGCGTCAGCGGGATCTGCGCGGACGGGGCCAACGACGGGTGGCAGCAGAGCAGCAGGAGCGCGAGCGTGTCGTCCTCGTCCGCGGCCTCCTCCGCCACGACCGCCTCGCGCACGACCCGCTCCTCCCGCGCCGCCCGCGAGGCGTCCGCGCGCAGCCCGTCCACCAGCCGCCGCGACGCGACCGTCAGCAGCCACCCGAACGGGTGCTCGGGCACGTCTTCCCACTGCAGGTACGCCTCCAGCAGCGCCTCCTGGACCGCGTCCTCGCAGCGGGCGAAGTCACCGTGCCGGCGGATCAGCGTCGCGAGCACCCGCGGCGCGTGCTCGCGAAGCGCCGCGTTCAGTGCATCAGGCGCCACAGCTCGAGCGCGCCGGTGCTCCGGGTCACGCCCGGGTACTCGCGGGCGATCTCGAGCGCCCGCTCGTAGCTCTCGACATCGATCACGAAGTAGGAGCCGACGTGCTCCTTGACCTCGAGGTACGGGCCGTCGGACACGACGGGCGGGCCGTCGGTGCGGCGCACGTTGACGGGCGGCCCGAGCAGCCCGTTCGCCGTGACCAGCTCACCCGACTCGGTGAGCCGCCGGTTGAACTCGTCGACCGCGGCGATCACCTCCCGCCGGTCCGGGTCGCTGTTCCAGAGCTGTTCGTCGCCGTAGATCAAGGCCAGGTAGCGCACCGCCAGAACCCTACGCGAGCGCCGCGCCCAGCTCCTCGATCTCGTCCACGCAGCGGATGCCGAGCGCCTCCAGCGCGGGCCGCGCGTCGACCGGCAGCGGCCCGCCGTCGTCCTCGTTCAACACACCGCCGAAGATCACCGTCACGTCGGGCTCCAGCGCGCGCACCAGCTGCTCACCGAGCGTCAGCGCCCCGCCGTTGTAGGTCGCCACGATCACGGTGTCCGCGTCCTCGTCGGCAGCCGCGCGGGCGAGCTGCTCGGGCGTGATCGAGCTCGGCAGGACGATCACCTGCGCTCCCGCCTGGGGCAGCTCCCGCGCCAGCGCGTCGCGCACGACGTCGTGCACCTCCAGCGCCGCGAGCACGATCCGGCGCCCGTCCAGCCGCGGCAGCGAGCGTCGCGCCCGCTCGGCCACCGTCGCGACCACGCCCTGCTTCCACGTCTCCAGCCCGAGCAGCTCGCGCGGGGCGGGAACGCGGATCGCGCGCTCGAGCTCGACGGCTCCGACCCGGCGCAGCGCGAGCAGCAGCACGACCGGGTCGTCGACCTGCAGACCCTGGCCGGAGAACCACGCGAGCACGCCGTCCCGGAACGCCCGCGCGTACACGACCGCCTCCACCGCGCGCCGCTCCACCCACGCCCAGTCCAGCAGCGGCCCGCCGTGGCGCACCTCCGGCTCCAGGTCGCGCGCGAGCAGCTGCACCTCGAGGATCTCGTCCGCGCTGGGGATGCGCTCGGCCTCGGTGAGTGGCACCGGATTGATGGCGTGCCCGGTGGGCCGGCGCAGCTGGGTGGCGATGTCGATCATCACCGAGGTCGTCAGCGCCTCCAGGTTGCGTCCGCGGTCGCGCCCGTAGGAGACGGTGTCGCCGTAGATCATCGAGCCGAGCGAGTCGCCGTCGCGCAGGTGGTCGAGCGCGAGGCCGACGATCGCGCGGTGCGCCGGGTTCGGCACGAGCCCCCCGTAGCAGTGGGCGAGCCGCGCGCCGAGCAGGTTCTCGACCACGTGCAGCTCCAGCGCCGCCCAGCCGAGATAGCCGCCGTAGTGGCTGAACTGCATCGCGGGTCCGTCGTCCAGGTAGGAGTGCACGAGCCCGCCGCGCAACGCGCGGATGGCCTGCACCGTGGTCTGGGTGAGCGCGACGTCGTCGTAGCCGCCCGGCGGCTCGAACGCGAAGTGCTGACCGAGGTTGCCGATCGTGGTGATCCCGACCGCGAGCGCGGCCTGGGTGTTCTCGAGCCCGGCCGGCGTGCCGATCATGAAGTCGCCGAGGTGCGGCTGCGCGGGCGCGGCGGCGACGCGCGCCCAGTCGTCGGCGTCCAGCACCGGCCCGGTCTCCTTGGCGGCGCCGGAGCGCTCCGCCGCCGGCAGGCTCATCGCCCGCGACAGGCACAACCCGAAGCGGTCCAGGCGGTGCTCGCCGAGCCCGTCGACGATCTCGTCCAGCGCCTCCTCGGTCGCTTCCCACGAGCTGAGCCCGATGTGGGCGTGCCACATCAGCTCACCCGCGTCGCGGCGGTCGCGCTTGTACTCGGTCTCGGTCTCGACGCCGTGCCGAGCGCTGAACGCGGTTCTCACACCGGGACTTGTACCCGCTCCTCGTCGCGCGGTGCCCCGTCGGTCTTGGCGAGCGAGGACGGCCACCAGAACTTGGGGCCGATCAGCAGCGTCGCCGCGGGCACGAGCACGGAGCGCACGAGGAACGTGTCCAGCAGCACGCCGAACGCGACCACGAACCCGATCTCGGTCAGGAAGACGAGCGGCAGCGAGCCGAGCACGGCGAACGTGCCCGCGAGCACGATGCCGGCACTCGTGATCACGCCGCCGGTGACCGCGAGCGCGCGCAGCATCCCCTTGCGCGTGCCGTGCTCCCACGTCTCCTCCCGCGCCCGGGCGGCGAGGAAGATGTTGTAGTCCACGCCGAGCGCGACCAGGAACACGAACCCGAACAGCGGCAGCGACGGGTCTGAGCCGACGAACCCGAAGACGACGTCGAACACGAAGTAGGAGACGCCGAGCGCGGCCGCGTAGGACAGGATCACCGTCCCGATCAGCACGAGCGGGCCGACCACCGCGCGCAGCAGCACCATCAGGATCACGAACACGACGAGCAGCACGATCGGCGGGATCACGAGGCTGTCCCAGGCAGCGGCCTCGCGCACGTCGAACTCGACGGCGGTGGCGCCGCCGACGAGCGCTGCGTCGCCGACCGCCGCGCGGATCGGTTCGATCAGCTCGAACGCCTCGGTCGAGTACGGCGGCGGCTCGAGCGTGGCCTGGATCATCGTGCGACCGCTGTCGTCGCTCGCGACCGGCGGGCTGACCGTCTGCACGCCCGGCACGTCCGCGACCGCCGCGGACACGCGCTCCACGTCGGCGGCGTCCGCGACGATGATGTCCGTCGGCGCGCCCGACCCGGCCGGGAAGCTCTTGGCCAGCAGCTCCTGGCCCTCGATCGACTCGACCTTGGTGCGGTAGCTGTCGTTGGTCGTCAGGTCGGTGGAGAAGAACAGCAGGCCGAGGCACATCACGCCGAGCACGGCGATCGCGCCCAGGAACGTGCGCCGCGGGTTGACCGCGACGCGGTCGCCGACGCGCTTCCAGAAGCCGTGCGTCTCGTCCACGAGGTGCTCGTGCCGGACACGCCGCAGTTCGTACGGGGTGAAGACGCGGCTGTCGAGCCACGAGACGAGCGAAGGCGTCCCGAAGATGCGCCGGATCAGCGTGAGGACCAGCGAAAGCGGCAACAGCAGCGCGACGAGCAGGCACGCGCCCGCGGCCTTGCCGAACGCGGCGACGCTCGACCCGGACAGTTCCTCGCCCGCCGGCCGCGTGTCGGGCGTGTGCGGGACGAAGGGCCAGAACGCGCGCCGCCCGAAGATCAGCAGCAGCGCCGGCAGCAGCGTCAGCATCGACAACGCGGCGCAGAACACGCCGAGCGCGCCCAGTGGACCGAGCCCGCTCGTCCCGTTCACGCGCGCGATCGACAGGCAGAACAGCGCCGCGATCACCGTCGCCGCGCTCGCGAACACCGCCGGGCCGGCCGAGATCAGCGCCGCGCGCATGGCGGCGTACTTGTCGACGCGGTGGTGCATCTCCTCGCGGTAGCGCGCGACGATCAGCAGCGCGTAGTCCGTGCCCGCGCCGAGCACGAGGATCGACATGATCGCGCTTGACTGGCCGTTGATCGTCACGCCGGCCTCGGCCAGCGCGTAGCCGAGCGTCTGCGAGAGGAACTCCGCGAACAGCACCGCCGCGAGCGGGATGAAGAGGAACACCGGCGACCGGTAGATCAGGATCAGCAGCACGATCACCAGCAGCGTCGCCGCGAACAGCAGCGTGCCGTTGATGTTCTCGAAGACGCTGATCGCGTCGGCCGCGTAGCCCGCGCCGCCCGTGATCTTGACCTCGAGCCCGCCGCCCGGGTCCGACACCGTCTCGCGCCAGAAGTCGACCGGGTCCAGGATCGTGCTCGACTCGCCGTCACCGCGCAGGTAGGCGAACACGAGTGCGGCCTTGCCGTCCATCGAGCACACCGGGCCGACGAACGGCGCGTAGCCGGACGGCTGGCCGGGAATCGGCGTCACCGGGGTGCCGCACCCCTCGGCGGGCGGCGGCGCGTCCGGCGGCGGCTCGCCCTGCTGCCCGCCCGCGGCGGCGGTCGCGCCGTCGGCGACCACGCCCGGGAAGCGCTGAGCGGTCAGCGCCTCGACGTCGGTGACGATCTTCTGCCTGTCGGCGGCGGTGAGCCCGCTCTCGCGCCGGTAGAGGATGATCGCCGGCGCGAGCTCGCCGCCCTGCAGCTCCTCCGCCGCGGTCAGCGCCTTGGTCGACTCCGCGTCCCCGGGCAGGAACGAGGTCGACTCGTTCTCCTGCGCGGCCGTGTACTTCTCCGGGATGCCGAGGCCCACCGACGTCCCGATCACGACGAGCCACAGGACGAACACCAACCACGCGGCCCGGGATGTGGCGACGGCGGCGAAGCGCTGGCTCACGCCCCGATCATCGAGGCGTGAGCGGTGCGTGTCAACTCATCGGAACTCGTCGAGCAGGCGCGCGTACGGGAACGGGGCGAGACCGGAAAGCGGTGCGCTCACGTGCAGCTTGTGGGACGCGTCGGCGGCCGAGAGCAGGCCCGCGCGGGTCATGGTGCGGGCGATCATGGCGGCTGCGATCGGCGTGGAGAACGACGTGCCGTCCCATTCCGCCCAGCCCTCGAACGTGATCGACGGGTCGCTCTTGCTCGGCGTGGGGCCGGTCGCGACCTTCGTCGTCTCGCGCGCGAAGGTGGACTGCAGGCCGGCGCCGCGGGCGACGAGGTCCACCCAGTCGCCGTAGTTGCTGAAGGAAGCGGGCGCGAAGACGCCCTCTCGGTCCTCGATCGCGCCGACGGACACGACCGGGCCGAACGCGGCGGGCCAGAACGGGCGCTTGTCTGCGTGGTTGCCGGCGGCCGCGACGACGACGCGGTGCTTGTTCTGCCACGCCTGCATCGCGGTCGCGATCGCCATCGGCGGCTGGTTGCCCTCGGTGTAGCCGCCGAGCGAGAGGTTGACGATGTTGACGTCGGCGGGCAGCTGGCTCATGGCGGTGGCGACGGTGAGGTCGTCGCCGACGCCGTGGGAGTCGAGCACCTTGACGGCGTAGATCGAAGCGGCCGGCGCGACCTGGCGGATCAGGCCGGCGATGAACGTGCCGTGGCCGGACTCGTTGTCGCCGTAGCCGTCGCCCTCGACGTCCCAGACGTCGTCGGAGAGGGGCGCGCGCTGAACGCTGCGCAGCCACTCGTGCTCGAACATGCCGGTGTCCAGGACGGCGATCTTCGCGCCCTTGCCGTCGCCCGGCAGCGCGCCGCGACTGGGCAGCTCCTTCGGCAGGCTCGCGAGCTCGACCGACGAGCCCGGGCCGCCCTGGATGCGCGGCTCGCCCATGAAGTTGATCGCGTCGGTGGAGGTGATCGACTCGCCGACGAAGACGTGGTTGGGCGCCACCCGCGCCGGGCCCTGCGGCCGGTAGGCCGTGGCCGTGCGGACCTTGGCGATCGTGTCGAGGACCTCGCGCGCCGCCGTCTCGGGCTTCTCCGGCGCCTTCTGGAACAGCGTGATCCCGTACGCGCGCGTGTCGGTGCGCTTCCAGCCGCTGCCGGTCAGCACGCGCCCGACGTCGATCGCGTCACCGGGCGCGACGAGGATCTGGCCCGGCCGCAGCAGGAACGAGTTGTTGTCGTCGGCGTTGACGGCGACCTGCTGCGGGTTCCAGTTCGCGGGCAGGCTCGCCGCGAAGGCGTTGGCGGCCAGCGCGGCGCAGGCCGCGGCGAGGATGACGACCCAACCCACGAGGGCACTGACGCGATAGAGGTTCACGCCGCGCAGCCAAACCGATCCGGTTTGGCTGTTCCTTGGGGTTAGCTTGCGGCGACGTCGGCTTCGACGAGGCGGGCCCACTCGGCCTTGTCCTCGCGCCAGCCCTCCTCGGTGCGCTTGAGCTTCCAGTAGCCGGAGATCGACATCGCCGCGGGATCGAGGCCGCGGTCGGCGACGAGGTGCCGGCGCAGGTTGCGGACGCTGCTGGCCTCGCCGTGCACGAAGACGTGGCCGCGGCCGTCGGGAAGGTCGAGCGCGGCGACCGTCTGCGCGAGCAGCTCCGGCTCCTCACCGGGCGGCGCGGAGCGGTGCACGTAGGCGAGGCGCAGGTCGCCCGGCGTGTCCAGCGGCTGCTCCTCCTGCGGCCCGTCGACCTCGATCACGACGTGGACGGGCGTGCCGGGCGCGATGCGCGGGAGTGAAGCGGAGATCGCGGGGATCACGCTCGCGTCGCCGGCGAGCAGGTGCCAGTCGGCGGCGGGATCGGGCGTATACGCGCCGCCGGGGCCGAGCAGGTCGAGCTCGTCGCCGGGCCGGGCGCGCCGGGCCCAAGGGCCGGCGACGCCGACGTCGCCGTGGACCACGAAGTCGATCGTGAGCTGCTGGTGCTTGGCGTCCCACTCGCGGACGGTGTATGTGCGCGTGCGGGTGCGCTCCGGGGCCTGCGGGTCGGGGAGCAGGAGCTTGACGTAGTGGTCGGTGAACTCGCCGGGCGCGAAGCCGTCGAAGGCCGGGCCGCCGAGCACGACGCGCACCATGTGGGGAGTCACGTGCTCCGTGGAGACCACGGAGACGCGCCGGGGAACGCGGGGAGGCATGCCATCGAGGGTACGGTGGACAGGTGAGCGAATGGTCGGCCTTGGAGCTCGTGGGCAGCACCGTCGGGCGCGTGCGGCGGACGCTCGCCCTCGACACGGCCGAGGGCGACCCGGCGCTAGACCGGCTGGCGCGGCTCGCGTCACGCCTGCTGGGGGCGCCGGTCGCGCTCGTGTCGCTCGTGGACGTGGACGAGCAGATCTTCCCGGGGCGGACCGGGGTGGAGCTGCGCTCGACGCCGCTGTCGCACTCGTTCTGCAAGATTGTCGTGGCCGAGCGCTCGGTGGTGACGACCGCGGACGCGCGGGAGGATCCGCGGTTCTCCTCGAACCTGGCGATCCGCGACCTGGGCGTGATCGCGTACGCGGGCTGGCCGCTGCTGACGGCGGCGGGGGAGGCGCTGGGGGCGCTGTGCGCGATGGACACGCAGCCGCGTCAGTGGTCGGCGCAGGACGTCGCGACACTGCACGACCTCGCGGACGCGGCGGTCGCCGAGCTGGAGGGCCGCGCGGCGCGGATCCTGGCCGAGCAGGCGCTCGCGCGTGAGGCACACACCGCGGCGACGCTTCAGCTCGCACTGCTCCCGGACGCGCTGCCCGAGGTGCCGGGCGTACACATCGCGGCCCGCTACGCGCCCGCCGAGAACCTGATCGGCGGGGACTGGTACGACGCGTTCCGGCTGCCCGGAGACCGGGTGGGCGTGGCGATCGGGGACGTCGTCGGGCACGGCATCGAAGCCGCCGCGACGGCCGTGCAACTGCGCAACGCGCTGCGCGGCGCGGCGCTCGAGGACCCGTCTCCCGGGTCGGTGATGGGGCGGCTGAACGACCTCGCGCACGAGGTGCCGCTGGCGGCGTTCAGCTCGGCGGCCTACGGCGTGCTGGACCTGGCCGCCGCGACGTGGACGTGGGCGCGCGCCGGCCACCTGGCGATGCTGATGCGGTCCGCGGCGGAGACCGCGTTCGAAGTCGGGCCGGAGGGCATCCTGCTCGCCGGCGATCCGGTCGGCACCGTGTACGCGACCGCCACGCACGTGGTCGGGCCGGGGACCACGCTCGTGCACTACACGGACGGGCTCGTCGAGCGGCGCGACGCCTGGGCCGAGGAGCGCACGGAGCAGCTGCGGTGGCTGGTCGAGCACGGCCCGGACGATCCGGATCCCCTGTGCCAGTCCCTGATCGAGCGCATGGTGCAGCCGGGCGCGACCGACGACGTCGCCGTCGTCGCCGTCACATTGACGGCTCGACCATGACCTGCTCGCGCCGCTCGGCGCTCGCGCCGGTCGGGAGCAGGACGCCGAGCAGCGAGCTGAGCTCGATGTCGCGCTCGTTGGGCAGCGCGACCTTCAGGTCGGTGCGGACGAGGTACTGGTTGCGCCGGCCTTCGCGGCGGCGATGGACGTAGCCCGCCGCGATCAGGTCGGACACGATGCGCTGCGCGGCGCGCTCGGTGATGTCGATGCGCGTGGCGATGTCGCGCATCCGGATCTGCGGGTCCTCCGCGATGCACAGCAGCGCGAGGCCGTGGTTGGTCAAGAAGCCGAAGGGCGCGATGCCCAAGAGGGTAGCGAAGCGCCCGCAAATTCATGAAATGCGATACGCGACCGAAATGTCGTGTATGGTGTGGGGCGTGACGGTCATCCCACACCCCGGGTTCGACGCTCGGACGCGCCAGGACGGGGTCGGCACGACCCTTGCGCTGTCCGGGGAGCTGGACTGCGCGACGGCCGAGCTGGCCTACGCCGAGGTCAAGCTCGCGGCGGCCGTCGCTCACGAGCTGACGATCGACCCGCGCGGCCTCACGTTCATGGACGCGGCCGGGCTGCACGTGCTGCTCTACGCCCGCGAGCAGTTCGCGCGGCTGTCGATCGTGCGCGGCAACGCGCACGTGGAGCGGCTGATCGAGCTCGCCGGGCTCAGCGCGCGCTTCATGTTCGTCAGCGCGCGATAAGGATGCTCTGAGGCAACTCCCAGCCGGTGCTCAGGGTGGGCGCCGATGCTCGGAGCATGTCCAAGAAGAAACTCATCGCCGGCGTCGCCACCGTGGCCGTGCTCGCCGGGGGGTCGGCCGCTGTGGCCGCGACCACGACCGAGCGCAAGGCGGAAGAGCAGGCGTTCCTCGCCGACGCGGCGAAGCGCCTCGGCGTCTCGTCCGAGCAGCTGACGTCCGCGTTGACCGCCGCGCAGGATGCGCGGCTGGCCGCCGCGGTGAAGGCGGGCACGCTGACCCAGGAGCAGGCCGACGCGATCAAGGCGCGCCGCGCCGCCGACGGCACGCTGCTGGGGATCGGCCGTGGCGGACCCGGCGGGCATCGCGGCGGCGGTGGCCCCGCGCTGTTCGCGGATGCGGCCAAGGCGCTCGGCATCACCGAGGACGCGCTCGAGACCCAGCTGCGTGACGGCAAGACGCTGGCGCAGATCGCGCAGGCCGAAGGCAAGACGCTCGCCGACGTGACGGCGGCGGTCAAGCAGGCCGCGGTCGCGCGCCTGGACGCCGACCTGAAGGCCAAGCGCATCACCCAGGCCCAGCACGACGAGGCCGTCGACCGCCTCGACGAGCACATCGAGCGCCTCGGCGACGGCAAGTTCCGCGGCGACCGCGGCGCCGGCCCGCGCAGCGACGTCACCCCGACCCCGACCCCCTAGACCTCGCCCACCCCGGCGCGAGCCGCTGAACCTAAAGAGGGACTGTCCCTCTTTAGGTTCGGCTCCCCAGGTTGTTCTCAGGGAACTCCAGGCTCGCTCTTACGGGGACGGAGGACCCTGAACGCCATGGACAGCACCCTTTCCGCGCCGGCCGAGCGGCGCCGCGCGAACCGCCGCGTGGGTGCGGCGGCGCTCGCCGCGTTCCTCGCGCTGATGCTGCTGGCCGCCGTGCGCGGCCCGGCCGAAGCCGCTCCCACCACCACGGACCCGAGCTTCCCGGGCCGGACACAGCCGGACGACGACGGGTTGCGCCCGCGCCGCGACGGCGGCGGGGGCCGCGGCTTCGGCGGCCCGGGCGGCGGTGGCGGGTTCGACGGCGGTGGCGGCCGGACCGCTCCGGCCCCGAGCGCCCCGAGCACCGGCGGAGGCGCCACGACATGACCGACCTCTTCCAGTACGCGTCGAGCGCGGCGCTGCCCGTCGCGATCGTCCTGTTCGTCCTGGCCGCCAGCGCCCGCGGCGTCTTCTGGGCGCAGATCGACGACCGTCGCTGGGTGAAGGTCGCCCGCCGGTACCTCGCGCCGCTGAGCACCTGGGCGGTGCTCGGCTTCATCACCTACGCCCTCACGCTGACCGCGGCGGGCGAGGCCGCCGCGGCGCCGCTGGCGATCGCGCTCGTGTTCGGCGTGGCCGCCGCGGTGCTCCGCCTCGAGGACGAGGACGCGCCGGCGACGGCCGGGGGCGAAGAGGCACCGGCGCGCGGCGAGTCCGCGCCGCGAGCCGTCGCGCCCGCCGCGTCCGCGCAGCGGCGCGACTCGTCGCCCGCCTCAGCGGCGGCGGTCTCCCACCCGCGCGACTCGTCGCCCGCGCCAGTCCCGCGTCCCTTCGACGGGCCCGGCGAGGCGCCGGCGCCCGGCGGGCTCTGGGCGCGGCGACCCGCGGACTAGCGGCCGCGCTTGCGGCGTACATCGCGCGGTCGGCGCGGTCGAGGGCGGCGCGCACGTCGTCGCCGGCCTCGGCCAGGGTGGCGCCGACGCTCGCCGCCAGCGGGCGGCGCTCACCGCCGTACTCGGCGGGGTCGGGCCAGCGCGGCCTCGATGCGCTCGACGACGAGCTTGAGCACCTCGTTGCCGGCGTCGTGGCCGAGCGTGTCATTGATGGTCTTTGAAGCCGTCGAGGTCGATGACGATGACGAGCACCTCGCAGCCGCGGCGCATGCGCCGGGCGAACGCGTGGGCGAGGCGGTCGTCGAGCATCGTGCGGTTGAGCACGCCGGTGAGGGGGTCGTGCGAGGCGGCGTGGCCGAGCTCGGAGGCGGCCTGACGCAGCTCGAGCAGCGTCGCGACCTGCTCGGCGAGGTCGTCCAGGCGCGCGATGCCGTCCTTCGAGAGCTCGCGCGACGTCGTGTCCCACGTGCACAGCGAGCCGATCACGCTGCCGTCCGCGGCCCGCACCGGGGTGGAGGCGTAGAAGCGCACGGGCTCGTCGCCGCCCACGAACGACGAGTAGGAGAAGCGGCTCTCCTGGGTGGCGTCCTGGCACACGATGCGCTGCTCGCCGTCGACGACGAGCCTGCACATCGAGTCCTCGCGCGGTGCTCGCCGAGCGGCGCGTCGGTCGCGGCCACACGGTGCTGAGAGACGTCGTCGATCAGAGCACGGCGGCGGCGCCACCGCCGGAGATGAAGCTCGCGACGCGGGTGAGCGCGGTGAGCGCGGATCACCGGCGCGGTCGAGCGCGGCCAGGCGCTGGATGGCCTGGACGCGGCGGGTGGCGGCGTTGGACACGACCAACAGCTTGACGCTTCACCAGCCCAGAGCGTGCAGCGCCGCCGCCGTGCCGCCCGCGGCCAGCGCCACCAGCAGCAGCGGCACCTTGCGCCAGACGAGCACGGCGGCCACGAGCAGCGCGGGCGCGCGCCCGTCGACCACCAGATGCTCGCCGTCTCCGAACACCTGCACGGCGATCAGCCCCGCGATCACCGGCACCACGAGCACCTCGAGCCGTTCGCTCAGCGCCGCGTCCGGCGCGCGGCTCGCGGCCACCGCCCCGACGGCCTTGAGCGCGTACGCCGCCGCGCACAGCGCCAGCACCGCCGTCCAGCTCACGCCCGCCTCCGCAGCATCAGCGGCAGCGCCGCCACCACCGCCGCGATCACGGGCACGCCCGCCGGCGCCGCCGGCACCAACAGCAACGCGATGCCCGCGCCCGCCAGCGCGCACGCGAGCACCTCGCGCGAGCGCACCTGCGGCACCAGCAGCGCGAGGAACACCGCGGGGAAGATCGCGTGGAGCCCGTAGCTCTCGGGCGCGCCGAGCACGCCGCCGGCCAGCGCGCCCGCGAGCGTCCCGGCGTTCCAGCACGCGAAGATCGTCAGCGCCGTCAACACGAAGCCCCGCCGCCGCTGCGCCGGATCGCGCTGCGCGTGCGCCATCGCGGTCGACTCGTCGATCACGAGGTGCGCGTCGAGCGCGCGCCGCCAGCCGGCGCGGCGCAGCACGCTCCCCAGCGACAGCGCGTAGATGCCGTTGCGCGCGGCCAGCAACACGGCCGGGGGCAGCGCGGCGGCCGCGCTCCCGCCCGCGCCCATCACCGATACGAACATGAACTGCGACGCGCCCGTGAAGCACACGAGCGACATCACGCACGTCTGCAGCACGCTGAAGCCCGCCGCCACCGACAGCACGCCGAACGACACCGCGTAGACGCCCGTCGCCAGGCCGATCGAAACCGAGTCACGCAACAACCGATCCACAGGCAACATTCTCGCGCGCGGAGCTGGTGCAGGATGGCAAATCAGCTCCACCAAGACACGCGGTATGGCAAGATCAAGGCGTGGATCGCCTTGACCGCGCAATTCTCGACCAGCTCGTGGAAGACGCCAGCCTCGCGAACGTCGACCTCGCCGACCGCGTCCGCCTGTCGCCGAGCGCCTGCCTGCGCCGCGTCCGCGCGCTGGAACGCGCCGGCGTCATCCGCGGCTACCGCGCCGATGTCGACCCCGCCGCGCTCGGCAGGGGCTTCGAGGTCGAGGTCATGATCGAGCTCACGCACAAGGATCGCGCGACCGTGGAGGAGATCGAGCGCCGGATCGCGGACATGGAGGAGGTCGTCTCGTGCCGGCGGCTGTTCGGGGTCCCCGACTACCTGATGCACGTCGCGGTGCGCGACGTCGAGGCCTACGAGGCGTTCTACATGTCCGAGCTGGCCGAGCTGCCCGGCATCGGCCGCGTCTCCTCGCAGTTCACGATGAAGCTGGTGAAGGGATGATCCGGCCGCTCGCCGCCGGCGACCGCGAAGCCGCCGTCGCCCTCTGGCACGCGTGCGGACTCACGCGTCCGTGGAACGACCCGCACGCGGACTTCAGCCGCGCAGCCGAGGGCCCTTCCTCCGCCGTCCTCGGCGCGTTCGAAGACACCACCCTGATCGGCAGCGCGATGGTCGGCCACGACGGCCACCGCGGCTGGGTCTACTACCTCGGCGTGCACCCCGAGCACCGCCAGCGCCACCTCGGACGCGCGCTCATGGACGCCTGCGAGGCGTGGGTGCGTGAGCGCGGCGTCCCCAAGATCGAGGTGATGGTGCGTGGCGACAACGCGGCGACGCGCGGCTTCTACGAAGCGCTCGGCTATGGGCTCGAGGACGTCGTCGTCTACTCCCGTCGGTTCTAGACGCGCAACGTCACGTTCCGGCGCAGCGTGCGCGGACCGTGGTGTGGCCACGGTCGAGCGAGCGCGTCGCGTCGCCAGCGTCACCGTTCGGCCGCGCAGCTTCGCCGTCACCTCCACCCGCACGCGCGACGAGCTCGCGGCGGGAGAGGCGTCCATGCACGCCCGCCCGTGTGCCCCGTCGGACCGGTCCCGTGCTAGGTCACAGCTCGTTCACAACGCGGCGGTGCACGAGCACGACGTCGGGCTCATCCTGCAGTGCCTGCAGGTAGCGGCGGCCGAACGCGCTTTCGGGGTCCGGCTCCTTCACCAGCGCGCGCACCCGCTCGATCGCCGCCTCGGCCGCGGGGCCGTCGTCGTCCGAGTAGGCCGCGTCGAGCGCCGCGATCGGCTCGAACAGCTCGTTGATCCAGCTGAAGCGCAGGTCCTGCGTGGCCGCCTGCAGTAGCTGGCCGGGACTCATCCGCCCGCTGATGCGCTCGACCTGGCGGCGTTGATGGTCGAGCAGAAGGCGGTGGAGCTCGAGCAGCGAGTTGCGGAGTTCAGCGGTCATGCCCGCTCAGGGTCGCAGGCCGCGCAGGATGACGTCGACATGGCGGTCCGTCATCGCGGCCGCGACCATCCGCAGCGCGATCAGCAGGTCCAGCGCGTCGAAGTCGGGGCGCAGCTGGCCGCGGGCCTGCGCGCGCTCGACGATCGGCTCGACGATCGCGATCGCCGGCTCCCGCAGCCGCGACAGCGTGCCGGCCACCGCGGGGTCGCGGCGCAGCGCGTCGACGAGGCCGTGATGCCCGCGCTGCTGCACCGCCGCCTCGCGGAGGAACGTCGCCAGCACGTCCTCGCTCTCGAGCGCCGCATCCCGCGCCTGCGCGAGCGGCTCGAGCAACTCGTCCAGCACGGCTGCGACCAGGTCGTCCTTGGTGGGGAAGTGGCGGTAGAGCGTCGCGACGTTGAGCCCCGCGTCGGTCGCGATGTGGTTGACGCTGGCACCAAGACCCTCCTCGCGGAACGCGGCGGCGGCGGCCTCCAGCAGGCGCTCGCGGTTGCGGGCGGCGTCACGGCGGCGCGGTGAGAGATCCGAAGTCATGACTGCGGTTGCGTGCTACCTTAGCGCCCGCCAGAAAACGCAGTCATCACTTCGGTAAGGGTCTTCATGGAACAAGAGAGCCGCCAGGCGCCCGGGCGTACGTTGGCCATCCTCGGGGTCGGCACGCTCGGCTTCGTGCTCGCGCAGACGACGGTCATCCCGGCGCTGGGCGAGATGCAGCGCGAGCTCGACGCGTCCGCGAGCGGGATCGCGTGGATGGTCACGGCGTACCTGCTCGTCGCGTCGATCGCGACGCCGATCTGCGGCAAGCTCGGCGACATGTTCGGCAAGGAGCGCTTCCTTGCCCTCTCGCTCGCGGCGTTCGCGGTCGGGTCGGTCGTATGCGCGTTCGCGGACTCGCTCGGCCTGATGATCGTCGGCCGCGGCCTGCAGGGGCTGGGCGGCGGCGTATTCCCGCTCTCGTTCGGGATCATCCGCGACGAGTTCCCGGCCAACAAAGTGCCGACCGGCATCGCGCTGCTGGGCGCGATCGCGGCCATCGGCTCGAGCATCGGCCTCCCGCTCGGCGGCGTGCTCGTCGACGGCCCGGGCTACCACTGGATCTTCTGGGTGAGCGCGATCATGGGCGTGGGCGCCACGATCACGACCCACAAGTTCGTGCCCGAGTCGCCCGTGCGCACGCCGGGCCGCGTGGACTTCGCCGGCGCGCTGATCCTCGGCGCCGGCCTGGCGATGCTGCTGATCGCGATCTCACGCGGCGCGGACTGGGGCTGGGACTCCGCGCAGACGCTCGGCCTGATCGCCGGCGGCGTGCTCGTGCTCGTGTTGTTCGGCGTCTTTGAGGCGCGTCACAGCGCGCCGCTGGTGAACATGCGCACGCTCGCGCGCCGGCCCGTGCTCACCACCAACGTCTCGACGCTGCTGATCGGCTCGGGCATGATCGGCACGTTCGTGCTCGTGCCGCAGCTGGCGCAGCTGCCGGATGCGGGCGGCGACACCGCGGGCTTCGGGCTGTCCGCGACCGAGGCGGGCCTGCTGCTGGCGCCGGGCGGCATCGCCTCGTTGCTGCTCGCCCCGCTCGTGGGCAGAGCGGGCGAGCGCGTCGGCTCCAAGCCGCCGTTCTTCCTCGGCTGCCTGGCCACCGCGGGCGCGCTGCTGGGCATGGCGCTCGCCCACGGCTCGCCCGCGATCGTGATCGTGTGGTGCATCATCCTGAGCGCGGGCGTCGGCGCCGCCTTCGCGTCGATCCCGAACCTGATCGTCGGTGCCGTCGAAGCGCGTGAGACGGGGGAGGCGACCGGCGTGAACACGATCGTCCGCAACATCGGCTCCGCCGTGGGCGCGCAGCTCGCGGGCTCGATCATCGCTTCCCACGCCGTCGCCACCGGCGTCGAGGACGCGGGCTTCACGACCGCGTTCCTGCTGTGTGCCGGCGGCGCGGTCATCGCCGCGGCGTCCGTGCTGCTGATCCCGGGACGCCGCGGCGAGGGCGTGTTCACACCAGCTTCTTCGCCTCGTTGATCGCGACGATGATCGTGCAGGTGCCGAGCAGCAGCACCGACAGCGCGAGGATCACGCGCCGGTAGCCGCCGAGCCGGATCTCCTTCGGCAGGAACCTCCGGTTCGTGATCAGCAGCAGGATCGTGTAGACGGTCATGATCGCGCCGCCCATGACGGTCGAGATCGTCAGCAGCACGAGCGGCTGGTCGAAGCCGAACAGCAGGATTGCCGAGCCGAAGACGATCATCGTCCACACGACCGTGAAGTACAGGCGCGACTCGGACCACTTCGACTCGCGCGTGTGCAGCACGTCGGCGACCAGGCGCGACACGTAGTCGACGATCCCGAGTGCCGCGGCGAACAGCGAGAGCGCGCCGACGGCGAGGAACATCGTGCCGAACCAGTTGCCGACCGCGCCGTCGAGCACGGAAGCCTCGAGCGAGATGAAGTCGAAGCCGGACGAGTCGGGCAGGTCCGGGTTCTGGAAGACCGTCGAGTAGGCGAGCAGCGAGAAGACGCAGATGGTGACCGTGGCGACGCACGCGAAGGACACGAACTGCTCGGTGTTGGCCGCCTTCCACCATGCGCGCCAGCGGCTCATGTTGGCCTCGTCAGTCGGGAACGAGAGCCGCTCGGCCTCCGGCGCGGCCTCCTCCTGACCCGTGATGGGGGAGACGATGCGCGGGACGTACTTGCCCATGCCGAAGCCCTTGTCGCGGATCCAGTTCGACTGCACCAGGTTGTTCGCGCCGCCCGCGCCGGCGGCGGCCAGCGCGCCGACGAGGATCGCCAGCTGGATCTCGCCCGGGAACGTGCCGAAGCTCGTCACCACCGCGGTCGAGTCCTCCCACGCCGTGGCCTTGATCGCCGCGAAGATCGCGATGACCATGAAGGCCAGGATCGCGCCGACCTTGATGAACTGGAGCTTCTCGACGGTCGTGTAGACGACCGGCGACGCGGTCAGGATCACGCCGATCACGAACAGGATCCCGATCGCGATCAGGTTCGGGTCGCCGCCGCCGACGGCGAACGTGAACACGGTCGCGGCGGACGTCGCCCAGCCGGGCCACATTGTCGCAAGGATGGCGCCCGCGGCCAGCACGCCGCCCCACGGCCGCCACAGGCGCTTGAACGCGCCGATCGCGGTCTCGCCGGTGGCCAGCGTGTAGCGCTCGATCTCCATGTTGATGAAGAACTGCACGGCGACGCCGACGATGGCGGCCCACAGGAACACGAGCCCGGCCTGCGAGGCGATGTACGGGAACAGGATGTACTCGCCGCTGGCGACGCCGACGCCGACCAGGATCACGCTCGGGCCGAGCAGCTTGCGCAGCGGCGGTGCGTCCGGCAGTTGGCGTTCCTCGGAGCGCTCTCCTCGCCCGAAGCGTCCTGTCTCGACAACTTCAGGCGCCAGCACCTTCTGCATGTCTCTCTCCTCCGGTCTGTGCGGCCATGCGCACGGGTGAGTTCAGGGCGCCGTAGCCGCGGTAGCCGCCGCGGCGTTCGAGCACCTCGAAGAACACGCGCCCACCGAGGCGGGCGGTGTAGAAATGCAGGAGCTCTCCCTCGGGCGTGCGGTCGTAGAGCACCCCGAGCTCCCGCAAGGGCGCGGTGTCGATGCCGAGCCGCGCCTCCAGGTCGTCGTAGTAGTTGTCCGGCACGGCCAGCAGCGGGACGCCGCGCTCGCGCATCGCCCGTGCGGCGGCCAGCGCGTCGCTGGTCGCGAACGCGACGTGCTGCAGCTCGCTGCGCTCGCGCGTGCTCGCGAGCGCGGGCACGTTCAGGACCACGCGCACGTCGCCCGCCGCGTACGCGCGGCTGCGCACCAGCCCGTCCGGCGCGGCCAGCTCCGCGCTCGCGCTCGGCTCCAGGGCGAGCACCGAGCGGTAGAACAGCCCGGCCTCGTCGAAGGCCTCGAACGGCTGGGCGAGCGTGATGTGGTCGATGCGCTCGATCGGCACGCCGTCGCTCTCGGCCTCGCCGGTGGGCAGGAAGTCGTCCAGCCAGTCAGGGCCGCAGAAGAAGACCGCGGTGCCGTCGGGGGCGGCGACCGCCGTCAGGTCCGCCTCGCCCGCGCCGCGCCGGCGCTCGACACGGGGCGCCAGCAGCGCCTCGGCGCGTGCGGCGCTCGCATCCGGGTCGCTGGAGTCGACCGCGATCGCGACGACCTCGGGATCGTCCTCGCCGACGCCGTGGTTGAGCACCACGCGGATCTCGCCGTGCTGGAACAGCTGCACGGGTTTGGAGCGGTGCGGGCCGACGTGCGCGAACCCCATCGCGCGCAGCAGGTCCTCGATCTCCGGTGAGTCGACGCCGATCTCCACGAACGCGAACCCGTTCAGCGCGGCGGGCTCCGGCAGCGGCTCGTCCTCGAGCAGGATCAGCGACCGCATCGCGTCGATCGCGGTGCGGCACGGGTCGGCCTGGCGGAAGACGTCGTTGAAGACCTCGAGGCTCAGCGGGCCGCTGTAGCCGGCGGCGAGCACGCGTGCGAGCAGTCCGCGCACGTCCAGTGCCCCCTGGCCGGGGAAGCAGCGGTAGTGGCGGCTCCACTGGAGCACGTCCATGCTCAGGAACGGCGCGTCGGCGAGCTGGAGGTAGAAGATCTTCTCGCCCGGGATCGCATCGATCGTGTCCAGCGACGTGCCGCGGCTGAGGATGTGGAAGGAGTCCAGGCAGGTGCCGAGCGCGGGGTGGTCGGCACGCTCGACGATCCGCCACGCGTGGTCGTACTCGCTGACGTGGCGGCCCCACGCGAGCGCCTCGTAGGCGATCTTCAGCCCACGCGCGTCCGCGCGCGAGGCCAGCTCGAGCAGCTGCGCCGCCGCGAGCGCGTCGTCGTCGATCGCGTGCGGTGAGACGTTCGAGCAGACGAGCATCGTCGGCGCGCCGAGCGCCTCCATCACGTCGAACTTGGCTTCCGCGCGGCGGAAGTCCGGCTCGGGCATCGCCTCGAAGTCGCGGAACGGCTGGTAGAGATCGATCGTGAGCCCGCGGGCGTCGGCGAGCGCGCGCACCTCGTCCGGGCGCAGCGGCGAGTTGATCAGGTCGGCCTCGAACAGCTCGACGCCGTCGAAGCCGGCGGACGCGGCCGCGTCGAGCTTCTCGTCGAGCGTGCCGCTCAGGCACACGGTGGCGATCGAGCGCTTCACCGCGCGCTCACCGGCTCCACCAGCGTGGCGAAGTGGCGCAGCATGCGCTCGCGGTCGGGCTCGACGCCCGTGAAGCGCTCGAACGCGCCCGCGGCCTGCATGACCGCCATGCCGCCGCCGTCGAGCGTACGGCAGCCGAGCTCGCGCGCGCGCTTGACCAGCTCGGTCTCCAGCGGCCGGTACACGACCTCCGCGACCCACAGCTCGGGGCGCAGCAACTCCTCCGGCAAGGGCAGGCCGGGATGCGCGGCCATCCCGGTGGGGGTGGCGTGGATCAGCCCGTCGGCGTCCTGCACGGAATCGAGCGCGCCCGTGCGCGCGCCGAGCCGGTTCGCCAGCGCCGCTGCGCGCGTGGAGTCGACGTCCACGATCACCAGCTCCCGCGCGCCCAGCCGCAGCGCCGCGTGCGCGACCGCGGAGCCCGCGCCGCCCGCGCCGAGCACCACCACCTTGCCGAGCCGGGCGTGGGGGAGCCCGCGCCGGAAGCTCTCCGCGAACCCGCTCGCGTCCGTGTTGTGGCCGATTGCGCGGCCCGCTCGAAACACGACCGTGTTCACCGCGTCGAGCGCCGCCGCCTCCGGCGAGAGCTCATCCAGGAACGGGACGACGTCCTGCTTGCACGGATGCGTGACGTTGACGCCGCTGAAGCCGGCGGCCCGCGCCTGCTCGAGCAGGGCGCCGAGCTCGCGGCCGTCGATGTCGAGCAGCCGGTACTCGTAGTCGAGCCCCTGCGCGGCGGCCTCGGCCTCGTGCAGCGCGGGGCTCAGGGATGCGTCGATGCCGGCCCCGATGAGGCCGACGACATGGTCTCTCTCCGCCATAATGTACGAACTAGTACGTTACATACCCGCTCTTGGATTTGTCAACATCCGCAGGTGATGGCCGCTACGCAGCCAGAGCGCTCACGGGACCGGGATCGCACGCAGGGCGAGATCCTCGAAGTGGCGACGCGGGAGTTCGCCGAGCACGGCTACAGCGGGGCGCGCGTGGACGAGATCGCGGAGCGCACGCGGACCACCAAGCGGATGCTCTACTACTACTTCGGCTCCAAGGAAGGGCTGTTCGTGGCGGTCCTGGAGCAGGCCTACGCGGCCATCCGCGCCGCCGAGCAGACCGTCGACGTCGACCATCTGGACCCGGTCGCCGCGATCCGCGCGCTGGCCGAGCTGACGTTCGACCACCACGAGGCGCACCCGGACTTCATCCGGCTCGTGAGCATCGAGAACATCCACCGCGGCGAGCACATGGCAGAGTCGCTGGCGGCGATCAACGCACCCGCCGTCGAGCGCATCGAGCGCATCCTGCGCGCCGGCCGTGAGGCGGGCGTCTTCCGGGCCGACGTGGACGCCGTCGACCTGCACATGCTGATCAGCTCCTACTGCGTCTTCCGCGTCGCCAACCGCCACACCTGGCAGGCGCTGTTCGACCGCGACCTGCTCGCCGCCGACCGTCGCGACGGCTACCGCACGATGCTCGGCGATGTCGTGGTCGCCTATCTCACGGGGTAGGTGAGGCTGCCATGACCAACGAGCAGAAAGGGCTGGCCGCGCTGGGCGGGATCGTCGCCATCGGCGTGGGGTTCTTCGTCGCCAAACGGGTGCGCGGCGGCAGCGGCCCGCGCACGTGGAGCTGTCAATGCGGCAAGACGTACGAGGTGCAGGGCCTGGACCGCCATCGCGTCTACTCCGTGCCCCAGGAGGGTCCGGTGGTCGGGCGCGAGTGCGTGGATTGCGGCGCGCCGCTTCCGACCGGCCACGAATAGGATCGCCGCCATGCGCGTGCTGATCGAAGCCGACGAGCTCGCTGCCCTCCTCGACGACGTCACGCTGCTCGACGTGCGCTGGAAGCTCGGCGGTCCGCCCGGACACGGCGAGTACCTGCAGGGCCACATCCCCGGAGCGGTGTACGTCGACCTGGACACCGAGCTCGCCGCGCACGGCGCGCCGACCGACGGCCGTCATCCGCTGCCTTCGCTGGAAGCGCTGCAGGCGTCCGCGCGGCGCTGGGGCGTGCGCGCCGGCCGGCCCGTCGTGGCCTACGACGCGACGGGCAACACGGCCGCAGCGCGCGCCTGGTGGCTGCTTCGGTGGGCGGGCGTGCCGGACGTCCGGCTGCTCGACGGCGGCCTCGCCGCCTGGTCCGGGGAACTGGCGACCGACGACGTCGTGCCCGAGCCGGGTGACATCGAGCTGCGCGGCGGTGCGCTCCCGCTGGTCGAGCTCGACGACGTGCCGAAGCTGGCCGAGCGCGGTGTGCTGCTGGACGCGCGCGCCGGTGAGCGCTACCGCGGCGAGGTCGAGCCGATCGATCCGAGGGCCGGCCACATCCCCGGCGCCCGGAGCGCGCCGACGACCGAGAACCTCGCGCCGGACGGCCGCTTCCTGGCACCCGACGCGCTGCGCGAGCGCTTCGCCGCGCTCGGCGCCGACGGCTCGCGGTTGGTCGGCGTCTACTGCGGATCCGGCGTCACCGCGGCACATGAGATCGCCGCGCTTGCGATCGCCGGCGTCGACGCGGCGCTCTACCCGGGCTCGTTCTCGCAGTGGAGCAACCACGAGCACCTGCCGGTCGCGACGGCGTAGCTCCAGCTCGGCCGTGTGCGGCCGATCACTCGAGGGATGGATGCGCGGCCGACATGGCTCTGCCCCGATCTCGCCGCGCGCGAGCGCCTGCTCGACATGGACGAGCGGCTGCGCCGTCCGCGCGTGGCGGCGCTCGGCTTGCTCGGCGCGTGCGTGCTCGCGGCGCTGCCGTATCTCGGCTGGCGACCGCTCGTGCTGCTGCTGTGCGCGGTGCTCGTGGTCGTCGTGGTCGGCCGCGTCGCGCGGCGGTTGCCGGCGCCGGAGTACGGGCTCGCCCTCTCGTGGGCGTTCAGCCAGATCATGATCGCGACCGCGATCGCGACCACCGGCGGCATCCGGAGCTTCGTCTTGAGCTGGCTCGTCGTCCCGCTCGTCACGCTGCCGGCGCGCTTCGGCGCGCGCGGGGTGGTCGCGGGCGTCGGGTTCGCCGGCGTGCTCGTGGCGGCGATCGCGCTGCTGGTGCCCGTGAGCGAGCCGCTGCCGCTCTGGTACGCGACCACCGCGATGCTGGCGACGTTGTTCAGCGTGGCGATCCTGCTGCTCGCGCTCATGCGCTCCGACGTCGACCACCGCACGGAGGCCGTCGTCGACGGGCTGACCGGGATGCTCAACCGGCGCGCGCTCGAGCACCGGCTCGAGGAGCTGCGCGCCCAGGCGGCGGTCAGCGGGCAGTCGATCGCGGCGATCGCGGCCGACATCGACCACTTCAAGCGCATCAACGACGAGCACGGCCACGCGCGCGGCGACGCCGTGCTGGCGGAGGTCGCGCAGCGCCTGCGCGGCGGGCTGCGCGCGTTCGACCTCGCCTACCGGCTGGGGGGCGAGGAGTTCCTCGTGCTGCTGCCCGGCGCGGACGTGCGCGAGGCGACGGCGCTCGCCGACGAGCTGCGCGCGAGCGTCGGCACCGCGCCGATCGACGAGCTCGACGTGACCGTCTCCTTCGGGGTCGCCGCCACGGGCGGCGGGGCGTTCAACGGCGCCGAGCTGCTGGCCGCCGCCGACGCCGCGCTCTACGCGGCCAAGGCGGGCGGCCGGGACACGGTCGTCACCGCCTGAACGCCGTCGGTGCGCGCCAGTGGCGGTGCAGCGCCAGCGCGCGGGTGCCGAACACGGCCACGGAGACGATCGCGCCGAACAGCGGCTCGTAGGCCTCCAGCTCCCACGCGACGGCGACGCCGATCGCGCCGGCGAGTGCGGGGACGGCGTATAGCTCGGAGTCGCGGCGCACCAGCTCGGGCGTCTGGCGCGCGATCACGTCGCGCGCCACGCCGCCGCCGACCGCGGTCGTGACGCCGAGCAGGACGGCCGCGATCGGCGCCAGGCCGAAGTCCAGCGCCTTCACCGTCCCGGCGACGCAGAACAGGCCGAGCCCGGCCGCGTCGAACAGCAGCAGCGTGCGCGGGATGCGGCCGAGCTCGGGGTGGGCGACCGCGGCGACGGCGGCGGAGGCGAGCGCGACGGCGAGGTACTTCCACTCGGCGAACGCGAGCGGCGGGGTGTCGCCGAGGATCAGGTCCCGCAGGATTCCACCGCCGAGCGCGGTGATCACCGCGAGGATGGCGATCCCCACGATGTCGAAGTCGTGGCGGATCGCCATCAGCGCGCCCGAGATGCCGAAGACGAAGACGCCGGTCAGGTCGAGCGCGGTGTGCACGCGGGGATTCTGGCTCAGACGGCGACGGCTTCGGTGCTCGCCCGCACGGCCGCGTCGACCAGCTCGGCGACGGCCACGGGCTCGGACACCGTGACGGCGTGCGAGGCGTCGATCTCCACCGTGGTGGAGCCGGCGCGCTCGGCCATGAACCGCATCGAGTCGGCCGGGATGGCGAGGTCCTGCAGCGTGACCATGGTCCAGGACGGGATCGCTTTCCAAGCCGCCTTCGTGGCGCGGTCCTCGAGCGCGGCGGCGGCGATCGGCCGCTGCGTGGCCGCCATCAGCGCGGCCGTCTCGGGATCGACGTCGGCGGCGAAGATCTCGTTGAACCGGTCGGGCTGGATGTAGAGGTCGGTGCCGCCGGGGAACGGGACCGCGTCGAGCACCTCGCCGAGTCGCGCCCCCGGGAACTTGGCCGCGAGCTCACCGGTGCTCTCGCCGGCATCGAGGTTGAAGCTGGCGATGTAGACCAGCGCCTTCACGTTGGGCGCGCCGTCCGCGGCCTCGGTCATCACCGACCCGCCGTAGGAGTGGCCGGCGACGACCACCGGGCCTTCGATGCTGTCGATGACGCTGCGCAGGTACTCGGCGTCGGGCTGGAGGCCGCGCAGCGGGTTGGCGATCGCGATCACGCGCTCGTGGCCGCGGCGGTGGAGCTCGGCGATGACGCCGTTCCAGCTGGCGGACTCGGCGAAGGCGCCGTGGACGAGGACGATCGTGGGTGAGGCGGACATCGGTGCTACCTCCGGGCTGCTTGAAGTTGAAGTGCAATATATCGCACTTCAGGCGACGACTGTCAAGCTTCCGGGATGCCGATCCCGGACGACGCGCCACCCGTCATCGAACGCCGGCTGCTGCGCGACGACGTCTACGGGCGCTTGTGCGACGCGATCGTCGACGGCACGTTTGAACCGGGCGAGCAGCTGCGCGACGTGGAGCTCGCAGTCTGGCTCGGGGTCAGCCGGACCCCCGTGCGCGAAGCGCTGCTGCGGCTCGCTGAAGCCGGGCTGGTGACGCTCGCGCCCGGCCGGTCCACGACGGTGAGCGCGCTCGACCCGCGCACCGTTCGCGACGCGCGCGACGTGGTCGCCGCCATGCACGAGGTGGCCGTGCGCGAGGCGGTCGCCGCGCTCACGGACGAACACCTCGACGCGATGCGCGAGGCCAACGCGCGCTTCCGGGCCGCGGTGGAGGCCGGCGACCTCGAAGCTGCCCTCCGCGCGGACGACGACCTGCACGGCGTACCCGTCACGGTCGCCGCCAACCGCGCCCTGCGCGCCGTGCTCGACCAGTTCTCACCCGTGCTGCGCCGCGCCGAGCGACTGCGCTTCTCGGCGAGCGACGGCCGCGCGGCGGCCGATCGGCACGACGAGCTGATCCGCCTCTGCGCGGCCCGGGACGCCGAAGGCGCGGCGGCGGTCGCGTTCGATACGTTCCATAGCCTGCCCATCACCGAGACGTGAGGAAGGGAGGCGGGGCATGTTCGCGAGCATGAGGCGCTACCGCATGCGGGCCGAGCGGGCGGACGAGTTCATGCGGCGCGTCGACGAGTCGTTCGCCGATCAGCTCGCCGCGCAGGCGGGGTTCGTGTCCTACGTGCTGATCGACTGCGGCGAAGGCGACGTCTTCACGCTCAGCATGTTCGCCGAGGCGGCACAGGCGGAGGCGTCGCGCGCGCTGGCGCAGCGCTGGACCGAGGAGCAGCTCAAGGACATCGAGTTCACGCGCTACGAGGCGATCCACGGGGCGAGCGCCGTCAGCCGGGCCGCGCCCGGCATGCTCGAGCCAAGTCGCTTCGGCGGCGCGCGCAAGGCCGTGAGCATCCGGCTCTACCGCGTGCGCAGCGGCACGGTGCCGGAACTCCTGCAGGCCGTCGACCGGGCGTTCGCCGACCGGTTGCAGTCGCTCGAGGGCTTCGAGGCCTCACACCTGCTCGACTGCGACGACGGCGAGCTGCTGTGGATCAGCGTGCTGCGCGACGAGCAGGCGGTGGACGCTTCCGAGGAGCAGGCGCTCGCCTTCATGCGCTCCGAGCTGGCGGAGTTCCGGCTCGAGCGAGAAGTGGCGATACGCGGGGAGATCGCCGTCAGCCGGGCGAATTCGGTGCTGCTGGAGCCCGCTCACGCGTAGCCGGCTGCCCCCGCCACAACTAGATTAGACCGCATAGGGGGGCTTGATTCAAGCCCCCGGGTGTGCCCAATAATCGCTGGCCGCAAGCGACGAAAGGGCGTACAGATGCATGCGGTGGCGATTGTCGGCAGCGGTCCGGCGGGGATGATGTTGGCGGCCGAGTTGGCTCTCGCGGGGGTCGAGCCGATGGTGTTGGAGCGGCGGGCGACGCCCGAGCTGGAGAGCGCGCGCTCGGGCGGGCTGCAGGCGCGCACGATCGAGGTGCTGGACCTGCGCGGCGTGGGTGAGCGGTTCGTCTCGCAGGGCCAGGCGGCCCAGGTCGTGCACTTCCCGGTGCCGTTGGACATCAGCGACTTCCCGTCGCGCCGGCCGTACGGGCTGGCGTTGTGGCAGAACAAGTTCGAGGCGATCCTGCGTGAGTGGGTGACCGAGCTGGGCGTGACGGTCGAGCGCGGCTGTGAGGTCACGGGGCTCACGCAGCACGACGACGGTGTCGACCTGGAGCTGGCGGGCGGCCGGACGGTGCGGGCGCAGTACGTCCTCGGGTGCGACGGCGGCCGCAGTGCCGTGCGCAAGCTCGCGGGCATCGAGTTCCCGGGCTGGGACCCGGCGAGCAGCTCGCTGGTGGCCGAGGCGAAGATCGCCGACGAGTCCGAGGTCGGCAACCTGCGGCGCGACGACAAGGGCGTGTACGCGATCGGCAAGCTCGACGACGGGTACGCGCGGATGGTCGTGCGCGAGGACGAGCTGGGGCGCACGTCCGACCCGACGCTGGAGGACCTGCGGGGAGCGATGATCGCGGTGTGGGGCTCGGACTTCGGTGTCCACGAGCCGCGCTGGATCTCGCGCTTCACCGACACCTCCCGGCAGGCCGCGAACTACCGGGCCGGGCGCGTTCTGCTGGCCGGCGACGCGGCCCACGTCCACTCGCCGGTCGGCGGCCAGGGCCTGAACACCGGCGTGCAGGACGCGTTCAACCTCGGCTGGAAGCTGGCGGCCGTGGTCAAGGGCGAGATGCCGGACACCCTGCTCGACAGCTACCACGACGAGCGTCACCCGGTGGGCGCCCGCGTGATCCAGCAGACGATGGCGATGACGTCGCTCAACCTCGGCGACCCGCGCAGCCTCGCGCTGCGCGACACGATCGCGGAGGTGATGGCGTTCGACGAGCCGCGCAGGTTCATGGCGGGCGCGCTGTCCGGGCTCGACATCCACTACGACCTCGGCGAGGGGCACCCGCTGCTCGGCCGGCGGATGCCCGACCTCGAGCTCACCGGCGGCGGGACGGTGTACGAGCTGCTGCACACCGCCCGGCCCGTGCTGCTCAACTTCGGCGGCGCGCCGCTGGAGGCGGGCGTGCGCGTGGTCGACGCCGCATACGACGGCCCGTGGGAGCTGCCGGTGATCGGGGAGGTTGCGGCGCCCTCGGCCGTGCTCGTGCGCCCCGACGGGCACGTCGCGTGGGTCGGCGAGGACGGCTCCGACGCCGGGCTCGCCGACGCGGTCACCCGCTGGTTCGGATGACCGCGTCCTAGCCGCCTGCGGTCGGCGCGGCCTCTACGGCCGCGCCGGCCCGTCGGCCGACACCTCGCGCGGGCCCACTTCCCGGTAGCTGAAGTAGCCGATCTCCGCCGTGCCGTCGCGCATGAGGTCGACGATCGCGATGCCGGGCGGGGTGTCGCGGTAGCCCGGGTCGCCCTCATCCCACCAGTTGCCGCTCACGGCGCCGCCGCAGGCGAAGCGGACGGTGTTGTAGGTGATGTCGTCGCGCACGTGGTTGTGGCCGCTGAGCGCGAGCCGCACGTTCGGGTGGTCGAGCAGCAGCTCGTTGAGCTCGGGCAGGTCCGAGTGGACGCCCCAGCCGCCCGGCACGCGGAAGGAGCCGTCGGGCTGGCGCAGCGAAGCGTCCGTGAACGGCAGTGCGGTGTGGATCGGGATGTGCGTGACGAGCACCACGTGCATCCAGCGCGGGGTGGCGGCGAGCTCGCGGCGCAGCCACGCGGTCTGCTCTTCGCCCAGCCGGCCGACGTACCCGCCGCCGCCCGTGAGCTCGATCGAGTCGAGGACGATCAGCTTCCACGCGCCGAGCTTCCACGCGTACCAGCTCGACTCGAGCCCGTACTCCTTCAGCGTCCACGCCTTGCCCGCGAGCGGGTCGCCGCTCGAGCCGGGACCCGTCCAGCAGTCATGGTTGCCGACGACGTGCGCGACCGCCGTGCGGATGCCCTTGTAGACGCGCTGGTGCACCGCCCACTGCGCGGCGGTGTCGGCCTTGTTGGCGTACAGCGCGTCCATGATCGCGTCGCCGCCCTGGATCACGACGTCCGGCCGGTAGGCGAGCCCGAGCGCCAGCGCGCGCTTGGTCAGCGCCTCCGAGCGTGGGACGCCCGGCGTGACGTGCGCGTCGGTGAAGTGCAGCAGCCGGACGGCGCCACGGCGCCCATGCCAGCCGCCGCCACCCGTGGCGAGCGCCTTCGACGGTGTGAGCGCGAGCGCGGCCGATGCCGCTCCCGCGCCGGCGATGAAGCGACGGCGGGTCGTGTCGCGTGTGGACAAGAGGAGCCTCCCGAGTTCCCATTGACCGCGGAGACGCTACGCCGCCTCGGCGCGCGCGATGTTGCGCAGGCGTGACTCACCGTCTCGCCTGTGAGACGTGCCGGGTTACCGGGGCGGCCGCCGGGGCAACGCAGAACACCATGAAGCAGTCATTCATCCGCGGCGTCGTCGCCGCCACGCTCGCCGTCGGCGCGAGCGTCGGCGTGGCCGACACCGCCATGGCGGGAGGCAAGCAGGGCCATGGCGGCCGCGGCGTCCCCACCCAGCAGATCAACGTCCAGCTGTGGACGTTCGCCGAGTACATCGGCTTCGAGCCCGGTCCGGCCGCGGTCCAGCGCACCGAAGAGGTGTTCGCGAAGCTGCGCTCGTACGGCTACCGCAACGTCGAGCCGTTCTCGACCAGCGGCCTGAGCGCGCAGGAGTACCGCGCGCTGCTCGACAAGTACGGCCTCAAGGCGCCCGGTCGCCACGTGGACGTCGGTCACCCGGCGGCTCCGCAGAACGTCGACCAGATCATCGCGGACAACAAGATCCTCGGCGTCAAGTACTTCGGCTCCGGCGGGACGCCCAACGACGACCTCGAGACCGAGGCCGACTGGGTCGCGTACGCCAAGTACCTGGACGAGGTCGGCGAGAAGGCCCGGCGCGCGGGCCAGACGCTGATCGTCCACAACCACAACTGGGAGTTCGAGCGGGTCTTCAACGGCCGCACGGCCTACGAGATCCTCGCGGCCAACACGTCCAAGAAGAACGTCGCGTTCCAGCTCGACCTCTACTGGGCCGTCCAGGCCGGGCAGGACCCCGTCGCGCTGCTGCAGCGCTACGGCAAGCGGATCCAGTTCTTCCACGTCAAGGACCGCCGGGCCAGCGACGGCCGGATCGAGATCGTCGGTCGCGGTCACATCGACTTCCCGCGCATCTTCGCGGCCTCCAAGGGCCAGATCCGCTACTACACGGTCGAGCACGACCCGCGCTTCGGCGACGCCACGTTCAACCCGTTCGAGGCCGCCGAGGTCGGCTTCGACTACCTCGACAGCGTGACGTTTGCGGGCAAGCGCCACGACCGCGGGCGCGGCCATGGCCACGGCGACCGGGACGACCGCCCGGGCCGGGGGCGCGGCCGCCACTAGTCGTACGCTGGGGGCGTGCGGATCGCGACCTGGAACGTCAACTCGGTCAAGCAGCGCGTCCCCCGGCTCCTGCCGTGGCTCGATGAACGCCGACCCGACGTCGTCTGCCTGCAGGAGACCAAGCTCACCGACGAGGCCTTCGGAGAGCTCCTGAACGAGGAGCTCTCCGCTCGCGGGTACGAGAGCGCCGTGTACGGCGAGGCGGCGTGGAACGGCGTCGCGATCCTGTCCAAGGTCGGGCTCGAGGACGTCGTCCGCGGCATCCCGGACGGCCCCGGCTTTCCCGAGCCGGAGGCCCGCGCCGTCAGCGCGACCTGTGGTGGCGTGCGGTTCACCTGCGTGTACGTGCCCAACGGCCGCTCGCCCGGGTCCGACCACTACGAGTACAAGCTCAAGTGGCTCGCGGCCCTGAAGGACATGGTCGCGGCGGGGCCGGAAGCGGCGGTCGTCCTCGGCGACATGAACATCGCGCCCGCGGACGACGACGTCTTCGACCCCGACGCCTACATCGGCCAGACGCACGTCACCGGGCCGGAGCGGGAGGCGCTGACCGCGCTGCAGTCGGTCGGCCTGCGCGACGTGATCCGCGAGCGCTGGCCCGACGAGCGTGTCTTCACGTATTGGGACTACCGCGCCGGCATGTTCCACAAGGACCTGGGGATGCGGATCGACCTGATCCTCGCGACCGGTCCAGTCGCCGAGCGCCGGGCCGCGGCCTGGGTCGACCGCCAGGCGCGCAAGGGCTCGGGCCCCAGCGACCACGCGCCCGTGATGCTCGACCTCGACACGGCGCCCGACGGCGACATCGGCCCGATGGTCCCGCCGCCGTCGGCCAAGCCCGCCAAGCGCGGCTCACACCGGCTGCCCCAGGCTCCGTAGGAAGTCCTCGAGGAGCGCGTTGACCGCCTGCGGGCGTTCCTGCTGGACCCAGTGGCCGCAGTCGGGGATGACGTGGCCTTCGGCGGGCATCCACAGACGGGTGCTGTCGCGTTCGCCGGTGATGAAGATCGAGGGCACGCGCAGCTCGTCGAAGGCGGCCAGGTCCTCCCAGTCGCGGACGAAGTTGCGGTAGCGGTTCAGTGGGCCGGCGAAGCCGCCTCGCTCGAAGGCGGCGACGATGGCCTCGAAGTCGTCCACCCAGGCCGGCAGCGCTGCGTCCGGGAGGTGCATCGGGTTGCCGAACCAGCCCGGCGTGCCGTCGGTGAGGGCGGCGTAGAAGCGGCGCAGCCAGCTCTCGATGTCGGCTTCGATCTCGCGCTGCGCCGCGTCCGTCTGGAAGTGGGCGACGTAGAAGTCGGGCGGGAACGCGGGCGGCGTGTCCGCGCGCGGCTGGTACGGGACGCCGAGCAGGGCGACCGCCGTGAAGCGGTCCGGCCGCACCTGCGCGGAGGCGGCGGCGATCGGGGAGCCCCAGTCGTGGCCGACGACGACGGCGGTGTCCGCCTCCAGCGCCTCGAGCACCGCGACGTTATCGGCGACGTGCGCGAGCATCCGGTAGGCCTCGACGGCGTCGGGCTTGAGCGAGTCGCCGTAGCCACGGACGTCGATCGCCACCGCGCGGTAGCCGCCGGCGGCGAGCGCGGGCAGCTGGTGGCGCCACGCCCACGCGCCTTCCGGGAAGCCGTGGATGAGCAGCACCAGTGGCCCTTCCCCCTCGATCACCGCGTGGATGTGCCCGCCGGGTACGTCGATCTGCATGGCTCGAGGGTGGAGGCGCGCGCCGCGCCTGCCAAGCTCGTTGCCGGAATGGCAATCGAGGACCGGGTGCGTGCGCGGCTGCGGCAGGCGCGCTTCGAGCGCGGGCTCTCGCTGGCGGAGCTGGCAGCGCAGGCCGGCATGACCGCGTCGACGATCAGCCGGCTGGAGACCGGCGCGCGCCGGCTCACGCTCGCGCAGGTCGAGCGGCTGGCGGACGCGCTGCAGCTGCCGGTCGAGGCGCTGCTCGTCGGCGGCGAGCCCGAGCCGGCGCGGGACGGCCGAACGTGGTGGCCGGTCGGCCCGGAAGGCCCCGACGGCCCGCGCGTGTACCGCGTCGTGCTGCCGGTCGAGGAGCCGGTCCGTCACCAGCACGAGGGCCACCAGTGGCTGCACGTGCTCGACGGCACGGTGCGGGTGCTGGTGGGCGCGTCGGACCGGCTGCTGCGCGCGGGAGAGGCGGCGGAGTTCTCCACCTGGGAGCCGCACGCGCTGGTCGCGGTCGACGCCCCGGCCGAGGTGCTGATCGTCTTTCGTCCCTAGCGGGTGATGCCCACTCACCCCGCTGCGTCAGAGGGTGCGCCGCATGGCGCACGTGGGGCTGGATCTCAAGCAGGACCTGGCCGAGCTGATCGCGATCCCGTCGATCTCGCCCGCGCCGCTCGGACCGCTGCACGACGCGTTCGAGCGCGTGAAGGCGCTGTTCGCCGGCGCCGGCGTGCAGGACCTGCGCGCGCTGGAGCTGCCGGACACGGCGCCGGTGCTGGTCGGGGAGATCCCCCCGCCGCCCGGCGCCCCGACCGTCCTGCTCTACAGCCACTACGACGTCGTGCCGGCGGGGGACGAGGCGCTGTGGACGTCGCCGCCGTTCGAGCCCGTCGAACGCGACGGCGCGATCTACGGCCGCGGCAGCGCCGACTCGAAGGCGAACATCGTCGCGCACGCCGGTGCGTTGCAGGCGTGGGACGGGCGGCCGCCGGTCGGCATCAAGCTCGTCATCGAAGGCCAGGAGGAGGTCGGCGGCGGCGCGCTCACCACCTATCCGCCGACGGCGCCCGAGCTGTTCGCCGCCGACGCGATGCTGATCGGCGACATGGGCAGCGTCCGGCCGGGCGTGCCGACGCTCACCGTCGCGCTGCGCGGGATGGCGATGGTGACCGTCGAGGTGCGCACGCTCGACGGCGCCAAGCACAGCGGCCAGTTCGGCGGCGCGGCGCCCGACGCGCTGCTCGCCGTCCTGCGGGCGCTCGCCTCGCTGCACGACGAGCACGGCGACGTGGCGGTCGAAGGGCTGCGGCGCGACGAGTGGAACGGCGAGTCCTACTCCGACGACGAGTTCCGCGCGCTGGCCGAGGTGCGCGACGGGATGCCGCTGATCGGCACGGGCGGGCTCGGCTCGCGCGTGTGGTCGGGACCGGCGATCACGGTCACGGGGATCGACGTGCCGAGCGTCGAGAACGCGCTCAACGCCGTCTCGCCGTACGCGCGGGCGACCATCAACCTGCGCGTGCATCCCGAGCAGGACGCGGTGCAGGCGCAGGCGGCGCTCGTCCATCACCTCCGGGCGGTCCGCCCGTTCGGTATCGAGCTGGAGGTGAGTGCGGGGGCGACGGGCAACGGCTTCGCGGCGGGCACCGGCGGGCCGGCGTACGCGGCCGCCCGAGCGGCGATGGTGAAGGCGTGGGGGATCGAGCCGGTGAGCGCCGCGGGTGGTGGGTCGATCCCGCTCGTCAACGCGCTCGCAGCGGCGGCACCGCACGCCGAGATCCTGCTCGTGGGTGCGACGGACGGCTACGCGAACATCCACGCGCCCGACGAGCGGGTGCTGATCGACGAGCTCGAGCGGGCGGTCGGGTTCGAGGCCGCGTTCTTCGGCGAGCTCGCGGAGCGCGCGCGTGGCTGACATCGCGGTCGCGCCCGCGGCGCCGCGCATGCAGCGCGCGCTCGACGGGATCGAGCGGATGGGCAACCGCATGCCCGATCCCGCGATCCTGTTCCTGTGGCTCTGCCTGGGCGTGATCGTGCTCTCGCAGGTGCTGGCCTGGTTCGACATCTCCGCCACCTACGAGGTCGTCGAGCCGCCGCCGGTGCCGGGTGAGGAGACCTACTACGGCGGCTCCAGCGACCCGGTGTACGTCACGCCGTACGAGCACGAGCCGGCCGAGAGCTACGAGGTGCGGCGGCAGACGACCGAGGTCGAAGGGCTGCTCACGGGCGACGGCGTGCGCTTCCTGTTCACGTCGTTCGTCGACAACTTCCGCAACTTCGCGGCGGTCGCGATCATCCTCGTGGTGATGATCGGCGTCGGCCTCGCGGAGGCCGCGGGGCTGATCGGCGCGCTCATCCGCAGGCTCGTCGCGGTCGCGCCCGCGTCGACGCTCACCTTCATCATCGTGCTGCTCGGGATGATCTCCAGCATCGCGTCGGACGCGGGCTACATCGTCCTCATCCCGTTGGGGGCGGTGGCGTTCAAGAGCGTCGGGCGCAACCCGCTGGCGGGCATCGCGGCGGCGTTCGCGGGCGTCGCGGCGGGGTTCGGCGTCAACTTCCTGATCACGCCGCTGGACGGCGTGCTGACGGAGATCACCAACGACGCGTCCGGGCTGGTCGCGCCGGACATGCGGATCGACCTCGCCGCGAACCTGTACTTCGGGATCGTGTCGGCGCTGTTCGTCACGGTCGTGCTCACGCTGGTGACCGCGCGGCTCGTAGAGCCGCGGATGCCGAAGTGGAACGCGGCGGACGAGACGGTCCCGGACGAGCCGGAGCCGGTCGTCGACAAGGCGGCCGAGGCGCGCGGACTGCGCTACGCGCTCTGGGCCACCTTGGGGGTGGTGGCCGTGATCGCGCTGCTGACCGCGATCCCGGGCGCGCCCCTGCAGCATCCCGAGACCGGTGACGTGATCGGCGACTCGCCGTTCATGGACAGCCTGATCGTGATCATCGCGGTGATCTTCCTCGCCGCGGGATTGGGCTACGGGCGCGGCGCGGGGACGCTGCGCACCAGCGCCGAGATCCTGTCCTCGATCACGAAGTCGTGGGCGGGGATGGCGTCGCTGCTGTTCCTGTTCCTGCTGATCGCCCAGTTCATCGCGTACTTCTCGTACTCGAACATGGCCGAGGTGGCGGCGGTCGGCCTCGGGGACGTGCTCGAGCAGCTGGACATCGGCGCCGTGTGGCTGCTGATCGGCTTCATGCTCGTGACGATGGTCGTGGACCTGATCATGCCCGCGGCGATCGCGAAGTGGGCGATCCTCGCGCCGATCTTCATCCCGCTGCTGATCCGGCTCGACGTGACGCCGCAGACCGTGCTCGCCGCCTACCGCGTCGCGGACTCGCCGCTGAACGTGCTCACGCCGCTGATGGCGTACTTCCCGCTGATCGTGGTGTTCGTCCAGCGCTACCAGCGCGGTGCCGGGATCGGGACCGTGGTGTCGCTGATGCTCCCGTACGTGGTGATCCTGTCGATCGCCTGGATGCTCTTCTTCGTGGCGTGGTACCTGGTCGGGATCCCGCTCGGCCCGGGAGCGCCCGTGCACCCGTAGCGGCATGGACGACAGCACGATCACGTTCGTCGTGCTGGGCGCGACCGTGCTGTTGTTCGTGGTGGACCGGCTGCCGGTGGCGGTCGTGGCGCTGCTCGTCCCGCTGGCGCTGTGGGCGACCGGCGTGCTCTCGCTCGAGGACGCACTGGCCGGGTTCGGGGACCCGACCGTGCTGTTCATCGCGGCGCTGTTCGTGGTCAGCGAGGCGCTGGAGGCGGCGGGCGTGACGGCGTGGGTGGGGCAGCAGCTGGTGGCGCGGGTGGGCGGTTCGCGCGTGCGGCTGATCGTGTTGACGATGGGGCTGGCGGCGGGGCTGACGGCCCTGCTGAACGTCAATGGCGCGGTGGCCGCGCTGGTGCCGGTGGCGGTGGTCCTCGCGGTGCGCACACGACATTCCCCCTCGCAGCTGCTGCTGCCGGTCGCGTTCGCGGCCCACGCGGGGTCGCTGCTGGCGCTGACCGGCACGCCGGTGAACGTGATCGTGGCCGAGGAGGGCGGGTTCGGGTTCTTCGAGTTCGCACTCGCCGGGGTGCCGCTCGTGCTCGGGACGGTGCTGATCGTCCTGCTGTTCGGCGAGCGGCTGCTGCCCTCGCGCACGCCGCGGTCGATCGCGCCCGACTTCAGCGGCCACGCGCGGACGCTGGTGGAGCAGTACCAGCTCGACCACCCGGAGGACGCGTTGCTCAACCGCCGCAGCGGGGTGGCGGAGGTGGTCATCCCGCCGCGCTCGGCGCTGGCCGGCGATCGGGTGTTCCCGGGCATGGTCACCCCCAGCGGGGACCTGGTTGTGCTGGCGGTGCAGCGGCGTGGGGAGGACGTCGGGCCGACCGCGCTGAGCGAGGGCGACACGCTGCTGCTGCAGGGGTCGTGGGACGCCCTGGATCGTGGCCTGGACGAGCTGCTCGTGGTCGACGAGCCGGAGCTGGTGCGGCGCGCGGTGCCGCTCGGCGCGGGCGCGGGGCGGGCGCTCGGCGTGCTGGCCGCGATGGTCGTGCTGCTGGCGAGCGGGTTGGTGCCGGCCGCGGTGGCGGGGCTGCTGGCGGCGATGGCGATGGTCGTCCTGCGCGTGCTGACGGTGGAGGAGGCCCAGCGCGGCGTGTCGTGGACGACGGTCGTGCTCGTCGGCGGGATGATGTCCCTGTCGGCCGCGATGGTGGCGACCGGCGCGGCCGGTTCGCTCGCGGGACTGCTGGTGGACGTGGTCGGCGACCTCGGGCCGCACGCGTTGCTGCTCGGCCTGTTCGTGCTCACGGCCGCGCTCGGGCAGCTGATCTCCAACATGGCCACGGCGCTGATCGTGATCCCGGTGGCGCTCACGGCGGCCGCGGACATGGACGTCGCGGCCGAGCCGGTGTTGATGGCCGTGGCGGTCTCGGCCGCGGCCGCGTTCCTCACCCCGGTCGCGACGCCGGCGAACCTCATGGTCATGGAGCCGGGCGGCTACCGCTTCGGCGACTACTGGAAGCTCGGCCTGCCGCTGCTCGTGCTGTTCGGCGTGGTCGCGGTGCTGTGGGTGCCGCTGATCTGGCGCTTCTAGACCGCGTACCGCAGGAGCGCCGCGGCCGTGGTGCCGTGCGGGACGTCGTCGCGCCGGACGGCCAGCACGCGCCCGCCGGAGGCGATCACCCGGCGGGCGATCTCGTCGACGTCCTGGTCCCCGTCGGTGTCGATGTCGACGAACAGCGTGTCGACGGCGCCGAAGGTGGCGGCGCGGGCGACGTCGGAGAGGTCGGTGGCGGCGCGGCCGCGCGACTGCCACTCCTCGAAGCGGGCGCGCAGCGCTTGCAGCTCGCTCGCGTACAGGTCGTCGAGGATGGGCCGCGCGGCGTTGGCGAGCTCGAGCTCGGTCAGGTGCTCCGGGTTGCCGGAGATGCCGCCCACGAGCAGCGCCGGGTAGCTGTTGGTGGCGCGGTAGAGCGAGTTCAGGGGCTCGGCGGCGGCGAGGATGAGCGGCAGGCCGACACCGGCGAGCGTGGGCTGGAGGGCGCGGTCGACCTGGCGCGCGTAGCGGAGCGGCTGCTCGGCGATCACGGCTTCCTCCAGGCCGGCGACCTCGATCGTCGACGGCGGGACGTCGCCCGCGACCTCCACCAGGCGGACGGCGTTCGCCGACAGCGCGAGCACGAGCGCGGCGTGCGGGAACGTGACGGCGCGCAGCAGCGGCTTGACGTGGAAGCGGTCGTCGACCACCACCACGCTGGAGAGGCGGTTCGGGAGCCGGAAGCTGCGCAGGCTGGTCGGCGTCGCGAACACCGCGAGGCTGTGCGCGAGCAGGGACCACGCGACGAAGTCCTCGGCGAAATCGTCGAGCAGCTCGTTGGCGGGCGCCTGGGCCGCGAGGTTCTTGAACTCGATCCGCGCCTGGTCGGCGTCCTGCGGCAACGGGCTCGTGGGCAGGTAGATGGTCACGCAGTCCGGCCCGCGCGTGTCGAGCAGCGTCGCGAGTTGGGCCGGCGTCGGGATGTCGATGTGAAGCGCCACGCGTGCCAGGTTCGCGGCCGCGCGGGTGAGCGCGCCTCGTCCGCGCCGGGTGAGGCGTAGCGTTCGGGCCATGCGGAGTGCGGTGTCCTGGCTGGCGGCGGTGGTGGCGGCGATCGCGCTGCTCGTCTGCATCGTCGCCACCTTCGCCACGCGTGAGGTGTTCGACGCGGACCGCTTCGCCGCGCACACCGAGGCCGCGCTGCGCACGCCGGCCGTCAGCGAGGAGGTCGCCCGGCGCCTGACCGACGCTGTGATCACGGCCGAGCCCGACCTCGTCGCGGTACGCCCGTTGGTGTTGGGCGCGGCCGAGGGCGTCGTGCGCAGCTCCGCCTTCGGCGCGGTCGTCCGCGGCTCGGTGCGCGACCTGCACCGCTCCGCCTTCGACGCCGAGGCGGGCACGATCACCCTCACGGTCGCCGACACGGGCCTGCTCGTGTCGGAGGCCTTGGAGCGCCTGCGGCCCGACCTCGCCGCGCGCATCCCGGACACCATCCGCGTCACCCTGACCGACACCGCGTCCGGCCCGCCGCTCGAGCTCGTCAAGGCCGCCGAGAACGTCCGCTGGCTCGCTTGGTTCGCGCTCGTCGTCGCGCTGCTCGCGGGCGCCGCCGCCGTGCTCGTCGGCCCGCGCGGAGAGCGGGCGGCCGCGGCC
>NZ_JAPCID010000061.1 GCF_027587175.1 Solirubrobacter deserti
CGGAGACCGGGCGCCGGTGCGGCGGTGCCCCGGGGCGCGGCCGCGCTACCGGCCGTGCCAGGCGCCGCGGGCCCCGACGCGGCGGGGACGGCCGTGGCTCCCGGTGGTGGTCCGGCCGGGCCTGGGCTCGAAGCGCCGGCCGGGGCGGCGGGCGTCGGCGACATCGCCGGGCTTGCGGCGTCGGCCGGTGGCGCGGCGGCCGCGCCCCTCTCCGTGCTCGGCGCGCCCGGCGCGATCGCGGGCGCGATGGGTGGGGTGGCGGCGGCCGTCACGGGCGGGCTGAACGCGGCGGCCCCCGCCGCACCGGCTGGGCCCGCGGCGGCGCCCGCCGGCGGCACGCCCGACGTCGGCGCCGAGGCCGCCGGAGGCGAAGGCGAAGGCGGAGCGGCGAAGGAAGGGCCGTCCGAGGAGGAACTCGCCGAGATCGAGACGCAGCTGGCCGCCGGGCCGCAGCGCGAGGAGGAGCCCGAGCCGGCTCCCGCGCCCGCGTCCACGACGTTCGAGCTGCCGGAGCCCGAGACGGCCGACACCGCGGAGCCGGCGGACCCGGAGGCGGCGGAGCCCGATCCGGGGCCCGAGCCGGCCGAGGACGCGGCGGTCTCGCCCGCGATGGCTCCCGACGCGCCGATGGACGAGGCGGCCCCCGCGGCGGTCGCTGCGCCGGAGGTCGAGGCCGGTCCGGCGCCCGCGGAAGCACTGGCGCCGACGCCGGAGCCCACCACGGAGCCCGAGGACGCCGGCGGCGGCGAGACGTTCATCGCCCGCGCGCCCGCGACGGAGCTCCTCGCGCCGCCCACGGAGGATCTGACCGCCGAGCCCGAAGAGGAGCCCGCGCAGGACCCGTCCGCGATCTCGGCCGACGCGCAGGGCGAGCTCGAGGCGCTCGGCGCGAGCGGCGGCGGCGAGTACGCCGGCGGTGGCGGCGGTGGGGGAGGCGGCGGCGCCGTCGAGGCCGAACCCGAGGCGCCCGCGCCCGACGTGAGCAACGCGGACCCGGCCGCGGCGGTCTCCACGGCGGCGTCGCTCAAGCCCGCGCAGATGCTCGAGACGCTGGGCGGCGCCGAGAAGGCCGCCGCCAACCACGTCACCAAGGAGCAGGAGAAGCTCGCGGCGCAGCCGCCCGAGATCGAGGCCGGCGGCGGCGCGGACGGCCCGGCCGCCGACGAGAAGCACGCCAGCACGCCGCCCAGCCGCCCGACCACCACCAAAGCGGCCGCGAAGAGCGGTGGCGAGCCCGAGAAGCCGGCGCCGACGCCCGCGCCGCCACCAAAGGCCCCGCTGCCGCCCGGCCCGGCGCTCACCCCCGATCCCAAGGGCAACGTCTCCGAGGGCGACGGGGCCAAGATCAAGGCCGCGATCGACGCGTTGCCCACGTCCGACGGCGCCGTCGCGGTCCCGGCGATCTCTACGCCCAAGCTCCAGCTCACGGGCGCCGCCGACCCCGCGCAGATGGGCGAGCAGAAGGCGCACCTGGACGAGACGGTCGCCAAGACCAGCGCGCAGGGCGTCAAGGAGGCCGCCGAGCCCGCCGGCGAGAACGATCTCGCGCCCACGACCAAGCCCGAGAAGATCAAGGCCGAGATCCCCGCGGGCGGCGCACAGGCCGCGCCCGGCGCCGCCGGCCCCGGCGCAGACGACGAGACCGCGAGCATCGTCGCCGACCAGGAATCCGGCCCGCAGCTCAAGGCCGCCGCGTCCCAGGCCGCCGCACAGATCGGCGCCGAGAAACAACAGCACGCGCAGAAGGCCGCCCAGACCAAGGCCGCGGCCGTCGAAGAGGCGCAGGCCGAGGAGGCCAAGGGCAAGGCCGACCAGATCGCCGAGCACGCCGCGGCCAAGGCCGGCGTCTCACAGGCCCGCAGCGACTGGACCGGCGAGCAGAAGCAGCTCGCCGACGCGGCCCGCACCGAGGCCACCGGGGCGGTCGGCGAGGCCCAGACCGCCATCCAGACCGAGAAGGGCAAAGCCGAGCAAGAAGCGGTCAAGCACGTCGAGGCCGGCCGCAAGGAAGCCGAGGACGCCAAGCGCAAGGGCGACGAGGAAGCCAAGCGCGAGAAGGACAAGGCCAAGGAGGAATCCGGCGGCGGCGGGTTCTTCGGCTGGGTGGCGTCCAAGGCCAAGGCGCTCTACGACAAGGTCAAGGACGGCATCACCGCGGTCTTCAACAAGGTCCGCAGCGCGATCACCACGGCCATCAACAAGGCCAAGGAGCTCGCGCACAGCGTCATCGACCGCGCCGTCAAGTTCGTCGCCGACAAGGTGAAGGCCGTCGCCGGCAAGCTGCTCGCGATCGGCGACAAGCTGATCCCGGGCTTCGCCGCGGCGCGCCAGAAGTTCGGCAAGTGGATCAAGGACCGCGTCAAGCAGGCCGTTCAGGCGCTCAACCGCATCGTGACCGCCGTCAAGGACGGCATCCGCAAGGTCATGACCGCGGTCGGCAACGCGCTCAAGCAGGGCCTGGACCTGCTCAAGAAGGGCATCAGCGCCGCGATCGACGCGGTCAAGAACGTCGTCAAGGCCGCGATCGAGAAGGCCAAGGCCGCGATCGCCGCGCTCGGCCAGTTCGCGGCGATCATCAAGGACATCGCGTCCAACCCCGGCCAGTGGCTGAGCAACCTTGGCGCGGCCGTGATGGACGGCATCAAGAACCACCTGTGGAAGGCGCTCAAGACCGCCATCCAGAGCTGGTTCAACGAGAAGCTGGAATCGCTGCTCGGCCTCGGCAAGAGCGTCATGGGCCTGCTCACCAAGGGCGGGATCACCATGGCCCAGGTCGGCAAGATGGCGTTCGAGGCGCTGAAGGCCGCGATCCCGCCGGCGCTGATCATGATCCTCGTCGAGCGCCTCGTCTCGATGATCGTCCCCGCCGCCGGCGCCGTGATGGCCGTCGTCCAGGGTCTGATGGCGGCCTGGGGCGCGATCCAGAAGATCCTCGCCGCGATCGACCGCTTCATCGCCTTCCTGAAGGCCGTCAAGTCCGGCAACGCCGGCCCGGCGTTCGCCAACGCGCTCGCGGCCGCCGCCGTCGCGGTGATCGAGTTCGTCTCCCAGTTCCTGCTGCGCAAGATCGCCGGCGCCGCGAGCAAGGTCGCGGGCAAGATCAAGGCCATCGCCCAGAAGATCGGCAAGAAGCTGATGGCGGCGATGAAGAAGGTCGGCAAGAAGATCAAGCGCGGCGCCACCCGGCTCAAGGACAAGGTCTTCGGCAAGCGCAACAAGAAGACGAAGACCGACAAGGACGGCAAGAAGAATCAAGAGACCAAGGAGGACAAGCAGAAGAAGCTCGACGACGCCGTGGCCAAGATCCGGCCCAAGATCATGGCCCTCGTCGCCAAGAAGGCCTCCAGCCTGCGGATGAAGGCGCAGCTGCTCTACTGGCGCGTCGCGAACAAGCTCTCGCGCCTGTGGGTCGAGCAGAAGGGCGAGTACATCGGCGTCAAGGCGCAGGTGAACCCGGTCAAGGACGTGGTGGAGAAGATCTTCGCCGACCCGGCCGACCTGCACGCGATGCTCCTGCGCATCGGCGAGAAGCTCAAGAACAATCCACAGGTCACCGCCGAGATCAGGAAGATCAAGGCCGCTCGCGCCCGCCGCAGGAACAACCCCGACATGAAGCCGCGGGACGCCCAGTCTCCCGCGGCCGAAGCCGCGGCGATCAGCGGGAAGGCCCAACGCGAACCCAAGACGGGCGAGCACGTGATGATGGGCGACCAGGACGTCAACGAAGGCCAGAGCTACACGTCCATGCCCGGCCACATCAAGACCTACGGGCTGGGCAAGGGGCACTACAACCCCGCGATCACCGGCATCCTGGCCGACATGGAGGAGTCCGGGCTCTCACCCGAGGTGATCCGCAGGGGCATCCACAACGTCCTGCAGAACAAGCCCATCGGCCCCGGGTTCGCCGACCATCCGAAGGCTGCCAGCCAGGCCGCCGCGATCGCCCGGCTCATGTTCGTCGTCGAGCCCGGGCGCAACTCGGCCGCGTTCGCGACGAGTTACATGGCGTGGGAGTCGGCCGGGGAGGGCGGCGCGCCGCTCAAGGACGTCGTCACCAAGCTCAACCCGATGGCGCCCAAGGGGTCGGTGGCGGACGCACGCAACTCCCTGGTGCCGCCGGAGCAGCTCAGCGACCTCGAGCAGGACAACGTCGAAGCGCTGTATCGCAGGGAGATGCTGACGGTCGTCACCTACCTCGAGAGCCTGATGCGCGCGGAGAAGCCGATGTTCACGACCGACGCCGAGTGCAAGGTGTTCGTCGAGAAGAAGCTCGAGAAGCACCTGCTGTCAAAGTTGAAGGCGTTGCTGCTCTAACGCGAGAGGGGACACGCGATGCCGGAACACGGGGACACCATTCGCCTGGTCCCGAAGGACCAGGACTCCTACGACGAGACCATGGCCGTCGTCGAGGAGCACGGCTGGGAGGAGGCTTCCGCGGGCCAGGGGGCGACCGCCGCGTGGACCGTGCCCGACGAGGACGCGAAGGTGCGCTTCATCGAGGACGGAGGGACCGCGGTGGAGTACTTCGAGGTCGAGGGCCCCGGCCGAGCGGCCGCCGCCAAGCAGCTCCAAGCCAAGATCGAGATGCTCGAGCCGTCGGAGTTCCGGGCGCACCTGGATCAGTTCGACGACGACGTGGACGCCCAACGCCTGGCGCTGTTCACGGTCGCGACCGCAGCGCCGGAGAAGAGCGACGCCAAGGTCGTCAAGCTCCTCGTCGAGTACCTCTCGCACGAGGATTCGCTGATTCGCCGGACGGCGATGATCGCCATGGGCATCACGCGCTGGAAGGACTTCATCCCGCCGCTCGAGCAGGTCCGCGACGAGGACCCGGACGAGCAGATCCGCAAGCGCGCCGAGAACGCCATCGAAGCGCTGAGCAAGGCGTAACCTCGCGTCAATGGGTGTCAACACCCATCGTCCCTAGAATCGCCCGCGCTCTATGGCAAGACGCCGGCTGGAAGGACTGGAACGGGTCCTGGGGGTCAACGCCCTCTTCTCGACCGCTTACGGGAACGTCGGCTCCTCCATCTACTACGCGCTCGGCCTCGTGGCCGCGCTGGCGCTCGGCCTGACGCCGATCGTCTTCCTGATCACCGGCATCTTCTTCCTGTGCACGGCCGCCACCTACGCGGAGGCGACCGCGATGTACCCGGAGGCGGGCGGCTCCTCCAGCTTCGCCCGCCGCGCGTTCAACGAGTTCTGGTCGTTCTTCGCCGCCTGGGGCCAGATGCTCAACTACGTGGTGACGGTCGCGATCTCCGCGTTCTTCGTCCCGCACTACATCGGCAGCGCGTTCGGGTGGGAGGCGCTGCGGCACTCGCCGGGGGACATCATCGCGGGCGCGGTGATCATCGCGCTGCTGGCGGGGATCAACGTCGTCGGCGTCAAGGAGTCCGCGGGCCTGAACATCGCGCTCGCGGTCGTGGACTTCCTCACGCAGGTGCTGCTGGTGATCGTCGGCGCGGTGCTCGTGCTGGGCGCGGACCCGGGGCAGCTGGTCGACAATGTCGAGCTCGGCGTGGCGCCGACCTGGAAGGACTTCATCCTCGCGATCCCGATCGGGATGATCGCCTACACGGGCATCGAGACGATCTCGAACATGGCCGAGGAGGCGCGCGACGAGGTCAGGACGATCCCGGCGGCGATCAAACGCGTCGCGATCGCCGTGTTCGCCATCTACTTCACGCTGCCCGCCGTGGCGCTCGTCGCGCTGCCGGTGCAGCGCGGGGAGGACGGCGAGTACTTCACGCTGCTCGGCCTCTCCGAGGAGGAGGGTGGCTACGCGGGAGACCCGATCGCGGGCGTGGTCGCGAACCTCAACCTGGGCGCGTTCCAGACGCCGGCGGAGATCTACGTCGGCGTGCTCGCCGCCACGATCCTGTTCCTGGCCACCAACGCGGGCCTGATCGGCGTGTCCCGGCTCGTGTACTCGATGGGCATCCACCGCCAGCTGCCGGATCGATTGCGCCAGCTGCACCCGAAGTACCGCACGCCGTGGATCGGGATCCTGCTCTTCGGCTTTCTCGCAATCCTGATCACGCTCCCGGGCCAGGCCGGCTTTCTGGGCAACCTGTACGCGTTCGGCGCGATGCTGTCGTTCACGATCGCGCACTCGGCGATCATCCGGCTGCGGGTTTCGCGCCCCGATCTGCCGCGCCCGTACCGCGCGCCCGGCAACTTCACGTTCCGCGGGCACGACCTGCCGGTGTTCGCGTTCATCGGTGGGTTCGGGACCTTCGCGGCGCTGGTGGTCACGATCGCGCTGCACCCGGACGTGGCGATCACCGGCGTGGCCTGGCTCACGCTCGGCGTGCTCGTCTTCCTCTTCTACCGGCGCGCGCAGGGCCTGGACCTCACCTCCACGCACAAGGTCGCGATCCCGCAGCCCGTGGTGGATCACGAGGCCGAGTACGACTCGGTGCTCGTGCCGCTGAGCGACGGCTACAACGAGACCGTGATCGCCACCGCGGCCAAGCTCGCCGCCCGCAAGCGGCGCGGGATCCACGTGCTCGCGCTGGTCACCGTCCCGAGCGCGCTGAAGATCGACGCGCCGATGCCCGAGGCGGTCGCGGCCGCCGAGTCGGTGATCGAGCAGGCCCGGCTGCAGGCGGGCGCGCGCGTGTCGGGCCACGTGGAGCGGGTGCGTTCGGGCCAGGCGGGCCGGCGCATCATCGAGGAGGCGACGGACATGCGCGCCGCCGCGATCGTGATGCCGCTGCCGCGGCGCATCAACGGCGCGTCGATCTTCGGCAAGACGCTGGAGACGGTGTTGGCGGAGCGGCCGTGCCGGGTGATCATCGAGTCCGCGCCGGCGGATCACCGGCACCAGGAGATGATCCTGTGAAGCTGCTGCGTGGGTACATCCTTCCGGCACTGATGATCTTGATCGGCGTGGGGCTTATCGTACGGACGTTTTTGAGTGATGGTGGGCCGATCGCGATCGGCGTGATCCTCGGCGTGCTGTTCATCGCCGCCGGCGCGGGGCGGATCTACGTGGAGCGTTCGCTGCGGTGAAGCCGCTCAAGAAGCAACTCGGCTCCCCGGCGCTGTTCGGGATCGTCCAGGGCTTCATCGCCGCTTCGATCTACTTCTCCACCGGGCTGGTGGCGGAGCGAGCGCTCGGGCTCACGTGGGCGGTGTTCCTGGCCGGCGGCCTGCTGTTCGCGGTGATCGTGCCGGTGTACGTCGAGGGCGCCTCGCTGCACCAGGAGCGCGGCGGCGCGACCGTCATCGCCCGCTACGGGTTCAACGAGCTCGTGTCGTTCGTCGCGGGCTGGGCGATCTGCCTGGACTACCTGATCCTGGTGGCGCTGTGCGCGTTCGCGTCGACGGACTACCTCGGCCTGTTCTGGGGCGAGTTCAACTCCGGCCTGACCGAGTTTCTGATCGGCACGGCGATCGTGCTGTTCGTGGCCTTCCTGGCCATCCGGGGCGGCGGGCCGCGGCGTTTCGAGCGCGTGGCGGTGCTCGTGCTCGGCGATCTGCTGCTGCAGGTGCTGGTCGTCGTGCTCGGGCTGGCGCTGCTGTTCGAGCCCGACGTGCTGCTGAATCCCGCCTCGGTCGCGGGTACGCCGTCGCTGGAGAACCTGGTGTTCGCGTTCCCGCTCGTGCTGGTGGCCTTCAGCGGCATCGACGCCTCCTCCGGGCTGTCCGGGCAGGTGAGAATCGGCCGGGCCGGGCTGCGGCGGCTGATCGGCGTGCGGCTGCTGGCCGCGCTGGTCCCGTACCTCGGGATCGCGCTGATCGCCTCGTCCGTGTTGCCGCCGACCGGCTCGCGCTGGATCGAGGCGCCGCTGCTCGGGGTGGCGGACGGGTTCTCGCAGGCGTGGATCCGGGAGCCGTTGCAGGTGCTGATCGCGGTCTCGGCGGTCGTCATCTTCGTCAGCGCCGCCCAGGCCGCGATGCTCGGGCTGTCGCGGCTGGGGTACGCGCTGTCGGTCAACCGGCAGATCCCGTCCGCGTTCGGCTCGCTGCACCCGACGCGCGCGACGCCCGTCGGGATCATCGGCTTCGGCGCCGTGGCCGCGATCGTGCTGCTGGTCCCGGCCGACATGGAGTTCCTGGCCGCGATCTGCGCGTTCGGGGCGACGATCGCCTTCGCCATCGTGGGCGCGTCCGTGATCCGGCTGCGCTGGCGCGAGCCGGCGCGCGACCGCCCGTACAAGATGCCGTTGAACGTACGGATGCGCGGCGCAGAGCTGCCGGTCCCGGCTGTCCTGTGCGTGGCGATGTCTCTCGTGGCGTTTCTGGCGCTGCTCGTCGAGCACGGCGCGGCGCGCTGGGTCGGGGTGGTGTGGATGGTCGCCGGCGTGTCGCTGTACCTCGGTTACCGGCTTTCGCAGGGCAAGGACGTCTTCAAGCGCGTGACGGTGCCCGAGGCGGCGCTGACCCGGCGCGCCGCGGAGGTGGAGTTCGGCTCGATCCTCGTGCCGGTCCTCGGCACGCCGCTGGACGACGACATCATGCAGACGGCGGGCCGGCTCGCGGCCGAGGAGCGCGACGAGGACGACGAGGGCGCCGTGATCGAGGCGATCTGGGTGTTCGAGGTGCCGCTGACGCTGCCGCTCGACGCGCGGGTGCCGGACGAGGAGCTCAAGCGCGCCCGCGCGGCCCTCGCGCGGGCGAAGGCCGTGGGTGAAGAGTACGAGGGCGTCGAGGTGCAGACGGCGGTCGTGCGCTCGCGCAAGGCGGGGCAGGCGATCGTGCGTGAGGCCAAGCGCCGCGGCGTGGAAGCGGTCGTGCTCGCCGCGGAGGAGCCGACCCGCGTCGGCGGCGGGCTGCGCCTGGGCGGCAAGCCGGGGCTGCACGACACGAGCGTGGGGGAGACGACCCGCTACGTGATCAACAAGGCGACCTGCCGCGTCATCCTCACGGCGCCGCCCGCGGGCAGGACGCTCGACCCGATGGATCCGCTTCCAGCGGACGCTCCGGTTCCGCTCGGGCACGCCGACCCGGCCGGACGCTAGGGTTCCAGCTGTGTTCGTACTCGTCGTTGGAGCGGGGCGCGTCGGGGCAGCGTTGGCCACGTCGGCGCTGGGCCGCGGCCACACCGTGTCCGTCCTGGATGAGGACCCGCTGTCGCACGAGCGGCTGGACGTCGAGCTCGGCTCGTCCTGGGAAGAAGCGGGCGGGCGCTTCACCATCGGCACCGCGCTGGAGATCGACGCCCTGATCGAGGCCGGGGTCGAGGAGGCCGACGTGTTCATCGCCTCCACCAACGGCGACAACACGAACCTGGTGGTCGCGCAGATCGCGCAGCGCAAGTTCAACGTCGAGCGCGTGATCGCGCGCGTGCTGGACCCGCGCCGTGCCGCCTGGTACGCCGAGCAGGGCCTGCAGACCATCTGCCCGACCCAGATCGCGATCGAACAGCTGCAGCAGGCGGCGCTCGGCGAGGTCGTCTGATGGACGAGGGCCTCTACGTCATCATCGCGGGCGCCGGCAAGGTCGGCTGGAACCTCGCGCGCGAGCTGCTCGAGAAGGGCCACGAGGTCACCTGCATCGAGCAGGACCGCCGCCGCTATCTGACCGTCGAGCAGGAGCTCGAGCACGCCGTCCAGTACGGCGACGCCACCGAGCTGTGGGTCCTGGAGCGCGCGGGCATCCAGCGCGCCGACCTGGTGGTCGCCGTGACCGGCGACGACGAGGACAACCTGCTGATCTGCCAGGTGGCCAAGGAGAAGTACCTGTGCGAGCGGATCATCGCCCGGGTGAACAACCCGCGGAACCTCGAGCACTTCAAGCTGCTCGGCATCCAGCCCGCGGTGTCCGCCACCGACCTGATCCTGCGCCTGATCGAACACGAGGTCCCGCGCTACGGGCTCGTCCACCTGCTCGATCTGCCGGAGGAGCGCCTCGAGATCATCGAGCTCGTGGTCTCCGACACCGCGCCCGCCGCCGGTCGTGCGATCGCTGACATCGGGCTCCCGGACGGCGCACTCGTTATTTCGGTGCTTCGCGGCGGCTCGGGCTTCGTGCCCAAGGCAGACACGGTGGTTGAGGCGGGCGACGAGGTCCTCGTCGTCCTCGACCCGGGCATCGAGCGTGACATCACCGCCCAGTTCGTGGGCGACAACGGTCACGCGTAAGGCTCCGTTCCCGTACCATTGCCAGCAAGACGGCCTCGCCGCCGCAAGTGAGCTCCAACCCCGAGCTCGGCCTGCGAACAAAGGGCACCCCTCCGCCCTGGGCCCAGTAGGCATCGCGGCGCGAGCGGCAAGCGACCCGCCCCACCCGGGGCGGGTCGCCCCGCCGAACTGCGCCGTCTACGCGGAGTGCCGCTGGAAGGCGATGGAGCTGTGATCGTCGACCGGCCGCGCCTGCCGCGGCTCGGGCGGCTCGCCGAGCAGCAGCCAGCCGCCGTCCGGGCGACGTTCGACCTCTCCGCGCGCGATCAACTGTCCCAGGGCCGTCGTGACCGACGGGCGGCGGGCGCCGACCATGCCGGCCAGCGTGCGATGCGGGAGCCGCAGCGAGACCACCACGCCGCCGGGAGCGACGCGGCCCCAGCGCTCGGCCAGGCACCACAGCAGCGCGAGGAGACGGTCGTCGACCCGGGTCAGATGGGCGATCGCCTGCATGACGACCAGCCGCTCGGCGCGGCGGGCGGCGCGTTCGACCAGCGAGGCAAAGATTTCGGGCCACTGGGCGGCGCGGACGGCCAGGGCCTGGTCGATCACGGCCAGGCGGACCGTGCTGAGCGCGCTCCACTCGACGCTGCGGGGCAGCAGGACCTCGGCGTCCCGGTCGTCCCAGGCACGCAAGAGATCGCCCGGGCCGAGCAGCTCGGCGCACGGGTGGTCGCCCACGATGGCCTCACGCACGAGCAGGCCGTCGAGGACGAGCAGCCCGATCGGATTCGTCCCGCCGGCCAACGCGCGGGCGGGCGACCACGGCCCCCGAGGCACGTCGATCGAGCGCGCGAACAAGCGCTGGCTGACTTCGCGCACACGGCGCGGATCCAGGCCTCGAGCGAGCTCGGGGTCTGCCTCCAAGAGCTGAACTGAGCCGTTCCCGGCGTCTGGCATGCGAACGGAAGTCCTGTCGATCGCGCGGAGGCGGCTGCCCCCGCTAGGCCGAGCTTCAATGTAGCGCTGAGAATACCTGGGTGGAAGGCTTCAGAACCGGTCGGTCCGCCTATTTCGTGTTCGTGGTTCCTATACTGCTCCCCGCAACCCGTTGCCGGGTGGTGTAATTGGCAACACGCCAGATTCTGGCTCTGGTATTTGGGGTTCGAGTCCCTGCCCGGCAGCTTCTCGCGATGTGTTCACGGCTCGAACCCGTGAACACATCGCGCAGAATCGCTCGTCCGGCTACGGTGCCGCTCAGTGCTTCTGAGCATTTCCACCACGCACCGGCCCGCGACCGATCTGGGCTTTCTGTTGCACAAGCACCCCGACCGGGTGCAGGCCTTCCGGCTCCCGTTCGGGACCGCGCACGTCCTCTATCCCGAGGCGACCGACACCCGCTGCACGGCCACGCTGCTGCTCGAGATCGACCCGGTCGGGCTCACCCGCCGCGGCGGCCGCGGCGCCTTCGCGCTCGCCGAGTACGTCAACGACCGGCCGTACGTGGCGTCGTCGCTGCTCAGCGTCGCGCTGGTCACCGTCTTCAAGACCGCGATGGAAGGCCGCACGCCCGCGCTCGCCCAGACCGAGATCCCGCTCGCGGCCGAGCTGCCCGCCGTGCCCGCGCGCGGCGGGGAGGAACTCGTCGGCAGGCTGTTCGAGCCGCTCGGCTACGAGGTCACCGTCACGGACATCGGCAGCGGCCGCCACGTCGGACTCAGGCTGGCCGCGACCACCCGGCTCTCGGCGCTGCTCACCCACCTGTACGTGCTGCTCCCCGTGCTCGACGACGAGAAGCACTACTGGGTCGACAAGGCCGAGATCGAGAAGCTGCTGCGCCGCGGTGAGGGCTGGCTGAACACGCACCCGGAGCGGGAGCTGATCACGCGCCGCTACCTCAAGCACGAGCGCCGGCTCGTGAACCCCGCGCTCGCCGCGCTGGGCGAGCAGCAGCCTGAAGACGAGCAACGGGAAGCGGCGCTCGAGCGCCCGGTCTCGCTCAAGGACCAGCGGCTCGGCACGGTCCAGGCCGTGCTGCGCGAGACGGGCGCGACGAGCGTGATCGACCTCGGCTGCGGGTCGGGCGCGCTGCTCGAGCGCCTCACCAAGGATGGCTACCGCGTCCTGGCCGGCGCCGACGTGTCCGCGCGGGCGCTCGAGCACGCGCAGCGGCGCGTCGGCTCCGCGCGGCTGTTCCACAGCCCGCTGACCTACCGCGACAAGCGCTTGCGCAACTACGACGCCGCCACGCTGGTCGAGGTGATCGAGCACTTCGACCCGCCGCGTCTGCGCGCGCTCGAGCAGAACGTGTTCGGCTCCGCGCAGCCTCGCACGGTGATCGTCACCACGCCCAACGCCGAGTACAACCGCCTGTGGCCGAGTCTGGAGGGCTTCCGGCACCCCGACCACCGCTTCGAGTTCACGCGGGCGGAGTTCGCCGCCTGGGCGACCCGGATCGAAGCCGAATACGGCTACCGAGTCCGCTTCGTCCCGGTCGGGCCGGAGGACGCTGAAGCCGGCCCGCCCACGCAGATGGCGGTGTTCACCCGATGAAGATCACGCTCGGCGATCCCTGCCTGGTCGTGCTGATCGGCGCCTCCGGCTCCGGCAAGAGCACGTTCGCGGAGCGCCACTTCCTGCCGACCGAGACCGTCAGCAGCGACGCCTGCCGCGCGCTGGTGGCCGACGACCCCAACGCCCAGGACGCCACCGAGGACGCATTCGCGGTCCTGCACGAGATCACCTCGCGCCGGCTCGCACGCGGCCGCCTCACCGTCATCGACGCCACCAACGTCCAGCGCGAGGCGCGCGAGCCGCTCGTGCGGATCGCCCGCGAGCACGACCTGTTCGCGGCCGCGATCGTGATCGACACGCCCGAGGCCACCTGCCAGGCGCGCAACGCCACGCGCCCGGACCGCGACTTCGGCGAGCACGTCATCCGCCGCCAGGCGCGCGACCTGCGCCGGTCGCTCAAGTTCCTTCAGAAGGAGGGCTTCCGCTTCGCGCACACCGTCCGGCCCGGTGACGAGATCGAGATCGTCCGCGAGCCGCTGTGGGCCAACCGCGCACACGAGGCGGGTCCGTTCGACATCGTCGGCGACGTCCACGGCTGCCACGAAGAGCTCAGCACGCTCCTCGACCGGCTCGGCTACACCGAAGCCGGGCACCCTGAAGGCCGGCGCCTGGTCTTCGTCGGCGACTACGTGGACCGTGGCCCCGACACGCCGAACGTCCTGCGCACCGTCATGCGCCTGCAGGCCGCCGGCCACGCGATCGCGCTGCCCGGCAACCACGACGTCAAGCTCCTGCGCAAGCTCAACGGCCGCGACGTGCAGGTCACCCACGGTCTCGCCGAATCACTGGAGCAGCTGGAGGCGGACCCGGTCGACGGCGCCGCCGACTTCCTCAAGGACCTCACCAGCCACGTCGTGCTCGACGGCGGCCGGCTGGTCGTCGCCCATGCGGGCATGCCCGAGCGCTACCAGGGCCGCAGCTCCCGCCGCGTGCGCGAGTTCGCCCTCTATGGCGAGACGACGGGGGAGACGGACGAGTTCGGCCTGCCCGTCCGCGGCGACTGGGCGGCGGACTATCGCGGCCGCGCGACCGTCGTCTACGGCCATACCCCGGTCGCCGAGCCCGGCTGGGTCAACAACACGATCAACATCGACACGGGCTGCGTGTTCGGCGGCGCGCTGACCGCGCTCCGATGGCCCGAGCGCGAGCTCGTCAGCGTGCCCGCCACCCGCGAGCACTATGCGCCCGCCAAGCCGCTGCGCGCGCTCGAGGAGCGCCCCGACCGCCTGCTCGACGTCGAGGACATCGCCGGCAAGCGCTTCGTCCAGACGCGGTTCGCCCGCACCGTCACGATCCGGGAGGAGCTCGCGGCGGGCGCGATGGAGGTGATGAGCCGCTTCGCCGTCGACCCGCGCTGGCTCGTCTACCTGCCCCCGACGATGGCGCCCACGGCCACCAGCCAGCGCGAGGACGCGCTCGAGCACCCGGCGGAGGCGTTCGCCGAGTATCGCGCCGAGGGCGTCGGCCACGTGGTGTGCGAGGAGAAGCACATGGGCTCGCGCGCGATCGCGGTCGTGTGCCGCGACGAGGCGACCGCGGCCACGCGCTTCGGAGCCGAGGGCACCGGCGCGCTCTACACGCGCACGGGCCGCCCGTTCCTCGACGACGCCGAGCCCGCGCTCGCCCGCATCCGCGAGGCCGCCACCGCCGCGAACCTGTGGGAGACGCTCGAGTCCGACTGGGTCGTGCTCGACTGCGAGCTGCTGCCGTGGTCGGCCAAGGCGCAGCAGCTGATCGACCGCCAGTACGCGCCGGTCGGCGCCGCGGGCACCGCCGCCCTGGAGGCGAGCGTCGCCGTGCTCGAAACCGCGGCGCGGCGGGTCGACGTCGGCGCGCTGCTCGAGCGCACCCGCGAGCGAGCCCGTCGGGTCGCGGGCTACGTGCACGCCTACCAGCACTACAACTGGCCCGTCTCCGGGCTGGAGGACCTGCGCCTCGCGCCGTTCCACGTCCTCGCCACCGAATCGGGGGCGTGCTTCGACCGCGACCACGCCTGGCACCTGGAGCACTGCGACGCGCTCGCGGCGGCCGACCCCGAGTGGATCCGCCGCACGGACCGCCGCTTCGTCGACCTCACCGGCTCGGACGCCGAAGCCACCGCGTGGTGGGAGGAGCTCACGGCCGGTGGCGGCGAGGGCATGGTCGTCAAGCCGCTCGCGTTCACCACACGCGGCCGCCGCGGATTCGCGCAGCCCGGCATCAAGGTCCGCGGCCGCGAGTACCTGCGGATCATCTACGGGCCGGAGTACGACGCGCCGGACCAGATCGCCCGCCTACGCAGCCGCGCGCTGGGCCGCAAGCGCGGCCTCGCCGGGCGCGAGTTCGCGCTCGGCGTCGAGGCGCTCGAGCGGTTCGTCCGCCGCGAGCCGCTGTTCCGCGTCCACGAGTGCGTCTTCGGAGTGCTCGCGCTGGAGTCAGAACCCATCGATCCGCGGCTCTAACCGCCACATTGCCGAGCCTTTACCGCCTCCCGGGACAGTTCCTCCCATGAGGACGATCAAGGTCATCGCGACCACCACCGCCCTCACGCTCCCGATCCTCCTCCCGGCCATGGCCGAGGCGAAGGCCACCTGGACCTAGACCCCTACGCGGCGCTCTGCTCGCGCCAGTCCTCGTGCAGACGCCAGTAGTGCCCTCGCGCCGCCAGCAACTCGGCGTGGGACCCCTGCTCCACGATGCGCCCGTGCTCCATCACGACGATCTGGCCCGCCCGCTCGATCGTGGAGAGCCGGTGCGCGATGACGATCGCTGTCCGGCCGGCGAGCAGCCGCCGCAGGCCGGCTTCGATCTTGGATTCCGTGTGCACGTCGACGTTCGAGGTCGCCTCGTCCAGGACGAGGATCCGGGGGTCGGCGACGAGCGCTCGCGCGAAGGCGACGAGCTGCCGCTGCCCCGCCGAGAGCTGGACCCCGCGCTCGCCGACCGGGGTGTCGTATCCGAGCTCGAGCCCGGCGATGAAGTCGTCGGCACCCACGGCCGCGGCCGCCGCCCGCACCTGATCGCCTGAAGCGTCGGGGCGGCCGAACGCGATGTTCTCCGCGATCGTGCCGCTGAACAGGAACGCCTCCTGGGGCACGATGCCCATCTGCGATCGCAGCGACTGCGCCGTCACGTCGCGCAGGTCGTGGCCGTCGACCAGCACGCGCCCGTCCGTCGGGTCGTAGAAGCGCGCGACGAGCTTAGCGAACGTCGACTTGCCGGCGCCGGTCGTGCCCACGAGCGCGACCGTCTGCCCGGGCGGGACCGTCAGCGTGACCTCCCGCAGCGCGTACGCGTCGCCGCCGTAGGAGAAGGACACGTCGTCGAGCACGATCTCGCCGCGGATGCGCGGCAGCTGGATCGCGTCCGGCGCGTCCACCAGGTCGGGCTCCTCGTCGAGCAGCTCGAAGATCTTGTCCAGCGCCGCCATGCCGGCCTGGTAGGTCGTGTAGAGCTGGCTCAGCTGCTGAATCGGGTCGAAGAAGTTGTTCAACGCGGCCAGGAACGCGACGAGGACGCCGATCGTGATCTCGCCGTTCAGCGCCTGGACGCCGCCGTAGAACAGGATCCCGGCGGTCGCGAGGGCGCTCAGCAGCTCCACGCCGGGGAAGTACGCGGCGTTGAGATGGACCGTCTTCATGTTCGCGCCGCGGTTCTCCTCGTTGAGGTCCTCGAAGCGGCGCAGGTGGCGCGGCTCCTGCGCGAACGTGCGCACGACGCGGATCCCCGACAGCGTCTCCTGCAGGTAGGCGGTGATCGCGGCGACCTTCTCGCGCGTGGCGCGGTAGGCGTCGGCCGAGACGATCCGGAACACGAACGACGCGATCCCGAGCACCGGGAACACCGTGTAGGTGATCAGCGCGAGCTCCGGATCGAGCGTGAACAGGATCGCGGCGGTACCGATCAGCGTCAGCGACGAGCCGAACAACGTCACGATGCCGTCGCTGACCAGCGTGTCGAGTGCCTCCACGTCGTTGGACATGCGCGAGATCAGCACGCCCGCGCGCTTGCGCGAGTAGAAGCCGACCGACATCCCCTGCAGGTGCTGGAAGAGCTGGATCCGCAGGTCCTGCAGCGCGCGCTGGCCGATCCAGCCGACGAGGTAGGTCTGCGCGTAGGTCGCGCCCCAGTACGCGATCGCGCTGACCAGGAAGGCGACGACGATCCACGTCAGTGCAGTCATGTTGCCGGGCACGATGCCGCTGTCGATCGCGAGCTTGGCCAGCGGCGGCGGCGCCAGCGCGGCGGCCGTCGCGATGATCAGCGCGACGAACATCAGCGCCACGCGGCCGCGGTAGGGCGAGAGCAGCACGATCAGACCGCGCAGCTTGCGCCCGCGCCCGCTCGTCGCGCGCCAGCGCCGGATGAGATCGTCCCTGCGGCGCACAGGACCAGCGGCTTCGAGGGATTCCCTGTCGGCACGCGTCACAGCCCGGCCACCTTCGCCTCGTTGAGGTAGACCTGGTCCACGAGGCCCTTGGTCGCGATCTCGTGGTAGAGCGGGGAGCGCTCGAGCAGCTCGTCGTGGGACCCGCGCGCGATCACGCGCCCCTTCTCCAGCACGACGATGTCGTCGGCGAGCGCGATGGTGGAGAGCCGGTGCGCGATCACGAACGTCGTGCGGCCCTGCATCGCCTCGCGCAGCGCGGCCTTGATCTCGCGCTCGGTCGTGGCGTCGACCGACGAGGTGGCGTCGTCGAGCACGAGGATGCGCGGGTCGGCCAGCAGCGCCCGCGCGATCGCGATCCGCTGGCGCTGACCGCCGCTGAGCGTCAGCCCGCGCTCACCCACGCGCGTGTCGTAGCCGTCGGGCAGCTCGTCGATGAAGCCCGCGGCCTGCGCCCGCTCCGCCGCGTGCCGGATGTCCTCCAGGGACGCGTCCGGGCGCCCGTAGGCGATGTTGCCCGCGACGGTGTCGCTGAACAGGAACGGGTCGTCGTCGACGACCGCGATCTCGCGCCGCAGATCCACGACGTCGACGGAGCGCACGTCGGCGCCGTCGATGGAGACGGTGCCGGACGTCGGGTCATACAGGCGCGAGAGCAGCTGGACGAGCGTCGTCTTGCCCGAGCCGGTCGCGCCCACGAGCGCCACGGTCGAGCCGGCCTCGACCGTCAGCGACACGTCCCGCAGCGCCTCCGGCCCGTTGCCGTAGCCGAAGGTGACGTCGCGCAACTCCACGCGGCCCCGCCCGTCCGGCATGGCCGCGTCGCCGGACACGATCGTCGGCTCGCGGTCGAGGATCTCGAACAGCCGCGCGCCCGACGCGGACGCGCGCTGGGCCAGGCCGAGCGCGACGCCGAGCATCCGCATCGGCCCGATCATCATCAGCAGGTACGTGTAGAACGCGGTGAAGTCGCCGAGCGTCAGCGTCCCGTTGATCACCTGGCGCCCGCCGACGAGCAGGATCACGGCCAGGCCGAGGTTGGGCAGGAACGCGAGGAACGGGTTGTAGAACGCGCGCAGCCGCGTGGCCACCATCGACTGCTCGAACACGCGCGCGACGTTGCCCCGGAAGCGCGTGAGCTGGCGCGGCTCGGCCGCGAACGCCTTCACCACGCGCACGCCGGAGATGTTCTCCTCGACGTCCGCGGTGACCTCGGCGATCCGCTGCTGGACCTCCTGCAGCGCCGGCCGCGAGCGTCGCCCGTAGCGCGTCGCGACGACGACCACGAACGGCACCGGGATCAGCGCCAGCGCGGCGAGGGCGGGGGAGAGGACGAACATCGCGACCGCGCCGAGCACGATCGTCAACCCCGATTGCAGGATGAAGACGAGCCCGTAGCCGAGGAAGAACCGCACCGAGGACAGGTCCACGGTCGCGCGCGACATCAGCTGCCCGGTCTGCTGGCCGGCGAAGAAGCCGAGCTCCAGCTTCTGCAGGTGCGCGTACAGCAGCGTGCGCAGGTCGTACTCGATCGCGAGCGAGACCTTGCCGGCGACCAGCCGGCGCGCCACCGAGAGCGCGAGCCGGCCGACCGCGACGCCGACGATCAGATAGGCCAGCGTGCGCAGCCCGTCGCGGTCGCCGGCGGAGATCTCGTCCACCGCGCGACCCGTCAGCCACGGGATCGCAACGGTGCAGACCATCGCGGCCGCGGCCAGGATCAGCGACCAGACGACGCCCGCCTTGTAGGGGCGGAGGAATCCGAGGAGGCGACCAAAGGTGTGCACGCAACTAACACGATAGGCGCCGCGCGGTCGGGGATCTGTGCGCTGTTAGTCCTAGGACCTGGTTACGATGCCGGTCCGATGACGGATCCGATCGCCCTTCGCAACCGTTTCGCGTACGTCAAAGGCGCGTGGGACGAGAACCTGCGCGGCGTCCCGTTCCCGTCCCTGGGCGAGGGCACCGCGGAGCAGAAGATCGAGCGCCTGGAGCTCGCGCTCGTGGACGAGATGCGCAGCCGCGCCACGCCGGAGTCGGCCGAGCAGGTCGCCGACGCGATGTGGGGCCTGGTCCACTCCCGCCCGGACAGCGATCCGGTCAAGCAGCGGGTGACCCAGCACCACGAGGACCTGGCGAAGCTGGGTCATCGCCGCCTCTAGGTTCGAACCCGGCGCAGCGCGCCACCGGCATCGGCGGGTACTTCACGTACCCCGGCTCGCCCGCGAGTCCGCGCTCGCACATGGAGAAGACCGACCCGCGCGTGTTGCGGATCACGCGCTGACGCGCGCAATCCGCACAGAGGCCGAAGCTCAGGAGCGCTTGGGTGGGTGGAGGATGAAGCGGACCATCCCGGTCATGGGGTCGATGACCTGGGCCTCGGCGAGGAAGCGGTTGGAGCGGGTCAGCCCGTCGATCGTCGCCTTGTCGGCCTCCGTGAGCGTCTTCTCGTTCGGAGCCTGCGCCGCCAACGTCGCGCCAAGCGGCACCTCCAGCTCGGCCCTGAGGTCACCCGGGCGGAAGAAGACGACCTGGTTGGTCGGTGGCGTCGCGGAGGGCGTGGCCGTCGGGGTCGGCGTCGCCGTCGCCGCGGCCTTGCCGGCGCCCGGGGTAGGCATCGCCTTCGGCTCCTCCGGCGGCGGCGGCGGGGTCCGGACCATCACCATCTCCGCCTCCGGCAGGTAGCGGAACGTGTAGAGGGCCAGCTCGAGCGCCTCGCGCTGCAGGACCATGCCGCGGTTCTCCGACCGCTTGCCCACCGTGATCGCGCCGCCCGGGCCCATCCCGTCCAGCACGTACAGCACGCCGGGGCCGGTCATCTCGGTCATCGCGCTGGTGGCGACGGCGCTCATCTCGTACGGGGCGGCACCCGACGGGAACGGCACGGCCTTCACATTGACCAGCACGTCGCCGTTCGGGTGCGTGTACTGCACCTTGACCTTGTCGGCGATCTGCTGCGCACCCTCGGCGAGCGAGTGGTCGTCCGGCTCCCAGGCCGACCAGTTCGGATGCAGGCCGTAGTCGTCGTCGCCGCCGGCGTGGCCGAACGCGAAGATCGCGACCACGATCGCGATCGAGCCGAGCACGACGCCGCCGAGCGCGCCGGCGAGGAAGCCGAAGCGGTTGCGGTACTGGGTCGGCGGGAGCGCGCGCTTCTCGACCTTGGGCGGCGGGGTGTCGTGCTGCTCGGCGGGGGACTCCGGCGGCAGCTCGACGAACCGGTGGGTCTGGGTGCCCTCGGGGTCGGGGCGGCCGGCCGGTGACGGCGGCGGGATCAGATCACGGGCCATGCGTTCTCGTCCATCACGTCGATTTCGGGCTTGCGCAGGCGCACGCCGTTGAGCAGGTCGACCACGTCGTCGCCGTAGAGCTCGGTCGCCTCGACGAGACGGTCGGCGACCGCTTCGACGGCGTCCTTGTTCACGCGGATCGTGTTCCAGGCGATCACGAAGCACTGGCCCAGCAGGCCGGCGACCTGGTCGCGCTTGACGCGGTCGCCGAACGTGCTGTCGAAGCCGCTCGGCGAGCGGTGCATGAGCTGGTTGCCGATCCGCTGGAAGCGCTGCGTGACGCGCTCCTCCTCCTTCTCGCGCTCGTCGCGGTCCGCGATCCGGTCCGACAGGTCGATCGTGGCCGGCGACATCCCGGAGTAGCTGACCATGTGCGCGGCGTGCATCGTCACCGAGTGCAGGTCGCCGCCGACGCCGGTCGTGTTCTGGCCGTAGAAGATCAGCTCGGCGCCGTAGGAGCCGAGCGTCCAGATCAGGTTGCCGATCTCCTCCGAGCGCCAGGCGACGAAGCGGTCCTCGATCGAGGCCATCTGGTGGTGGCCGCCGCTGGAGCCGCGGCGCTTGATCGACAGCCGCGTGGACATCCCGTTGTCCATGTAGAGGTGGCCGCAGACGGCGTGGCCGGCCTCGTGGATCGCGATCGAGCGGCTCTCGTGCGGCGCGTACTTCTGGCCGATGGCGACGCCCGCCTCGACCGTCGTCATCGCCTCCAGGATGTCCTGGCGGCCGAACACGGGCCGCCCGTCCGAGTGCGCGTAGGTCAGCGCGAGCGAGCAGACCTGGTCGATCATCGCGGGCGAGTAGCCGGACGTGATGCGGGCGAGCTCGTCGCGCGCCTTCGGCGTGTCCAGCGACGGCTCGTGCGCGACCTTCTTGATGTAGAGGTCGAAGACGTCGCGCCGGTCCTCCCACGTGGGCGTGCGGAAGAAGATGTGGCGGCCCATGCGGCCCGGGCGGACAAGTGCGGGATCGAGCGCCTCCAGCGGCACGTTGCAGGCGCCGATGAAGTAGATCTGCTCCTCGCGCGGCTTCGGCGGCTTGATCCGGATCCGCTTGCCGAACACCTTCTGCGGGACGATGTACATGGCGTCCAGGAAGGTGTTGAACTTCTTGGTCAGGAACTTCTTGCGCAGCGGCGGCTCGTCGATGCCGTCCATCACGACCAGCAGCTGGTTGAGCGCCTGGGAGCCCATGCCCATGCCGCCCATGCCGGGGATGATGTTGTAGACGCGCTCGAGCGCCGGCGGCAGGAAGCGGCGCTTGGGCTCGGCGCGCAGTTCGAACAGGCGGTCCCGCCACTGCTTGGTCTCCAGCACGAGGTCGCCGTCCCACGTCAGCGCGCCCCAGTCGCCGAAGAACAGCTCGTCGTGGACGGAGCTGCGCTCGTAGGGCTGGAAGCCGGAGCCGAGCGAGGCGCGGCGCATGCCGACGGCGTCGATCTCGTCGATGAAGACGATGCACTGGCCGCCCCACTTGGCGGCGAGCTTCTTGGCCTTGCGGGCCATGTAGCGCACCAGCAGCGCGTCCATGCCCATGAACATCTGCTGGAAGCCCGAGCCCGGGATGGTCACGAACGGGCAGTTGAAGGAGGTGGCGATGGCCTTGCTGAGCATCGTCTTGCCCGTGCCGGGTGGGCCGAGGAAGAGCACGCCGCGCTCGCGCTTGCCGCCCGCCTTCTCGAACTCCTCACCGGACTGCCACAGCGAGACGACCCGGCGGATCTCCTCCTTGGCCTCGGCCTGGCCGCGGACGTCGTCGAGCTTGACGCCCCAGTCCGCGTCGCCGGGCTCATAGCCCTTGATCTGCTGGATCGAGAAGAAGAACAGCGGGCCGAAGAGGATCAGCAGGTTCACGAAGAACAGGAAGAAGCCGATCACGGCGTACATCGCGATCATCGGCGAGTAGCGGTCGAACCACGCGCCCATCTTGTCCCAGCCGGCGGCGAGCGACCACTCGCCGGCGGCCGCCATCGCGATCAGGAAGATCAGCGAGAGAGAGATCGCCAGCCACGTGGTGCGGCGGTACTTGGTCTTCCAATACCAGTGGCGCCGGCGCGAGACCACGTCCTGCCGGCGCAGCTCGTCGTCCGCGCCGTAGAGCGCCGGGAACGGCACGAGCTTGTGCGCGAGCACGTCGACGCCGCCGCGGAAGATCGCGATCCCCGCCAGCGCGCCCAGGATCGCCCACGGGATCGCCCAGCCCAGCCGGTAGTGGAGCAGCGCGAACGTCGCCGGGGAGGTGAAGACCGCGACGACCGTTGCCAGACGTCCGAGCTTGCGCCACTCGCTGGCCAGCGAGAGCGCCGAATCATTGACCCCGCCGCCGATCGCTCGGCGACCCTCTTCCTCGTTCACGACCCGGGATTGTAAGCCTGGACACCTGGACCGGAAGTCCTGGTCCACCCGCCTTTAGGACAGATTCTCCTGCAGCGCGAGAACCCGCGCGGCGGAGGTCCGGACGCGCTCCCGGAACGCCTTGGACCGCTTGGCTTCGGCCTCCAGCGCCCGGAACGCACGCAGCCAGGAGCCCTGGCCCGTCGTGAGCACGATGTCGTTGCCCGCGCGGATGGAGCGGACGGCGATCTGCTCCGTGCTGCCGGTCGCCCGGACCGACGCGGCCTCGATCGAGTCGGTGATCACGACGCCCTGGAACTTGAGCTCCTTGCGCAGCAGGTCCTCGAGGATGCGACTCGACTGGCCGGCGATCCGGTCCGGGTCCAGGCGCGGGTAGCGCGCGTTGGAGCTCATGATCAGCGGGACCTTCGCGGCGATCGCGGCCTTGAACGGGGCGAGGTCGGCGGTCGTGGGCGCGCCGGCGATGCTCGCCGACCCGTAGTCGGTGTTCGTCGTCGCGCCGCCGAGGCCCGGGAAGTGCTTGGCCGTTGCCGCGACGCCGCCCGCCCGCCAGCCCTCGACCGCCGCCTTGGTCGCGCGCGCGACCGCGTTCGGGTCGGTCGAGAACGCGCGCCCGCGCATCGCCGAGGCGGCGCTCGTCGGCACGTCCGCGACCGGCGCGAACGAGACGTTGAGCCCGTGCGCCTTCAGCGCCTGCGCGGCGGCCTTCGCGTCGCGGCCCGGCACCTGGCCGGCCTGCCCCGAGGCCGGCGGCGCCCACGCGATGCGGCGCACCTCGCCGCCCTCCTGGTCGGTGGAGACGATCGGCGTCGCGTCCGGGCTCGCCCGCCGCAGCTGCCGCGTGAGGCGCTTGAGCTGCGCGGCGTCCGTGATGTTGTCCTTGAACAGGATCGCGCCGGACGTCCAGCGCTTGCGCAGCGCGTTGCGCACGTAGGCGGGCGCCGTCGTCCCCTGGAAGCGCAGGACGATCAACTGGCCGACCTGCTGCTTGAGCGTGAGCTCGTCGACGGGCTGCTCGCCGGGCGCGGACGTCGCGGACGGTGTGGGGGTCGGCGTGGAGGCTCTGACGACGTCGCGTACCTCTCGCACCGTGGGCGCCTCCTCGTCGCCCGCGCCGATCGCGACGCCGGCGAAGAGCGCGACCGCCGCGGCGGAGGCGACCGCCACGCGGCGGCGGCGAACAGCGGTCGGCGACGGCACGCCCCTCAGGGTACGAGCGTTCGGTTGGTCAACCAGTGGTTGACCAACCGATCACTCGCGCGTCGGCGCGTCCTTCCACGCGCGGTACTTCTCGCGCTGGCACGCGCCGCACGGGCGGTATCCGGCCGCGATCGCGGCCGCCTCGTCCGCGAAGAACACGCGGTGCTTGGGCTCGAAGCCGCGGCGGAGGAAGGACAGCGCCACCGGGCAGTCGAGGCGGCCGTACACGCGTGTGCGCGCATGGCCGCCGAGCAGGCCGGGCGTCTCGCTCTCGTAGAGCGCGCCGTCCGGCCCGAGCAGCTTGTAGGTCTCAGGCGTCCTGGGGGGTCTTGAACTCGCCACCGTCGATCAGCTCGATCCTGTATCCGTCCGGGTCCTGGACGAAGCAGATGCGGCCGATCTCAGGGCGCCCGCCGGGGTGGAAGGGCGGCTTCTCGGGCTCGACACCGATCTTCGCCAGCTCACCGAGCAACGCGTCGAGGTCGTCGACTGTGAGGGCGATGTGGTTGTAGCCGTCGCCGAGGTCGTAGGGCTCCTCACGGCCGATGTTGACCGTGAGCTCGAGCGTGTCGGCGTCGCCCGGCAGGCCCATGTAGATGTTGTACGCGGTCTCGAACTGCAGCTTGCCGCGGCGCTCGTAGCCGAGGGCCTCGTAGAAGGCGACCGACGCGTCGGGATCGAGCACCCGGACGCACGTGTGGACATAACGCTTGGGCATCGAGGCTCACAGTACGGCAGGACGCGATTGAGACGTCTCGAACCGGGGGACTGTCAGCTTCTAAACACTCCCGCGACAGGAGCAGCCGTGCATGGCTTGGGCCTGATGATCGAAGAGCTGGATGCCGGTGCCGTCCGGATCGCGCTCCGTGGCGAGCTCGACCTGGCCCACGCCTACACGTTCGACGATGAGCTGCGGCGGGTGGAGGGCGCGCGGCCGAGCTGCGTCGTGCTCGATCTGCGGGAGCTGACCTTCCTGGACTCGTGCGGCCTCGCGCGGCTGCTGGCGGCCCGCCGGCGGGCGCGCCGCGGCGGCCACCGGCTGCTGCTCGTGCGCGGGCCGGCGGCCGTGCAGCGGCTGTTCGCGTTGTCCGCGGTCGACGAGGCGTTCGAGATGGTCAGCGAGGTACCTGAGACACTGATGGCACGGTGAAAGTGGTTGCGGCCGCCATCGCCAGCCTCGTGTTCCTCGCCGTCGTCGGGTACCTGGTCCTGCGCGGCGACGAGCAGACGCACGTGCAGGTGCGCTCGGGCGACGCGATCGCCGACGACCCCAACCGCGAGGACGACTACGGCGCCGAGACCATCCGCGCGTACCTGACGGCCGCGCTGCGCTGCGACGACGCCGCGCTCGCCCGCTTCGGCTCGCCGATCGAGGAGCTCGCGGGCCTGTGCGAGGCCGACGGGGTGGAAGCGGAGGTCGCGCGCGACCAGCTCGACCCGCGCGGCCGCGCGCTGTGGAAGCTCTCCGACCCGCCGGACCTCTACCTCTGGGTCGCCCAGGAGGGCGGACAGGGCTGGCGGGTCACGGCAGTCAGCGGTCCCCCGCGGGGGTGACGACCAGCTCGTGTGTCCAGGCGCGGGCCGACTGCCCCGCCAGGTACTCGACGGCGCGCGCGATCTGTGCCTGATCGGCGGTCTCGTTCTCGGCGCGACCCTCGATCATCGCCGGAGATCGACCGGGGGGCTGCCGCCCCCCGAGACCCCCCGCTTCAGGCGAGTCGATCGTCGCGTCGACGACCAGCAGCGCGACGTGGACGCCGTCCTCGCGCAGCTCCTGCGCCGCCGCGTGCACCAGCGCCTTGGTCGCGTGCGCGCCGGCCGCCCACAGGCCGCGGCCCGGCATCGCGCGCTCCCGCCCGTCACCTGGATCAACGTCTTCGCGCCCGCGCGCACGCCCTCGCTGAGGAATACGAACGCCTGCTTTGCGACCGCGCCTGCCCAAGCGTCGAAGCTTTCCACCGTCGCCGTGGAGATCGGCCCGCCGCCGAACGGCTCCTCCGGCCTGGTCGGCCGCGCCGCCGAGACCGCGTTCACGACCACGTCGAGCGAGCCGAACTCGGCGCGCGCCCGCTCCAGCGCCTCCCGCAGCGAGTCCGGGTCGGACGCGTCGGCCTGCAGCGGCAGCCCACCCGCGCCGCGCACGGTCTCCAGCGTCTCGGCCGAGCGCGCGACCGCCGCCCCGCGCCACCCGGCGGCCAGATGGTGCGAGAGGATCGCGCCGCCGAGATTGCGCGCACCGAGAACCACGATCGAAGGCATCAGCGGAGTCTCCCAAAGGGGAACTGGGCGACGACGATCCCGGCGACGACCAGCAGTGCGCCGCCGACCGCCAGCGCGGTGACCGGCTCGTCGCGCAACAGCGCCCCGAGCGCGAGCGCCCCGAACGGGATGATCATCGAGATGAACGAGGTCGTGACCGCGGGCAGCTCGCGCAGCAGCACCGTGAGCGTCACGAACGTGAAGCCGGTGCCGAACGCGGCCAGATAGAGGATCGAGCCGATCGAGTTCAGCGACCAGTGCGTCGCGCCCCAGTCCTCCGTCGGGGCACTGACGGCGAGCAGGAGCGCGCCGCCGATGACCATCGCCCAGCCGTTGACCACCAGCGGGTCCACGCCCGCGATCCGCTTCTTGGTGGCGATGTTCCCGATCGCGCTGGCGATGGGGGACAACACGACCGCGAGCGCCGCCAGCTCGGTGTGCTCGCCCGAGCCGAGGTCGAGCGACTCGCCGAAGGCCAGCACGAGCCCGCCGAGCGCGATCAGCACGCCCACGACCAGCCGCGGCCGCAGCGGCTCGTCCGGCAGGAACAGCGCGGCGAGGACGGCGACATAGAGCGGCAGGACGCCGAACAGCACGGCCGCCAGGCCGGACGTCACGTACTGCTCGGCCCAGTAGATGAGCCCGTAGCAGGTGGCGAACGGCAGCACCCCGATGATCCCGGCCAGCAGCGCGTCGGTGCGCAGCGAGCGTTTGAGGATGACGGCGGCGGTGAGCACGCCCACCCCGGCCAGCACGAACCGGATCCCCGCGCCGAAGAACGGCGCCACATCCTCGAGCCCGAGGGCGATCACCACCCACGTGCTCGACCACACGAGCACACAGGCGGCGTACAGCGTCCAGACCACAGCGCGCGACATCGGCGCGAGAGGGTATGACTCTCCGCGTGAGAGTCGCCTTGATGATCGAAGGCCAAGAGGACGTGACCTGGGACGACTGGGTCGCGCTGGCCGATGCCTGCGAGCGCTCCGGGATCGAAGCGCTGTTCCGCTCCGACCACTACCTGAGCGTGATGGGGGAAAGGGAGCGCGGCGCGCTGGACGCGTGGGCCGTCATCAACGCGCTCGCGGCGCGCACGACCAGGCTGCGGCTGGGCACGATGGTCTCGCCGACGAGCTTCCGGCACCCGTCCGTGCTCGCCCGCCTGGTGGTCGCCGCCGACCACGTCTCGGGCGGCCGGATCGAGCTGGGCATGGGCACGGGCTGGAGCGAGGTCGAGCACACGGCGTCCGGCTTCCCGTTCCTGTCCATGAAGGAGCGGATGGACGTGCTCGAGGAGCAGCTCGCGATCGTCCACGACGGCTACTTCGGTGACGGGTCGCCCTACAGCTTCACGGGCGAGCACTACCAGCTGCGCGACCTCAAGGCGCGTCCGCTGCCGGTGCAGCAGCCGCACCCGCCGCTGATCATGGGCGGCGCCGCCGGGCCACGCGCCGCGCGGCTGGCTGCGCGCTACGCCGACGAGTACAACACGGTCATGCCGACGCTCGACGAGATCCGCGAGCGCAAGGCCAACATCGACGCGGCGTGCGCGAAGGCCGGCCGCGAGCCGATCCCGTTCACGGTCATGACCGCGGCGTCGGTGGGCAAGGACCACCCGGACGCGACCGACACGTGGATCAACGGCTCCGTCGAGCAGGTGAAGGCGCGGCTGGCCGAGCTGGAGGCGGCGGGCGTCTCCGGCGTCTACCTGCAGATGCAGGACCACCGCGACGTCGAGATGGTCGAGCGGATCGGACGGGAGCTCACATGAGCGACGACGACGACTGGGTCGGCACGCCGCCGGAGGGCCGTCACTCGCGTGACCGCGCGAAGCCCGAGCACTGGGCCAGCCAGTGGCAGGGCCGCGCGATCAGCGGCGGCGTCATCCTGCTGTTGCTGCTTGTGGTGGTGCTGATCCTGTTGCTGGGGTAGCGCGCTCGACGTTCTGCACGATCGCCCCGATGATCTGCGGCCAGGCGGGGCGCGGCAGGCCGTGCCCCATGCCGCTGATCTCCACGTAGGTCGAGCCCGGGATGACCTTCGCGGTCGCGCGCCCGCCCGAACGCGGGACGAGCTTGTCCTCGGAGCCGTGGATGACCGTCGTGGGCACGCGCAGCTTGCGCAGCTCCGGGCCGCGGTCACGGTCGGCGACGATCGCGCCCAGCTGGCGGGCGGAGCCGCGCGGGTCGTGCCCGCGGTCGTACGAACGCGTGGCGATGTCGCGCAGATCCTCGACGTCGGGCTCGAAGCCGGTGCCGCTGATGCGCACGAACGACTCCACGGCCCGCTCGATGTACGCGTTGCGCTCCTTGGGCGCGGGGCGCAGCAGGAAGGCGTACATCGTCAGCGCGGGCTGGCCGCTCCAGAACGAGCCGGTGTTGGACATGATCGAGACCAGCGAGAGCGTGCGCTCCGGGTGCTCGATCGCGACGCGCTGGGCGATCATGCCGCCCATCGAGGCGCCGACGATGTGGGCTTTCTCGATACCGAGCGCGTCGAGCACGCCGACGCTGTCGCCGGCCATGTCGGAGAGCGTGTAGGCGGCCCCGCGCTTGTCGCGCAGGGCGAGCTGCTTGAGGCTCGGGACGGGCGCGTCGTCGAGCCGGGAGGAGCGGCCGATGTCGCGGTTGTCGTGGCGGATCACGAAGTAGCCGCGGCCGGCGAGCTGCTCGCAGAAGTCCTCGTGCCAGGCCAGCATCTGCGTGCCGAGGCCCATGATCAGCAGGATCGGCGGGTCCTCAGGGTCCCCGAACGTCTCGTAACAGATGTCGAGCTCGCCTACACGAGCAAACGCCTCGGCCATCGGATCAACGCTAGCCGAGAACGTTAGGGTCCGGTGAAGGCGTCGCCGGATCTCACACAAGCGCGGCGAGGATGGCGCGCCGATGAGGCTCCTCACGACGACCCTTGCCCTCGCGCTCGCCCTCCCGGCGACCGCGCTGGCCCAGACCCCGCCGCCGCTCGCCACCGAGTACAAGGCCCACGGCGACGACGCCCGCGTCCTGGTCGCCGCCCACCGCGGCTACTGGCGCGGCGCACCCGAGAACTCGCTGCCCAGCTTCGAGCAGGCGATCGAGCGCAAGATCGACATGATCGAGCTCGACGTCATGCGCACCTCCGACGGCCAGCTCGTGCTGATGCACGACACGACCGTCAACCGCACCACCAACGGCACCGGCACGATCTCCGCGATGACGCTCGCGCAGATCAAGGCGCTGCGCCTGAGGGCCGGCCTGGGTGGCGCACAGGCGGCCATGACGGACCTTCAGGTGCCGACGCTCAAGGAGGCGCTGCAGCTGATCGGCACCCGCGCGCTGATCAACCTCGACAAGGCCTGGGCCTATCGCGACCAGATCCTGCAGGAGCTGATCGAGACGGGCACGGTCGAGACCGCCGTGTTCAAGAGCAGCGCGTCGGTCGACGAGGTGCAGGCGTTCCGGGCTAAGGACCCGCGGATCCTGTACTCGCACATCGTCAACGACGGCAACGCCGCCTCGCTGACGGGCTTCGGCGACAACCCGCCGGACTCGTTCGAGATCATCTTCGACCGCCTGACGGACGCGCAGATCCAGCCCGCCGCGGTCGCCGCGGTCAAGGCGCAGAGCCGCGTCTTCATCAACACGATGTGGAAGGGCCTGGCGGCCAACTACACCGACGAGGCGTCGCTGATCGATCCCGCCCTCGGCTGGGTGCCGGTCATCGAACGCCACCGGGCGGACGTCATCCAGACCGACAACCCCGATGAGCTGCAGCGCCACCTGCGCGGCATCGACGTGAGCAGGCCGGCTAACCCGGCCAACGCGGTGCGCGTCCAGGGCGAGGACTACTCGACGGACGGCAAGGGCGTCGGCTACGCCGATCAGGACGACGAGAACCGCGGCGGCACCGTCTACCGCGGCTCGGAGGGCGTCGACGTCTGCGATCAGGAGGGCGCGCGGGTGGTGTGCTGGATCCGCGGCGGCGAGTGGCTGAAGTACCAGGTGCAGATCACGCGCCCCGGCGCCTACCGGGTGTGGGGTCGGTTCTCGAGCCCGTACCGTCCGGCGGGCCGGATCACGCTCGAGCTGCCGAGCCGCTCGCAGACGATCGACATCGAGAGCACCACGTCGCACAACGCGTTCTCGCCGCAGACTGTGATCGAGTCGGTCGAGCTGGCGGCCGGCACGCACACCTACTACGTGCGCGTGGACGCGGAGGCCTACCAGAACTTCAACCTCGACTACCTGCAGTTCGACCGCATCACGGACGAGGTCAGCGAGCAGGAGGAGGCGACGGTCGGCGGCGTCGTCGCGGGCACGCTCTCGCTCACGCTGGCCACGACGCCGCCGCTGGGCGTCTTCCAGCCGGGCGTCGAGCGCACCTACGAGACTCACGCGACGGCGCGTGTGGTCTCCAGCGCGCTGGACACGACGCTCACGGTGACGGGCGGCAAGCTCACCAACGACCAGCACGCGCTGGCGCAGCCGCTGCACGTGCGCGCCGACTCCAGCCCGTTCGTGGCGCTGACGGGACCGGTCGCGCTCAAGACGTGGAACGCGCCGGTCGTGGCCGAGTCCGTGCCGCTCGGCTTGCGTCAGACGATCGGCGCCGCCGAGCCGCTCCGTACCGGGGCGTACACGACGACGCTGACGTTCACGCTCTCGACGACGGCGCCCTAGCGCTTACGCACTGAGGCCGACGGGGCAGCTGACGCCAGTGCCCCCGAGGCCGCAGTAGCCGTTCGGCACCTTGGCCAGGTACTGCTGGTGGATGTCGTCGGACTCGTAGTAGAAGGTGTCCAGCGGGGCGATCTCGGTCGTGATGTCGCCGTAGCCGGCGGCCTTCAGGCGCTCCTCGAAGGCGGCCTTGGTCGCGGCCGCGATCTCCGCCTGCTCGGGCGTCGTGGTGTAGATCGCGGAGCGGTACTGGGTGCCCACGTCGTTGCCCTGGCGCATGCCCTGGGTCGGGTCGTGGTTCTCCCAGAAGACCTTGAGGATCTCCTCGTAGCCGATCTGGTCGGGGTCGAACACGACCAGGACGGCCTCGGTGTGGCCGGTCTTGGCGGTGCAGACCTCGTTGTAGGTGGGGTTGGGGGTGTAGCCGCCGGCGTAGCCGACGGCGGTGGTGTAGACGCCCGGCGTCTGCCAGAACGTGCGCTCGGCGCCCCAGTAGCAGCCCATGCCGACCACGGCGGTCTGCATCTGCTCGGGGAACGGCGGCTTGAGCGGTGTGCCCAGGACGAAATGCGTCTCGGGGGTGGGGAGCGGCTCGGACCGGCCCTTCAGGGCCTGGTCGGGCTCCACCATGCGGGTCTTCGTGCCAATGCCAAACATATTCGTCCTTACAGTCTTGCCTGGCCGGGATTCGTTACACGGAAGGTAGACCGAAGCAGGGGTCGCGGTGGACCGAGGGCGGATGTGCGGCGCGCCCGCGCGCCCGATCATCGCCGTCGTGCAGCGCGCCTTCGCCATCGTCTCGCTCCTGATCGCCGCGGCCGTCGGCGCGGAGCTGTTGGCGGCCTACAACGACACCACGGGCCGGCCGCTCGCGCTGCTCGGGAACCTCGTCTTCTTCGCGGCGCTCTACGGCTGCCCGGCGCTGCTGATCCGGGAGTACGCGCGCCGGACCGGCCGCGGCTGGCCGGCGATCGTGCTGCTGTCCGCTGCCGCCGGGCTGGTGCAGGCCGGCCTGCTCGACCAGTCCCTGTTCGCCGAGCGCTACGGCGAGGTGCGCGGCTGGGAGGCGTCGTTTCGCGCGACGGCGATCGAGCCGCTCGGCGTCAGCGCGTACATGGCGCAGGGCTTCGTCCTCGGCCATGTCGTCTACAGCTTCTGCGCGCCGATCGCGCTCGTGGAGGCGATGGTGCCGTCGATCGCGCGCACCGGCTGGCTGGGCCGCGGCGGCGTGGTGGCCGCGACGCTGCTGTGGGCGCTGGTGGCGGCCGCGATCGTCGCCGATTCCGGCCACGCGACGCTGCCCGAACTGGTGGCGACGCTCGCGCTGATCGGGGTGCTCGTCGCTGGCGCCGCACGCGCCGGCAGGGCCCGCGGAGCCGGCACGCCTCGGGCGCGCACCGCGCTCGCGGTGGGCTTGCTCGCGGCCACGGCGCACGCGCTCATGCCCGCCACCTGGGCCGGAACCGCGGGTGCGCTGGTGGTCGCGGCGGCCGCCGGCGTTTGGGTCGCGCGGCGCGAATGGGACCTGCGCAGCGCGGCCGCGCTGGCCGTGGGCGCGCTGCTCAGCCGCGGCGCGCTCGCGTTCACCTACTTCCCCGTCGTGGGCGAGACGCCGGCCGGCGCCAAGTACGCCCACAACGTCGGGATGCTGGCCCTCCTCGCGGTGGCCGGCGCCTACGCGCTCAGACCTCTTCGTCCTCGCCGCCGGTCATCGCCTCCAGCAGCTCCAGCGCGGCCGCCTGGGCGGGCGTGACGAGCACCTCGCCGCCGAGGTCCTCGAGCTGGGGCCAGAAGCTGGCGTGGACGGCGACCTCGTCGCCGCCGGCGTCCTCGAGGACGATCACGGCACGGCCCTGGTTCTCGCTCGCGACGCCTTCACCACCTCCGACGGCAGCGCCCGCGGCGGTGAGCACCGCGACCGCGAGGTCGTGCCAATGCGAGAGCGCGTCCTGGCGCTCCGCATCGGTCATCTGCTCCAGGTGATGGCGATTGCGCTCGGCGAGCGCGGCGACCGCCGCCCCCAGCGGGGCGTCGGCCAGAAGGTCGTCGACAGAGGACACAGGTCCAGTATGGCGCGAGCGCTAGGTTGAGGCCAATGGCTCGGCTAGGACTCGGACTGGCGTCGCTCGGCCGCCCCGGATATCTGAACATCGGCCACGGCTCCGAGCTGGGGGAGGACAAGTCCGTCGAGGCGCTGCGCCGGCGCGCGCACGAGGTGCTCGACTTCGCCTACGAGGCGGGGATCCGGGACTTCGACACCGCCCGTTCCTACGGCCGGGGCGAGGAGTTCCTGGGGCAGTGGCTGCGCTCGCGCCGGCCCGAGGGCGTGACCGTGTCCTCCAAGTGGGGCTACGTCTACACGGCGGACTGGGAGGTGGCCAAGCAGCCGCCCGAGGTCAAGCACCACGATGTCGACACGTTCCGCCGTCAGCTTTCCGAGACGCGTGAGAACCTCGGCGACTGGCTGGATCTCTACCAGATCCACTCGGCGACCCCGGAGTCGGGCGTGCTGGAGAACGACGCGGTGCTGAGCGCCATGGTCGAGGCGGACGTCCCGCTCGGCGTGAGCGTGAGCGGCACGAGCCAGGCCGAGACGATCGACCGCGCGGTGGCGCTGAACATCTTCAGCGCCGTGCAGGCGACCTGGAACCTGCACGAGCGGGCTGCCGGCGACGCGCTCGCGCGCTCCGGGCTGAAGGTGATCGTCAAGGAGGGCCTGGCGAACGGGCGCTTGGCGGCGCGGGACGCGCAGGCGCTGGCGGTGGCGCTGGCGCAGCCCTGGGCGGACGTGGTGCTGAGCGGTGCCGCGTCGATCGACGTGCTGCGCTCGAACCTGCGGGCGTTGGAGACGCCGCCGGAGGACGAGCCGGGGCTCACGGAAGAGAGTTCGGCCTATTGGAAGCTCCGCTCGAACCTCGCCTGGAACTGACGCCGCGTTCGAAGCGGCGCGTCGGTGGGGGGTGCCGCAATCTACTTTCGCTCAGCGAAAGCTCCGCGCTGCACCCCTACGCGCTCAGCCCTGGCGTGCGGATGACGTGATCCGCTCACGCAGCGCCGCCCCGCGCCCTGCGGCGACGGCACGCGCGATCCGCTCGGGGGCCATCTCCACGCCCAGCCGGTCCGCGAGCTCGGCCAGCTCCTGCCGCTCCTCGCTCTCGCGCGCGGCCTTCAGGAACAACCAGCCGAACAGCAGGATCGTGATCACCGACCCCTCGATCATCATGATCGCCCCGGCCGCGCTCTGGTCGTTGGCGGCGCTGATGCCCCATTCGGCCTGGCCGCGCGCGTACTGGGGATAGAGCACGCCGCTGGACCAGAACAGCGCGTTGGCGAGCACGCTCTGGATCAGCCGGATCGCGACGATGTAGCCGATCTTCCAGCCGTTGCCGAACCATCCGGGCTTGGGCAGCGGGCCCAGCAGCGCCATCCACATCGCGATGCCGAAGCTCACGAACAGCATGTGCTGGAGCGCGTGCACGGTGTCATTGCTGACCGCGCCCTGATAGAGCGCCGGCAGGTGCCAGACGTAGAAGTTGGCCGTCCAGGCCACGAGCGCGACCACCGGGTGCCCGAACGCGCGCAGCCACGGGATCGCGCGCAGCAGCGGGGCCAGCACCGGGCCGGTGAGGCCGAGCACGATCAGCAGCGCGCCGAGGTCCGCGATCAGCAGGTGCTCGAGCATGTGCGCCCAGAAGAGCTCCTCGCTCATGGTCGCCAGGGGGCTGGACAGCGTGACCGCCATCAGCGCCAGGCCGCCGTAGAAGCACCACTGGCGCCACGCGGGCGTGTGCACGCGGTGGTTGCGCAGCCAGTACATGACGGCGACGACCACCATCGGCAGCAGCTGCAGCGGTGCGAACTCCATCGGCCGGACCTTAGATACCGTGCAGCCCATGTCCAGTCGTGAGACGCCGCCCTACCGCGCCGACCACGTCGGCAGCCTGCTGCGCCCGCCGGAACTGCTGAAGGCGCGCGAGGATTTCGCCGCGCAGAAGATCGACGCCGAAGCGTTGCGCGGGGTGGAGGACGCCGCCATCCGCGACGCGGTGAAGCTGCAGGAGGACGTCGGGCTGCGGTCGGCCACGGACGGCGAGTTCCGCCGCGCGACCTGGCACATGGACTTCATCTACTCGCTCGGCGGCGTGCAGAAGACGCCGGGCCAGCTGAAGGTCAAGTTCCACAACGCCGAGGGCGACATCGAGTGGACGCCCGCCGCGATGCACGTGGACGACAAGATCACGCTCGAGAAGCCGATCTTCGCCGACCACTTCGAGTTCCTGCAGAGCTGCGTCACGAGCGCGACGCCCAAGCTCACCATCCCGTCGCCGAGCATGGTCCACTACCGCGGCGGCCGCGCCGCGATCGAGGAGTCCGTGTACCCGGACATGGACCAGTTCTGGAGCGACCTGACAGCCGCCTACGCCGACCAGGTGCAGGCCATGGCCGACCTCGGCTGCCGCTACCTGCAGTTCGACGACACGTCGCTCGCCTACCTGAACGACCCGAATCAGCGGGCCGAGATGGCCGCCAAGGGCGACGACGCCGAGCACCTGCACGAGTCCTACATCCGCCACATCAACGAGGCGCTTTCTCGCCGCCCGGAGGGGATGGCGATCACCACCCACATGTGCCGCGGCAACTTCCGCTCCTCGTGGGTCGCCGAGGGCGGCTACGACTTCGTCGCCGAGGCGCTGTTCAACGAGCTGGCCGTGGACGGGTTCTTCATGGAGTGGGACGACGCGCGCTCGGGCGGCTTCGAGCCGCTGCGGTTCGTGCCCAAGGGCAAGGTCGTCGTGCTCGGGCTGGTGACGACCAAGACGGGCGAGCTCGAGTCCAAGGATGAGCTCAAGCGCCGGATCGAGGAGGCGTCGCAGTTCGTCGACGTCGACCAGCTGTGCCTCTCGCCCCAGTGTGGGTTCTCCTCGACGGTCGAGGGCAACGCGCTCACGGTCGAGCAGGAGATCGCGAAGCTGCGGCTCGTGGTCGAGACGGCCGAGGAAGTTTGGGGCTGACGCGCCGCCCGCCGCTGGCGCTCGGCGTCGCGCTCGCGGCGCTGGGCGTGGCGGCGACCACGCTCGTCCTCTACGCGCTGCGCGACGTCGCGCCGGTCGTCTCGCTCGGCGTCGTGTACCTGGTCGTCGTGCTCGCGGTCGCGAGCGCGTGGGGCGTTTGGCTGGGTCTGGGGACGGCGCTCGCCAGCGCGCTCGCGTTCAACTTCTTCCACATCCCGCCGACGGGCCGGCTGGCCATCACGGGCGGGGAGAACTGGGTCGCGCTGGCCGTGTTCTTCGCCGCGGCGGTGCTCGCCTCGTCGCTGACCGAGCTGGCGCGGCGGCGCACGGTCGAGGCCGAGCAGCGGCGCCAGGAGGCGGACCTGAGCGCGGAGATGGCGCGCCTGCTGCTGCGCGGCGGGCGGCTGGAGGAGACGCTCCCCGCTGTCGGCGAGCGACTGGCGCGGGCGTTCGGCACGCGCAGCGCCTCGATCGTCGCCCAGGCGGTGGACGGCACGTTCCCGCTGCGGGAAGGGCCGCGCCAGATCGGGACGCTCACCGTGGACGCGCCCGAGCCGGTGCTGCGGCGCATCCAGACGCGGATCGTGCCGGCGCTCGAGGCGCTTCTGGCGGCGGCACTGGAGCGGGACGCGCTGATGGCCGACGCCGTCGAGACGGCCGCGCTGCGGCGCAGCGACGTGATCAAGACCGCGCTGCTGCGGTCGGTCTCGCACGACCTGCGTTCGCCCCTGACCGCGATCCTGACGTCCGCCGAGGCACTGCGCGTCTCGGCCGAGGAGCGGGTGGAGCTGGCCGAGGGCATCACCGAGGAGGCGACGCGGCTCAGCCGCCTGATCGACAACCTGCTCGACCTCTCGCGGCTGGAGGCGGGCGCCGCCGAGGCCCGCCCCGCGTGGTCCTCGATCGAGGAGGTGCTGTCCGCCGCGGCCGCGCAGGTCCCCGACGGCCAGTTCAAGCTCGCGCTCGACGACGACCTGCCGCCCGTCCGCGCCGACGCCGCTCAGCTGGAGCGCGCATTCGCGAACCTGTTCGAGAACGCGCACCGCTACTCCGGCGGCCATCCCATCTCGGTGCGGGCGCGCGACGTCGGCGGTCGCATCCTGATCCGGGTCGTCGACCGCGGCCCGGGCATCCCCAAGGCCCACCAGGAGCGCATCTTCGAGCCGTTCTACCGGTCCGGCTCGCGCGGCTCCGGCCTCGGACTCGCGATCGTGCGCGGCTTCGTCGAGGCCAACGGCGGCCGCGTGTGGGTGGAGTCGCTCCCCGACCAGGCGACGTCGTTCGTGGTCGAGCTACCCGTCCCGCAGACGCTTCCGACGTAGGTACAGCAGCCGCTGCACGTACAGCGTGGCGGTGCCCGCGACGAGGATCGCGGCCAGGTTGACCGCCAGCTGGCCGGTCGACCCCGCGAACGTGTCCCAGTCGCCGTAGGCCGCGGCGATTCCAATGTTCGCCGCGGCGGGGATCGTCGTGACCGAGATCAGCACGCCGATCAGCGCGCCGGACTTCGCGGTGCTGAGACTGAGCATCCCGGCGGCGCCGGCACACAGCGCGACGATGAAGGCGAACGCGTCCGGGCTGGAGATGCTCTTCGACAGCGCGTGGTCGTCCGTGTTGAACGCGTCCGGGACGATGTTGAACGCGTCGAACAGCAGCGTCGCGGCGATCGTGGCCGCGATCGCGAGCGGGAACCCGATCGCCAGCGCCAGCGCCGACCGGCGCGCCAGCTGCCCGCGGAGCTGCACGAGCGCGACGCACAGGCCCGCGACCGGCCCGAACTCGGGCCCGACCACCATCGCGCCCACGACCAGGATCGGGCTGTCGAGGAAGATGCCGATCGCCGCGATGATCGACGCCAGCACCATGTACAGCAGGAACACGGCGCTGAGCTCGATGCTCTCGCTCGTGCGCTGGTCGAGCTCCTCCCAGATCACCGCGTCGGCCGGCGACCCGGGCGCGTGCTTCTCCGCCGCCTCCGCGTAGTCGGACACGATGTCCGTCGGGCTGAGCGCGATCGACCCCTCGTGATGGATGCCGAGCTCGCGCAGCTCGCTGATGATCACGCTCGCGTCCTCGCGCGCGACGTCGCACATGATCAGGTCTCCGGACGGGTTCGCGGACGCGCCCTGCACCTTGATCACGTTGATCGCCGACTCGGTCGAGCACAGCCGCGCATGCACCTGCGCGGCCTTCTCGGCGGGAGCGACGATCCGCAGGTGAACCATGGCGGGCCATAGGATGGCGGGCGTGGAGGACGCCGAGTTCGAGGTCTGGGGCCGCGTGGCGGTCGATCGCGCCGCGGAGCTGCTCGGGGACGCGATTCCCGACGCGCAGCTGAGCAAGACGACGCGGCGTTCTCGCGCGAGCCGCGGCTACATCCAGCGCTACGTCACGTTCAAGCACCCGACGATGCCCGCGGACCGGGCGGTGTGGCTGTTCGCGGCGCCCGTGGGGCACGCGTACGACTTCCGGCCGCCGCATGCGCGCATCGGGGCCGGGCTGCTGCAGGACCCGGACAACGAGCTGGACTCGAACCGGTTCGCGGCCGGGATGACGAAGGGCTTCCCGTTCTCGTGGAAGACCCATCTGGAGACCAAGTACGAGGGTTATCGGCTCAGCGTCAAGGTCGATCCCGACACGGACGACGCCGAAGCGAAGGCGCAGGAGCTCGCCACGGAGGTCCTGCGCGGTCTCCGGAACGCGGGCCTGCTGGTGGATTAGGCCGCGAAGCGGTAGCCGACGCCCGGGTCGGTGTGGAGGTACTCCGCGCCGATCTTGCGGCGCAGGTTGGACATGTGGACGCGCAGGACCTGGACGTCGTCGGCGTACTCCGGGCCCCAGCCGTCGACGAGCAGCGCGCGGTGGGTGAGCAGCCGGCCGCGGTTGGTCGCGAGCACGCGCAGCAGGTTGAACTCGATCGGGGTGAGGTGGACGCCAAGACCGTCGACGGTCACGGTATGGGCGGCGAGGTCCAGGCGCAGGCCGTCGGCCTCGATGACGGGCTCGGACGTGCCCGGGGCGGCGCGGCGCAAGGCGGCCTGCAGCCGTGCCACCAGCTCGCGCGGGCCGAACGGCTTGGTGACGTAGTCGTCGGCGCCCGCCGCCAGCGCACGGACCTTCTCGTCCTCCTCGCCGATCGCGCTCAGCACGAGGATCGGCATCGAGGACCACGAGCGCAGCTCGCGCGTCACCTCGACGCCGTCGCGGTCGGGCAGCACGAGGTCCACGATCGCGGCCGCCGGGGGCTTCAGGGCCGCCACGTCCAGCGCTTCCTCGGCGGTCGCGGCCTGCAGGACCTCGAAACCCGCCTCGCGCAGGATGATGCGCAGGGCGCGCAGGATCTGGGGCTCGTCGTCGACGACGAGCACGCGCGGGCGGTCACTCATGACACGCTGAGGGTAATGGCGGGTCACTACAAGATCTTCCTGGGCATGGCGGCGGGGGTCGGGAAGACCTACCGGATGCTGGCGGAAGCCCAGGCGCAGGCCGAAGCGGGCCGGGACGTCGTGGTCGGCCTGCTGGAGACGCACGGCCGCGCCGAGACCCAGCGCGCCGCCGAGGGCCTCGAGCAGCTGCCGCGCCGGCGCGTGCCCTACCGCGGCGTGACGCTGGAGGAGATGGACCTGCCCGGCATCCTCCGGCGCGCCCCCGAGCTGTGCCTGATCGACGAGCTCGCGCACACGAACACGCCCGGCGTCGAGCACCCCAAACGCTACGACGACATCGCGGACGTCCGCCGCGCCGGGATCGACGTCTACTCCACCGTCAACGTGCAGCACCTGGAGTCGCTCAACGACCAGGTGGCCGAGCTCACGGGCGTGCGCGTGCGTGAGACCGTGCCGGACGAGGAGCTGGCCAAGGCCGACGAGGTCGTGCTGATCGACCTGCCGCCCGAGGACCTGGTCACGCGCCTCCAGGACGGCAAGGTCTACCCGCCCGCGCGCGTGCCGGCGGCGCTCAACGGGTTCTTCCGCGTCGAGAACCTCCGGGCGTTGCGGGAGGTGGCGCTGCGGCAGGTCGCGGAGACCGTCGAGGCGCGGCGGCCCGACGCGCCGCCGATCGCGGAGCGCCTGCTCGCGTTCGTCACCCTCGACGAGGCGGGTGAGCGCGTCGTCCGACGGGCCGCGCGCTCGGCGCAACGCCTGAACGCGGTGCTCGACGTGCTGCTCGTCCGCGACCCGGAGGCCGCCGCCTCAGCGGACGAGCGTGCCCGACTGGAGGCGCTGCGCCGGCTCGCGGCGATGGTCGGCGCGCACCTGCTCGTCGACGAGGGCGCGGACGAGGTCGCGGTCCTCGAGCGCGTCGCCCGTGAGCGGGGAACGACGTACGTCCTCGTCGGCCCGCCCGGCCCGCGCCGCGGCCTCGGCCGCTTCGCGGAGCCGCAGCTCATGCGCATCCTCAGAGCGCTCCCGGACGTCGACGTGCGCGTGGTCGCGGACCGTCGCGAGCAGGATCTCCTCGGTCGGTAGCTCGTCCGGCATGCCGGCGACGAGCTCGGCGGCGCGCATCAGGTCGACGGCGGTGGAGCGGACGCTCTCACCGAGCGCGTCGTGCCCGGCGCCCGCGGCGGCCCGAGCGGCCGCGGCGCGCGCGCCGGCGGCGCGCGCCGGCTCGTCGAACGCGGCGGCGAGCTCCCACACCGAGCGGGCGAGCTCCGTGACCGGCGCCGCGGCGCCCGCCGGCGCGGTCCCGGCGCGCAGCGCCCGCAGCGCGTGGCGGGCGAGCACGCGCGTGTTGCGCACGGCCAGGTCGAGCTGCTCGTAGGCGCGGCCGTAGCGCTCCACCGGCTCGCGCTCGCCGAAGCGCGTCGGCGCGACCCGCACGGTTTCGCGGCCGGTCTCCAGCGCGTCGTCGAGCTCATCCAGCAGGGGATCGATCGCGCGCGCCTGCACCAAGGCCGCTTCCGCACGGTCGACGTCGCCCGCGGCCAGCGCGGCGGCGACGCGCTCGAGCGCCTGCCCGAGGGCGCCCATCACGGCCTGGCCGGCGCGGCCGACGTGCAGGATCGCGTTGGGCGGGAACACCACGGCGACCGCCAGCGCCACGAGGCCGCCGATCAGCGCCTCGAAGATGCGGTTCGGCGCGCTGGTGCCGCCGATCATGAGCAGGAGCATCGCCGAGACGGCGGCCTCGCCGATCACGAGATCGGAGCCGTTGAAGAGCACGGCGATCGACATCGCGACCACGATCAGCAGCGCGAGCTGCCACGGGCCGGTGCCGATCAGGTGTACGAGCACGGCCGCGAGCGACAGGCCGAGCACGACGCCGGTGGCGAGCTGAAGTGCGCGCTGGCGGTGCTGGCCGTGCGTGGCGCCGATCGCGACCACGGTCGCGATGCAGGCGAACACGGGCTGCGGGTCGGGGAGCAGCCAGACGCTCAGGTACCAGGCGGCCAGCGCGGCGAGCGCGGTCTGACCGATCGCGAGCGAACGGGAGGAGAGACGGCGTTGGGCGAGTCGAAGCTGGGTCATACGAACCACTCCATTCTGCTTCGGCCACCTGCAACGCTTCCTTAAGTGCGGATCTTCGACGCGCACTTCCACGTCATCGATCCGCGCTTCCCGCTGGTCCCGAACCAGGGCTACCTGCCGGAGCCGTTCACGGTCGACGACTACCGCGCGCGCTTGACCGCGGACGGTGGAACCGTGGTGTCCGGCTCGTTCCAGGCCTACGACCAGACATACCTCATCGACGCGTTGCAGCGGCTCGGCCCGACGTTCGTGGGCGTCGCACAGGTGCCGCCGGACATCTCGGATGAAGAGGTGTTGCGATTGACGGACGCGGGGGTGCGTGCGTTCCGCGCGAACTTCGCGCGCGGCACCGCGCCGCCGGACCTGTTGAACCTCGCGCGCCGCTTCGAGGCGCTGGCGGGCTGGCACCTGGAGATCTACGGCGACGCGCGCGAGCTTCCGCCGCTCCCGGGCGTGCGGCTCGTCCTCGACCACCTCGGCGGCCCGGAGGCGGCGCTGCCGGCGACCCTGCGCCTCGTCGAGCAGGGAGCGCGCGTGAAGGCGACGCGTTTCGGCGTTTCCGATCACGACATCGCGCGGACGCTGCGCGAGATCGTCGCCGTCAACCCGGCCGCGCTGCTGTTCGGCACCGACCTCCCGGGCACACGCGCGCCTCGCGCATTCGAGCCGCGCGACCTCGAGCTGGTCCTTGAGATCGCCGGCGAGCGCGCGATCTTCACCAACGGTGCCGAGACCTACCGGCTCCCTCAATCGTATGACTGAGCCGTCGAGCACCGGGGGCGATGTCCCTCCGCACGGGCGTGATGATGACCAGCTACCGGCGCCGATCCGGCGCGGTGGCAAGGCCATCGGGTCGCCGGCGTCGACGTCACGCTCGCCGCGCTGGACAAGCAGACGCACGCGGTCAAGGTGCTCGACAGCGGCTGCGCGTTCGTGACCGCGCCGTCCGGCCCGGCCGTCTCGTTTCCGGCGCGCAAGGCCTGGACGGCAAGAAGACGCTGAAGGTCAGCTGCGCACGCCGCTGATCGGCCTCGCTGCGCTGCTCGTGATCGGCGGGATCGCCGACGATCAGCGGGATCGCCGAGCAGACGAACCTGCTCGCGCTCAACGCCGCCATCGAGGTCGCGCGGGCGGGCGAGCAGGGCAAGGGCTTCGCGGTCGTCGCCGACGAGGTGCGCTCGCTGGCCGAGGAGGCGCAGACCGCCGCGGCCGGCGTCGCCGCTCGGACGACGGCGTTGCGATCGTCCGCGAGGCCGCGGGCGCGTTCGAGGCCATCCGTGACGGGATCGGCGAGGTGGACCGCCAGGCCGAGCAGATCGCGAGCGCGATCGCGACGGTCGAGCGCACGGCCGCGACGATGGGCGCCGAGCTGTCGGACGTCGCCGCAGTCGCCGAGCAGTCGTCGGCCTCCACCGAGCAGGTCTCGGCCGCCGCGCAGCGGACGAGCGCGTCCACCCAGGAGATCGCCGCGTCGACGCAGGAGCGCGCCCGCGAGGCCGCCCGCCTCGACGAGCTCGGCGGGCAGTTCACCCTGGCCTGACCGAAACCGGCCGCCGCGCGCGGCCGGTAACGTCCGGCCGATGATCGGGACGGCGCGCCGCCGGCGGGACGGCGAGGCGAAGGTGCGCGGGGCGACGCGCTACGTGGGCGACATGCCGGTGCACGGGCTGCTGCACGCCCGGCCGGTGCTGGCGGCGGATGCGCACGCGCGGCTGCTCGGGATCGACACCAGCGCGGCGCTGGAGGTGCCCGGCGTGGTCGCCGTGCTCACCCACGCGGACCTGCCGCTGGCCGGCGGCTCCGGCCGCGCCGCCGAACCGCTCGCACGCGAGGAGATCGTGTGGGCGGGCCAGCCCGTTGCGCTCGTGGTCGCCGAGAGCGAGGCCGCCGCGGAGGACGGCGCCGCGCTCGTGGACGTCGACACCGAGCCCCTGGAGGCCGTGCTCGACCTCGAGGCGGCGATCGCCGACGGTGCTCCGCCGGCCCGGTACAGCGAGAAGGCGGGGGAGGACGAGAGCGCCGCGAGCGCGCACGGGGGCGGCGACGACGACCGCGGCGGGGACGAGGGCGACGTGGCGAGCGGCGACGAGCGCGGCGCGGCGGGCGGCGACGAGCGCGGCGCGGCGGGCGGGGGCGAGCGCGGCGCGGCGGGC
>NZ_JAPCID010000062.1 GCF_027587175.1 Solirubrobacter deserti
GGCACGGCGAGGGCGGCGCGGCGACAAACGGCGGCGCGGCGACAAACGGCGGCGCGGCGACCAGCGGCGGCGGGGCGGCGGCACGGCGGGCGGCCCACCTCGGGCGGTCCCGCTCTCCCCCGCTGCGCGGGCGGTTCTCCGCCCCGCGTCCGGCCACTGGCCGCGACGCCTTCTCGCGGCGGCTCCCATGGCCGCGCGGCCCCGCCGCTGGGACCGTGGAGGCATGCTCACGAACCTCGCACGCGCCGCGTTCGGCGTCATCGCGTTGCGCGTCCTGGATGACACCGTCCTGCAGCCACCGGCCGGCGTGCCGGTCACGGAGCGCCCGCTCGCCGCGCTCGTTCCCCTCGCCCTGCTCGCGCTCGCGGCCTACGCCTATCCGCGCCTGCCGAACGCCGCCCGGGCGGCGCTGGCCGTCACGACCGGCGTCCTCGGCCTCGCGGCCGGGCTCGACGCCGTCTACTACACCCGCGAGGTCGGCCTGTCCGCCGACGACGTGACCGGGTGGCTGGCGCTCCCGGCCGCGCTGGCCCTGATCGGCGTCGGGATCGCCGAATGGTGGCGCAGCCAGCGCCGTCTGGCGACCGCCGCCGTCGGCCTGGTCGCGCTGCTGTTCGGCGTCGTGCCGTTCGCGACCGCGTACGTGAAGGCCCACGTGGCCAGCGCCACGGTGCCGGAGCCGACGTTCGCGCACGAGGACGTCACGTTCCGCTCGAGCGACGGGCTCGCCCTGAAGGGCTGGTACGTCCCCTCGCGCAACGGCAAGGCGGTCATCGTGTTCCCCGGCCGCAAAGGTCCGCAGGCGCACGCGCGCATGCTCGCCCGGCACGGGTACGGGGTGCTGCTGTTCGACCGCCGTGGTGAGGGCGTCAGCGAGGGCCAGCCGAACACGATGGGCTGGGGCGGCGAGGCCGACATCCGCGGCGCGGTGGCGTTCCTGGAAGGCCGCGGGATCACGCGGATCGGCGGGCTCGGCCTGTCGGTGGGCGGCGAGATGATGCTCGAGGCGGCCACGAAGGCCGACGGACTCGACGCCGTGGTCTCCGAAGGCGCCGGGGCGCGCACGATGGCCGAGGCGATCGACCGGCCGGGGATGTCCACGCCCGAGCGGGCGATCGGCGTGATCCAATACGCCGCGCACGACCTGGGCCTGTTCCTGGCCACGGGCGACACGCCCGCGCGCCACCTGGACGGCCTGACGGGGCGCATCGAGCAGCCGACGCTGTTGATCGCCGCTCCGCGCACGCCCAACGGCGAGACGCTCAACCGCGTCTACGCCCAGGGCTCGGACGCCGATCTGTGGGAGATCCCCGAGGCCCGGCACATCAAGGGCATCGAAGCCCGCCCCGCCGAGTACGAGCGCCGCGTCACCCGGTTCTTCGACCAGGCCCTTTAACGACGAACGCCCGCGGCTCTTGCCGCGGGCGCCCGCTCAGAACTGGTGGTTCTGGACTAGATCGCCGTCACGTTGACAGCGTTCGGGCCCTTCGGGCCGTTCTCGGCCTCGAAGGAGACCTTCGCGCCCTCGGCGAGGGTGCGGAAGCCGTTGCTGTTGATGCCGGTGTGGTGGACGAACAGGTCCTTGCCACCGTCATCGGGCGTGATGAAGCCGAAGCCCTTTTCGTCGCTGAACCACTTCACGGTTCCAGTTGCCATTGGGATGCCTCCACGAGGATTGTGTGCTGCGAACGCGGAGGAGCCTTGGAGCAACTTGCGGGCGCTGCGCACTGCTGTTGGCCGTTGTCGGCCCTTACACCAGACATTCTAGACAGATCCTGCGCCCTCATGCGTCCCCCACGACATAGGATCTTCACAAGGCACCACGACGAGGGAGAGACGGGTGGGCGAGAAGGAACTGGAATTCGCCGAGCGCTGGCGCGATAACGCGTACGGTTGCTTCTCCTCCGGGCACAAATTCTGCCGTGAGGTTTGCCCCGTGATGCAGGTCACGCGGAACGAGAACCACACGCCCACGGCCTTCCACGCGAGCATCGTCGCGATGGAGAAAGGGCTGGTCGAGGTGGAGGACGTCGCCGACGACTTCGTGCACTGCACGCAGTGCGGCGCGTGCGAGCTCAGATGCCCGAACACGCTGTTCACCGGCGACTTCTACCGCCATCGCACGAGAACCGTCGACGTCGTGAAGGCGATGCGCGCCCTGATGGTCGAGACGGGCAACGAGCGCGAGGGCTGGAAGCTGTGGAACGAGCGGCTGGCGCTCGACCACAACGAGCCCGTGCTCGGCGACGTCCGCGTGTCCCAGGAGCACGTCGCGGACTGGGCGGACGGCCTGGACATCCCGGTCGGCGGCGAGACGATCCTGTTCGTCGACTGCGAGGCGGCCTTCTACCGAACGTCATATACACGCGCGTTCGCGCAGTTGCTCCAGCGAGCGGGCGTCGAGTTCGGCCTCATGCGCGAGCAGTGGTGCTGCGGCGGCCCGGCCGCGGAGATGGGCTACCAGGACCTCGCGCTCAAGCACGCCACCCACAACGTGCAGGACTGGCGCGCGGTCGGCGCCAAGCGCATCATCGCGCCCGACCCGCACGACTTCATCGCGTTCACCGAGGACTACCCCAAGTACTTCCCGGACGACTACGAGTTCGAGATCGTGCTCGGCGTCGAGCTCATCCACGACCTCGTCCAAGCCGGCAAGATCGAGCTGACCAACCCCGTCGAGCGCACGGTCACCTACCACGACCCGTGCCGCCTGAACAAGCGCAAGGGCGTCCACAAGGCGCCGCGCGAGCTGATCCGGGCCATCCCGGGCATCACCTTCCACGACGTCGACCGCGTCACGCAGTGGTCTTACTGCTCGGGCGGCGGCGGAGGCCTGCCGATCGAGAAGCCCGAGATCACGGCGGAGATCTCGAGACGGCGGGTCGCCAGGGCGGCCGAGCTCGAGGTCGACACGCTGATCAGCGCCTGCCCGTGGTCCGAGCGCCCGCTCTCCAACGCCGGCCACGAGGCGAACATCGGCGTCATGGACCTGTTCGAGCTGCTCGCGATCAGCGCGGGGATCGAGCCGTGAGCCGGACCGCGTTCAAGGCCGCGATCGACGACCACGTCCTGGCGGAGCTGCGCGCGATCATCGGCGACGACGCGCGCGTCCGCCCCGACCGGAGCTCACGCGCGTTCCGCTCCCGCGTTCCCGCGCCGTTCCCGGTGCACCGCTGGGCCGAGCACTTCCCGGACGTCGTGATCCTCCCGCGCACGGCCGTCGAGGTCTCCGAGGTCGTCAAGCTCGCCAATCGCCACGGGATCCCGATCGTCCCCCGCGCCGGCGGCACCGGCCTCAGCGACGGCGCCGTCCCGCTGCGCGGCGGGATCATGATCGACTGCAAGCTCATGAACCAGATCCACGAGATCGACCTCGTGGACCGCACGGTGACCGTCGGGCCGGGCATCAACATGCTCAAGCTCAACGAGGAGCTGAAGAAGTACGGCGTGATCTATCCCGACGATCCCGCCTCCTACCCGTGCAGCCTGGTCGGCGGGCGGATCGGCACGGGCGGCTGGTCGCTCCTGGGCGCCCGCTTCGGCCACACGCGTGACCTCGTGATCTCGATGGAGGTCGTGCTTCCCACGGGCGAGATCGTCGAGATCGCCGAGGGCGGCGGCCGCAAGCTGCGCAAGTCCTCCACCGGCCTCACGCTCAAGCAGCTGTTCACCGGCCACCAGGGCACGCTCGGGATCACCACCCAGGCGACGCTCGAGCTCGTTCCCCGCCCGGAGACCGAGTTCGCCGCGTTCTTCGCCTTCGACGACTACATGAAGGCCTACGCCACCACCGGCATCCTGACCAAGTCAGGCCTGGCCACGCTCGCGGGCGTCGTGCTCTTCGACGAGAAGAAGATCGAGTACCTGCGCCGCGACGACGAGGCCTACATCCCGCAGCCGGAGTCCGTGAGGGCCGTCGTGGCGGTCGCGATGTACGGCCGCCGGTGCGAGGTCGAGCCGGCGTCCAAGGAGATCATGCGGCTCGGCCGCTCCAACGACGGCAAGTACCTCGGCGACGAGATCTCCGCGGGAGACTGGGCGTCAAGACACGACCGCTACGCCACCCCGCTGCACGGCCGTGACCTCGACGGCCAGGCCGTGCTGATGAGCTGGCACTGCGAGGACGCCGCGCTCAACTACTCCGTGCTGCCGCAGGTGCGCGAGGAGTGGCACGCGATCGTCGCCCGCTACCGCGAGCGGTACGGCATCTTCGACGACTGGGGCATGTTCGCCTACACCAGCGGTTCCCACAAGCCGTGGGCCGACTACTTGGTGGAGATCGACGTGGGCATCTGGGAGCAGAAGCTCAACGACGAGAACTGGGCCGCCTGGGTGAGCTGCAAGCGCGAGATCGCTCAGGTCAGCCTCAAGTACGGCGGGTCGATCACGGCGTGCCACGGGGCGACCCGCGAAGGCGACGCCGAGCTCGTCCCCGAGGAGATGGGCAGCGCGTGGCCGGTCGTGAAGGCCATCAAGCGCGCGCTGGACCCGAACAACATCATGAACCCCGGCAAGCAGTCGCTCGACGAGGCCTACGAATGAGCATCTTCCGCCTGGGCGACCAGACGCCGCCGGAGCCGCGCCGCATCACCGACACCGTCATCGAACGGTTGGAGCACCAGTTCGAGGTCGACCCCGACCTCATGCAGATCACCCCCCAGCAGGACATGCCGGTCTGGGATTCCCGCCGCATCTTCAACGCCCGATGGGATCACCTGGACTGGATGCACGCCCACTTCGCCGACGAGGTGCTGCTCGCCGGCGAGCTGTCCGAGACGATGCCGGAGGATCACTCATGAGGTTCAGCTACTGCATGCTGCCCGACTACTCGTTCGACGAGATGATCGACATGATCAAGACCGCGGACGAGCTCGGCTTCCATGCGTGCTACTCGGTCGACGAGACCTGGCACAAGGACCTCTGGGTGCTGTTCTCCGCCGCCGCGCGCGAGACCAAGAACATCCGCTTCGGCCCGAACGTCACCCACGTGTTCCTGCGCGAGCCGACGTTGATCTGCCAGCAGATGGCGTCCCTGGACGAGCTCACCGGCGGCCGCACGGAGATCGTCGTCTCCACCGGCAACTTCGGCCTGCTCTCGCAGTACAACATCGACTGGGAGGGCCAGAAGCCGCTCAGCCGCCTGAAGGAGGCCATCCACGTGATGCGCACCTTCCTCGCCGACGGCGCGATCACCTTCGAGGGCGACTTCTTCAAGTACTCCGGCCTGTACACGTTCGCCCGCCCCGTCCAGGAGGGCGGGATCCCGATCAAGATGGGGGCGATGAAGGGCCCGCGCTCGTTCCGCACCGCGGGGGAGATCGCCGACGGCATGCACCAGGCGCTCGCGTACTCGCGCGAGGCCTACGACTACTCGAGCGGCCTGCTCAAAGAGGGCGCCGAGAAGGCGGGGCGCGACTACGCGAGCCTGGACAACGGCGCCTGGGTCGTGACGGTCGTGAGCGAGGACAGCGCGGCCGCCAAGCAGGCCGCGCGCATCCTGGTCGCGTTCTACATCTCCTCGATGCCCGCCGAGCAACTCGCGCGCCACGGGATCGACGCGTCCGAGCTGGCGCCGGTCGTCGAGGCGCTCGGCGCGGGCGACGTCAAGAAGGCCGTGAGCCTGTTCGAGCCGCACTACGCCGAGAAGCTCAGCCTTGCGGGCACGCCCGAGGAGGTGGTCGAGAAGATCAAGACCGACCTCGAGCCGGCGGGCGTGAACCACATGATCCTCGCGCTCTCCGATCCCGCGCTGGTCAAGCTCTTCAGCGGCGAGGACGTGCCCAACGTGCCCAACATCCAGGGCCAGCTCCAGCTTGTGCACGACCGCGTGATGCCGGCGTTCGGGTAGCCGCACCGCGACACTCGCGCCTCCCGGTCTGCGGGAGGGAGCCGGGCCTAAGAAGATCGCTCTCAATGGCTTCCCTGACTTCCTCCCGCTCCGATTCCGTCGGCTACGGCGTCACGCTCACCTTCGAGACGCTCGGCGCCGAAGCCCCGCTGCGCGTCCGTCCCTGGGACGACACCCTGCTGCGCGTGATCGACGGCGTCATCGCGCTCCGCTTCGACGGCGAGGAGCACCTCCTCTCCCCGGGCGGCGAGGCGATCGTCCCCGCCGGCTTCCACCACACGATGTGCGCGGTCACGGGCGAGGCCCGGATCGTGATGGGCTACCGCCGCGCCTTCAAGGGCGCCGCGTAAGCGCGTCCACCAGCTGGTCCCACCCGCGGACCAGCTGGTCGAGCGAGTAGCCGAGCCCGTGGCGCATCCGCAGATGCTGCTTGGGGTCGAGCATCGCCAGCAGTGACTCCGCCGTGTAGCGCGCGTCCAGGTGCGGCGCCGCCTCCGCGAGCAGGATCCGCAGGTGTGTCGCGTACAGCGCGAGCACGCCCGAGGACTCTTTGACCGTCGGCGCCGCGGCGACCATCAGCTCCGCGTGGGTCTCGATCAGATCGAGGAAGCCCGCGCCGAACGCGTGCAGCCGCTCGGCGGCCGGCACGCCCGGCCCGAGCGGCGGCGGGCCGGAGATCAGCGCGTTCTGGAAGTCCTTGGTCTGGTCGTCGAGCAGCGCGTAGGCGAGCCCGGCACGGTCGCCGAAGCGGCGGTAGAGCGTGCCCGTCCCGACGCAGGCCGCCTTCGCGACGTCCTCCATCGAGACGGCGTCGATCCCGCTCTCGGCGACGAGGCTGCCCGCAGCCGTCAGGATGCGCTCACGGTTGCGGGCCGCGTCCGCCCGCTCGCGCGGTTGTTCCTGGAACTGCGGGAGCTCGAACATCAGGCGGCTTCGACCGGGGCCGTGACCTCCCGCACCAGATCGGCGAGGAGATCCTTGAAGCGTTCCGTGAGCTCGGGGTCGTTGAGCGTGCCGTCCTCCGCGAACGCGTAGTCGGCGAGCCCGACGGGGAGCTCGCTCTCGATCGGGTGCGCGCCGGACGCCTTGAGCGCCTTGCGCACCTCGGCCTGCGCCCAGACGGCGCCGAACAGGCCGGTACTCGCGCCCACGACCGCGGCCGGCTTGTCGCGCAGCACGTTCTCCGGGAACGGCCGCGAGGCCCAGTCGAGCGCGTTCTTGAGCGCGCCCGGAAGCGACGCGTTGTACTCGGGCGTGGCGATCAGGATGCCGTCAGCTTCCTCGATCGCGGCGAAGAACTCCAGCACGGACTCCGGCGGCGTCGCCTCGAGGTCCTCGTCGAAGGCGGGAAGGCCCGCGAGGTTGTCCCACTCCACCAGCTCGACCCCGGGCGGGAGCAGCGTGCTCGCCGCCCGGAGCAGCCGGCGGTTGTGGGATCCTCGGCGCAGGCTGCCGGAGATGCCGAGGATCCGCATGGCGCTTAGGCCTGGACGAGCGCGAGCTCGATCGTGAGGGTGACGTCGTTGGCGAGCGCCTTGCCGCCGGACGGCAGCGGGGCGTTCCAGTTCATCTGCCACTGCGTGCGGTCGATGACGGCCTCGACGTTCAGGTGCGCGCGGGTGCTGCCGAAGGCGTCGGCGGCCGGGGCGATCCACGTGCCCTTGGCGGTGACCGGGTTGGTGATGCCCTTGATCGTCAGCTCGCCCTTGATCTCGACGGTGTTGTCGTCGGCGACGGCGACGTCGGACGAGACGAACGTGATCTCGGGGTGGTTGGCGGCGTCGAAGAACTCCTCGCTCAGGACGTGCGCGCGGAACTGCTCGGGCGTGCGGATCGAGATCGACTCGACCTTGGCGGCGCCCTCGAGCTTGCCGTCCACGAGCGTCGCGGTGACCTCGTCGAGCGTGCCCTTGAAGAGCGAGACGCCCTGATAACGGACGGCGAAGCCGAAGTTGGAGTGGACCGGATCGGCGTTGAACGTGCCGGCCAGCGCGGTGGTGGTGCTCATTGGGGCGTCCTCCGTAGAATCTTCGTGACCTAAGCGGAACCGATTCCGCTTACGGAGGACACTGTAGCGAATCCGATTTCAGATGCAACTAGTCCGAAACCTGATCGGTTTTCGTGCAGACCTCTCCGCCCGGTCCGGTGGCCCGGACGGTCACGCGATCCGGGCCGCTGTAGTCCTTCATGCGGTGCGTGTAGGTGAACGGCCCGTGGGCCGTTCCGCGCCAGGCGACGTGCCCCTCGTGGACGATCACCACGCGCCAGTCCTCGCGCCCACCGACGCGCACGGTGGCCGCGAGGCGCTTCCCCTCGGGCCGGACGTCGAGCGTCAGGCAGTCAGCGGCCGCGCGCACGCTCCCGCAGCCGGCCGCGAGCAGCAGGAGCAACGGCAGCAGGCGGCGGCGCAACATCTACGCCGGGACGGTGCCAACGCCCCGGTCGGGGACTCAATGGGACTTTCGGCCGACTCCGTGGCGCTCCGCCCACAGGGCGGCCTGCGTGCGGTCGGTCACGTCGAGCACGCGGAAGATCCGGGTCAGGTGCGACTTGACGGTCTTCTCGGAGATCTCCAGCCGGCGCGCGATCAGCTTGTTCGGGAGCCCTTCGACGAGCGCGTCGAGCACCTCGCGCTCCCGCTGGGAGAGGCCGCTGAGCGGGTCGGGCTCGCTGCGCGCGGACAGCACGGTGCGGGCGGCACGTGGGTCGAGCGGGGACTCGCCGCGCGCGGCGGCCCGGATGCCCTCCGCGACGTCCTCGGACGCGGCGTCCTTGAGCAGGTAGCCGCAGGCACCCGCCTCGAGCGCGCCGAGGATGCGGGTGCGGTCGGAGAACGCCGTGAGCACGAGCACGTTCGTCTGCTGGCGGGCGAGGATGCGGCGGGTGGCCTCGATCCCGTCCACGCGCGGCATGTCGAGGTCCATCAGCACGACGTCAGGCTCCAGCTGAGCCGCCTTCTCGATCGCCTCGGCGCCGTCGGCCGCCGTACCGACGAGCTCGACGTCCTCCAGGCCGCCGATCAGCCGGCCGAGACCGTCGCGGATCACACCGTGGTCGTCGGCGAGCAGGACGCGGATCATCGCGGCATCTCCAGCGTTACGGTCGTGCCCTTGCCGGGGTTCGATCGCACGGTCAACGTGCCGCCCGCCTGCGCGACCAGATCGTCGAGCAGCGAGAGCCCGACGTGGCCCTGCTCGGCGCGCCCGGCGCGCTCGGAAGCGTCGAAACCGCGGCCGTCGTCGGTGACCGTGAGCCGCGTGGGCGTGACGGCGACCGTGACCGTGCTCGCCTGCGCGTGCTCGCTGACGTTGCGCAGCGCCTCACGGGCGACCCGGTAGACGAGCGCCTCGTCGCGGACGGGCTCCTCGACGCTGAGGTGCGTGACGACGCCCTGCGCGCGCAGCGGGCTCAGCAGGTCGTCGAGCACCGGCTCCAGGCCCGCGGACTCCAGCCGGGGCGGGTGGATCTCCACCAGCAACGTGCGCATGTCCCGCACCCCTTGGCGCAGGGTGTCGACGGCATCGTCGACCACGCGCGCCTCCTCGTCGTTGCCACGCCGGCGCGCGTCGGCGGCCAGCGGGGCGAGGCCGAACGCGACGCCGGCCAGGTCCTGCACAACGCCGTCGTGCAGGTCGGCCGCGATCCGCCGCCGCTCGCGGTCCTGCGCCTCGATGGCGCCCGCCAGCAGCCGCTCGCGCTCGGCGTGGCCGCGCTGCAGGCGGCGCGCGAGCGACCACGCCAGCGGCGCCTGGAACAGCAGCAGCACGAGCAGGCCGGCGACCATCGGCGGAATCAGCGTGGACAGGATGCGGCTGGCGCTGGCGTTGATCGAGCTGAAGCGCTGGTAGATCTCGAACAGCACCTGGGTCCCGCTCTCGGGCGTGCGGATCGGCGCGTGCGCCTCCAGCAGCTTGCCCTCCTGGCGCTCATAGCGGTTCTCGGGTTCGGAGAGGTCGGAAAGCTCGGCGTCCGAGCCGCCGGTCTCGAACAGCTCCGCCTCCTCCTCCCCGAGCGTGAAGCGCTCGCCGATCAGGCGCGGCTCGTCGGAGTACAGGATCGTGCCGTCGGCCGCCCACAGCTTCACGCGCACCACCGACGCGCCGAGGATCTGACCCTGCACGATCTCGTCGACCTTGCGCAGCGCCTCGGGCTCGCGTTCGAGGACGCCCTCGGTGAGCGCCGTCTGCACCAGTTGGCCCTCGATCACCACCCGCTCGCGCGTGTCGCGCTCGGCCTCCTCGGTGGCGACGTCGCGCAGCGCGAAGAAGCCGCCGATCAGGATCACCGCGATCGCGGCGAGGCTGCCGAGCAGGAACCGGGTGACGGCGGACGCGCTGCTCACCCGGTGAAGTATTAGTGCGCGAGCAGTTCCCCGAGGCCGGTGATCTCGACGGCTTGGCGCACCGGCCCGTCACCGGCGACGATCTCGAGCGTGACGTTGCGCGATCTGAGCGTGCTGCGGAGCTCGAGCAGGCCGCCGAGCCCGGTGCTGTCGATGAACTCGATCTCGGACAGGTCCAGCCGCAAACGATCGCAGTCCTCGCACGCCGAGGTCACGGCGTCGCGCAGGTCGCCGACGTTCGAGAGGTCGATCTCGCCTTTCGCGGCAACGGTGACGGTGGTGTCGTCGCGTGATTCGGTGATGGTGAGGTCGTCGTCCATGCGTGCGGCGGTGAATACCCCCTCGATGGCTTCCGCCAACGCGGAGGCTTATCGTTTGACGGGCGGATGACACACAGCGACCTTTCTGACGTGCAGGTCCGGGTTCGGGCGCTCGAGAGCGCCCTGGTCGCGGGCGGCCATGTGGACCCGGCGGCGCTCGACGCGCTCGTCGAGACCTACGAGACCCAGGTGGGCCCGCATCTCGGCGCGCGGGTCGTAGCCCGGGCATGGCTGGACGAGGCCTACCGGGAGCGACTGCTGGGCGGCGCCACGGCGGCGATCGCCGAGCTCGGCATCCGCGGGCGCCAGGGCGAGCACATGGTTGCGCTGGAGAACACGCCGACCGTGCACAACCTGGTCGTGTGCACGCTCTGCTCGTGCTACCCGTGGAGCGTGCTCGGGCTGCCGCCGGTCTGGTACAAGAGCGCGCCGTATCGCTCCCGGGCGGTGTCGGACCCGCGCGGGGTGCTCGCCGACTTCGGGGTGACGCTGGGCTCCGAGGTCTCCGTGCGCGTGTGGGACTCGACCGCCGAGGTCCGGTATCTGGTCGTGCCGATGCGGCCGGCCGGAACGGACGGCTGGGACGAGGCGCGGCTGGCTTCGCTCGTCACGCGCGACGCGATGATCGGCGTGGGGGTGCCGTCAGGGGCTCAGACTCCGTCTCGTCCCGGGAGCCGGTTGTGAACGGCGCGCACGACATGGGCGGCGTGCACGGCTTCGGGCCGGTCGTGCCGGAGGTGGACGAGCCGATCTTCCACGGCGAGTGGGAGATGCGCGTGCTGGCGATGGTGCTGGCGTGCGGCGCGGGCGGGCGCTGGAACATCGACATGTCGCGGTTCGCGCGCGAGAACCGGCCGCCCGCCGAGTATCTGTCGCTGAGCTACTACGAGGTCTGGCTGGCGGGGCTCGAGCGGCTGATCGCCGAGCGCGGGAAGCCCGACCGTGTCCTGCGCGCCGAGGAGGTCCCGGCCGTGCTCGCCCGCGGCGGGCCGGCCGACCGCGAGCCGATCCGCGAGGCCGCGTTCGCGGTCGGCGATCGCGTGGTCACGAAGAACATCAACCCGGTCGGTCACACGCGGCTGCCCCGCTACGCGCGGGGGAAGGTCGGCGTGATCGAGCGCGTGCACGGCTTTCACGTGTTCCCGGACGTCAACGCGACCGGCGCGGGTGAGGATCCGCAGTGGCTGTACGCGGTGGCCTTCACCGGGGAGGAGCTGTGGGGTCCGGACGGCGACCCGCGCTCGACCGTCTGCATCGACGCCTTCGAGCCGTACCTCGATGCCGTTCGATGAGCCCTGGCAGGCCGAGGTCCAAGCCCTGGCCGTGCTCCTGCTCGACTGGCCGGACGTGTCGGGCAAGACCGACTACCTGGAGCTGCTCGACGCGCTCGAGCGCGCCGTCGTCGAGCGCGGCCTGACGTCGGCCGACGAGCTGACCGGGCTGCGCGCCGCGTGGGACCGCGCGGCGCACCGCACGCCGCACGGCGAGCCGATCGAGCTCACCGACGCGGACTTCGCCTAGTCCGTCCGTTCGCTGTAGTCCGCCACCCAGTCCAGGTACCACGGGCTCAGCCGCTGGTCGTCGAGCGTCCGCAGCAGCTGGGCGAGGACCGCGTCCACGACCTCCTCGACCACCGCGTCCGGTGCCGGGAACGACCGGGCCAGGACCGGGTCGCGGACCTCCTCGATCAACGCGCGGCCGAACTCCTCGGCGTCGACCTCGACCCGGCGCGGCCCGGCGATCTGCCCGCGCAACCAGCGGACGCGCTCCTGCGCCTTCTCGAACACGTCGACGGTCAGCGCCATCGCGTCCGTGCGCTTGCGCACGTCCAGCGCCTGCTTCCAGAACGTCTCGCGACCGTCGACCTCGTCGACCGCCACGATCTCCAGCTTGCCGGTGAAGCGCTTGACCGAGTAGCGGATCTCGCCGATCTCGGCGTACGGGAACGTCGTCGCCGTCTTCTTGACGATCACGAGCCGGTCCTCGAACGCGACCAGCGCCCCGTAGATGCCCTCGGCGATCACGAACCGCGGCTGCTCACCCGCCCGGCAGAGGTCCGGGATGGCCTTGAGCTGGCGCTTGCCGACCTTGCCGACGATCGGGTACGGCTGCTGAGCCTGGAGACGGCGCCGGCGCATCAGCCCTGATCGCGCCAGCCGCGGAGGATCTCGGTGAGCGCACGCGTGTAGACGGCGAGCTGCTCGAGGTCGACCCACTCGACGTCCGTGTGCAGGCCACCGCCGGCCGGGCCGCAGACGACCGTCGGGACGCCCGCAGCCTCCCACAGCGCGGATTCCATCCAGTAGGGCGCGTCGAAGCGGGCCGGATGGTCGAGCGCGCGGTCGAAGAGGTCGACGAGCGGGCCGTCGGCGAGCTGCCAGGCCTCGCGGGCGATCAGCTCGGTGGCGGTGGCGTCGAGGTCCAGCCGGTCGATCAGCGCGCGAACCGCGTCGAGGCCCGCGTGGAGCGGCTCGCCCGGCTGGGTGCGGTGCTCGACGGTCGCGACGGCGCGGTCGGGGATCAGGAACGGCGCGGTGCCGCCGTGGACGACCGTCGCCATCAGCGGCGGCTCGAGCGCGTGCAGGAGGCGGCCGAGGTGCTCGACGGCATTGACGCCGTCGTCCGGGCGCGAGGAGTGCGCGGCGCGGCCGCGGATCTCGACCTCCACGACGCTGAAGCCGCGGTGCGTGGCGGCGAGCTCCAGCCACGTCGGCTCGGCGACGATGCAGGCGCCGGGCAGGTCGGCGCCGAGGTGCTCGAGGACGGCGAGCGTGCCGAGGCTGTCGTTTTCCTCGTCGGCCACGAGCGCGAGCAGGACGTTCGCGGCCGGGACGGCCTCGGCTGCGACCACGCAGGCCGCGACGCCCGCCTTCATGTCGCACGTGCCACGGCCGTAGAGCCTCCCGTCCTCGATCCGCGGCGTGAACGGGTCCTGCATCCCGCCCGCGCCGACCGTGTCGAGGTGGCCGTTGAGCGCGAGCAGCGGGCCGTCGCCCACTCGGCGCGTCGCGACGAGGCTCGGACGGTCCTCCGGCCCCACGATCTCGATCGCGAAGTGCTGCGGCTCCAGCCGCGCGGCAAGCAGCTCGACCGCGGCCCGCTCGCCCGGCGCGCCCGGGACGAGCCCCGGGTTCACCGTGTTCAGCGCGACGAGCTCACGCGTGAGCTCGAGCTCAGGCGACGCTGAAGCCACCGTCGACGTCCTGGATCGTGCCCGTGACCCAGCCCGCGCGGGGCGAGGCGAGCCACGCGATCGCGGCCGCCAGGTCCTCGCTCTCCCCCAGCCGCCTGAGCGGGTAGGCGGCGGCCATCGCGTCGGCGCGCGCTTCGAAGTCCGGGCGGTCGGTGTAGGCGAGGTCCGTCTTGACCACGGCGGGCATGACGGCGTTGGCGCGGATGCCGTCGGGGCCGTACTCGACCGCGAGCGCCTTGGTCAGTGAGACGATGCCGCCCTTGGCCGCCGCGTAGGCGCCGATGCCGGGCACGAGCTTGTGGGCGAGCGTGGAACCGACATTGACGATCGAGCGGTCGCCGTCGGCTTCGAGTAGCACCGGCAGCGCGGCGTGCAGCACGCGGAAGTGGCCGGTGAGGTTGACCGCGATCTGCTCGTCCCACGTCTCGTGTGAGAGCTCGTGCAGGCGCACGTTGCGCCGGATCGTGCCCGCATTGTTGACGACCACGTGCAGACCGCCGAGCGCCTGGACGGCCTCTTCGACGATCCGCGCGGCGTCGGTGACGATGTCCCCCACGACGACGGCCGCGCCCGTCTCTTCCGCCACCGCCTCCAGCGGCTCGCGCCGCCGGCCGGTGATGGCGACCCGCACACCTTCGGCGGCGAGGGCGCGCGCGGCGGCGGCACCGATGCCCGTGCCTCCGCCGGTGATCAATGCCATACGCATGGCGCGTGACCTTAGACCTTCGAATAGTTGCTTAACCCGGCGAAACCAGCTCAGGCTGGACCTACGGTCCACCGTCCGTCCACTCCGCCAGGCCGTCTTGACTTTTGTCAGACAGTCCTACAGGATGCTCCGACGCCTGGCTGAATAGTTGTTCGGCAGGCCGAACGACAGGAGGAGAGGATATGGGTCTACCGAGGCCGATCGCCGCCGCGATCGCCGTGATTGCGCTGTCCCTGTGCTGGACAGGCGCCGCCCGGGCACAGGTGCCCGCGGCCGGCGACTTCCAGAAGGTGACGCTCGACGACAACACGTCCAACCCGATGGAGCTGGACGTCGCCCCGGACGGGCGCGTCTTCTACATCGAGCGCGACGGACGACTGATGATCTGGAAGCCGAACACGCGCCAGACGGTCACGGCGGGCACGGTTCCCGTCACCACCAGCCAGGAGAACGGGCTGCTCGGCCTCCAGCTGGCGCCTGACTTCGCCACCAGCAACTGGGTCTACCTGTTCTACTCCCAGCTGCCCGACAGCTCGAACACGCAGGTGGTGTCGCGCTTGAAGGTCAACGGCGACTCACTCGACCTCGGCTCTGAGCAGCGCATCCTGACCTTCACGCACCAGCGCGGCCAGTGCTGCCACTCCTCCGGCTCGCTCTACTTCGGCCCCGACGGCAGCCTGTACATCTCGACGGGCGACAACACCAACCCGTTCGACTCCAACGGCTACAACCCGATCGACGAGCGCACGGGTCGCTCCGCCTGGGACGCTCAGCGCACCTCGGCCAACACCAACGACCTCAACGGCAAGATCCTGCGCATCAAGCCGGTCGACAACCCGACGGGCACGCCCGGGCTGGGCAACACCTACACGGTCCCGCCCGGCAACATGTTCCCGGCGAGCGACAAGACGCGGCCCGAAATCTTCGCCATGGGCTTCCGCAACCCGTTCCGCTTCACGGTGGACCCGGAGACCAGCTGGGTGCTCAGCGCCGACTACGGCCCTGACGCCAGCACCGCGAACGCCAACCGCGGCCCCGCCGGCTCGGTCGAGTTCAACGTCGTCGCCAGCCCGGGCAACTATGGCTGGCCGTACTGCATCCGCGACAACACCGCCTACAACGACTACAACTTCGCGACCTCGACGTCCGGACCGCAGTTCGACTGCGCCAACCTCAAGAACGAGTCGCCCAACAACACGGGCCTCACGGACCTGCCGGCCGCCCGCGGCGCCACGGCGTGGCTGTCGTTCAGCCAGACCGACCCGCGCTTCCCGGGCCTCGGCACCGGCGGCGCCCCCATGGGCGGTCCGCGCTACCACTACGACCCGAACCTCGTCTCGGACCGCAAGTTCCCGGCCTACTACGACGACAAGTGGTTCATCGGCGAGTGGAACCAGGGCTGGATCAAGACCGCCGACCTGAACGCCAGCGGCGCGATGACCGGCGTGCAGAACTTCGCGCTCGGCACGGGCTACAAGCGCCCGATGGACCTCGACTTCGGTCCCGACGGCGCGCTCTACGTGATCGAGTGGGGCTCGGGCTTCAACGGCAACAACGCCGACTCGGGCGTCTACCGCGTCGACTACATCGCCGGTGACAAGTCACCGATCGCCAAGGCGTCGGCCTCGGTCACGAGCGGCCTGGCGCCGCTGGCGGTCAACTTCAGCGCCGAGGGCTCGAGCGATCCCGAAGGCGGCCCGCTGACCTACGCCTGGGACTTCACGTCCGACGGCACGACCGACTCCACCGCGATCAGCCCGTCGTTCACCTACGCGAGCAACGGCGCCTATACCGCCAAGCTCACGGTGACCGACCAGACCGGCCTCACCGCGGTCCAGAACATCCAGATCTCGGTCGGCAACCGCGCCCCGACGGTCACGATCGAGACGCCGCTGGACGGCCAGGTCGCGTCCTTCACGGACAAGATCCCGTACAAGATCTCGATCACCGACCCCGAGGACGGCAGCACCGGCTCGGGCATCAACTGCAACGACATCACGGTCAAGCTCGCGCTCGGCCACGACGAGCACTCGCACGACCTGACGAGCGCCACGGGCTGTGAGGGCGTGCTCGCCTCCGGCCTCGCCGCGGGCCACGGCCCCGAGGCCAACACGTTCACCGTGCTCACGGTCGCGTACACCGACCGCGGCGGCCCCGGCGGCATCGTCCCGCTGACCGAGCGCGCGCAGGCGATCCTGCAGCCCAAGGAGAAGCAGGCCGAGTTCTTCTCCGCCACGGGCCGCGTCGCGGACGGCACGACGGCGGGCGCCGCCGGCGTCACCACCGAGACGACGACCGACACGGCCGGTGGCGGCCTGAACATCGGGTTCATCGAGGACGGCGACTACGTCTCCTACAAGCCGGTGAACCTCAAGGACGTCACCGCGATGAAGTTCCGCGTGGCCTCCGCGGGCGCGGGCGGGACCATCGAGGTCCGCTCCGGCTCGCCCACGGGCACGCTCATCGGCACGACCGAGACCATCACGCCCACCGGCGGCTGGCAGACGTTCAAGGACGTCAGGCTCAACCTGACCAACCCGCCCGCCACCACGACCGAGCTGTTCCTCGTGTTCCGCAACCGCGGCAACACGCAGAACCTGTTCAACCTCAACTGGATCGAGTTCGTCGGCAAGGGCGGCGCGCAGACGGCGTCGCCGGAGCTCGCGATCACGGCCACGCCGGTGAGCGGCGTCGCGCCGCTGGCCGTCAAGTTCGACGCCACGGCGACCGACGCCGACGGCGGCACGCTCGCCTACGCGTGGGACTTCGGCGTCCCCGGCACGTCGGCGGACACGTCGACCGTCGAGGATCCGACGTACACCTACGCCAACCCGGGCACCTACACGGCCACGCTGACCGTCACCGACGGCCAGAGCGGCACGGTGACCAAGACCCTCACCGTCAACGTGACCGCTCCTTCGGGCTGCTTCCCCGGCTACAAGGACGAGTTCGACGGCGGTGACCTCGGCGCGGGCTGGGAGGTCGTGCGACGCGACCAGACGTTGACCGTCGCCGACGGCAAGCTGACGATCCCGGCCCAGGCCGGCGACGTCTACCAGACGACCAACAACGCCAAGAACCTCGTCCTGCGCCCGGCGCCCGCTGGTGCCTGGACGTTCACGACGAAGGTCAACTTCAAGGGCCTGGTGCAGTACCAGCAGGCCGGCATCCTCGTCTACGGCGACGATGACAACTACACGAAGTTCGACCGCGTCTCGACCAACGCCGCGAGCGCCACGACGCCCGTGGAGAAGTTCGAGTTCATCAACGAGGTCGCGGGCACGCCGCGCAACGCCAGCCAGGACGGCACCGCCAACCTGGCGGCCAACTTCCCGAACGACTTCTTCCTGCGGGTCAAGTCCGATGGCACCAACATCACGGGCGAGTACTCGACCGACGGGACCACGTGGACGGCCGTCGGCCGCAGCGCGGTCCAGCCCGCGAACGCCAAGATCGGCGTCTTCGCGCTGTCCAACGCCGCCACGACGGTGACCAACGCGCAGTTCGACTACGTGACCCTCGAGGGCACGAACGTGCCCGTCCCGCTCGTCCCCGGCGACGAGTTCGACGGCACCAGCCTCAACAAGACCCGCTGGAACGCGATCGTCCGTGAGGACGACACGAAGTACTCCCTCGCCAACGGCGCCCTGACGATCACCACGGTCGAAGGCGACATCAACACCACCAGCAATCCGGCGAACACCCGGAACTTCATCCTGCAGTCCCCCACCAACGCGGGGAGCGACTACGTCCTGGAGACCAAGCTCTCCGGCACGATCACGGGCGGCTTCAGCCAGGGCGGCCTGCTCATCTACACCGACGACGACAACTACGTCAAGCTCGACGCGATCTCCGACCAGAACCAGACGCGGATCAACCGCATCGAGCTGCGTTCCGAGCAGGGCGGGGCGACCCAGAGCCCGCAGCCGCAGGCCACCGGTACGGCGATCCCCACGGGGACGGCGAACTTCTGGCTGCGTCTGACGAAGACCGGAACGACCTACAAGGGCGAGTACTCGCTCGACGGGACCACCTGGGTGTCGTCGTTCGCGACCGTCTCCAACACGCAGACCGCCCCGAGGTTCGGGCTCTTCACGATCAGTGGCCAGGCCGCGGGCGCGAACAAGACCGTGACCTTCGACTACTTCAAGGTCAACGGCTCCACCGGTTGCGGTGGCGGCGGTCCGGTCAACACCGCGCCGGTCATCACCACGGCCACGGCGTCGAACACGGCGGGCATCGCGCCGCTGGCGACGACCTTCAACGCGGCCGCGACCGACGCGGACGGCGACACGCTGTCCTACGCGTGGGACTTCGACAACAACGGCACCAACGACGCGACGGGCGCCTCGGCGTCCACCACGTTCGCCACGGCCGGCACCAAGACCGTGAAGCTGACGGTCAGCGACGGCAAGGGCGGCACCACCACCCGCAACCTGACGGTCACGGTGCTCGCCCCCGACGACGCGACGAAGAAGCTCCGCGCGCTCGTGTTCTCCAAGACCGCGGCGTTCCGCCACGACAACATCGGGGCGGGCATCACCGCGCTGCAGGCTCTGGCGACCTCGAAGAACTGGCAGCTGGACGCCAGCGAGGACGCGTCGCTGTTCACCGCCGACATCCTGTCGCACTACGACGCCGTGATCTTCCTCTCGACGACGGGTGACGTCCTCAACGCCTCTCAGCAGGTCGCGTTCGAGAACTTCATCAAGAGCGGCAAGGGCTACGTGGGCATCCACGCCGCGTCCGACACCGAGTACGACTGGCCGTGGTACGGCCGCTTGGTGGGCGCGTACTTCCGCAACCACCCGGCCGGGACCCCGACGGCGACGGTGATCAAGGAGGACCTCACGGACCCCTCCACGATCGGCCTCGAGGCCCGCTGGACGCGGACGGACGAGTGGTACAACTACAAGGCGCCGAGCAACACGTCCAACGACGACTACTCGCCGCGCGCGACCCCCGGCGTGCACGTCCTGCTCACGATGGACGAGACGACCTACGCCGAGGACGACGGCAACACGACCGACGACGACCATCCGATCTCGTGGTGCCAGCGCTACGACGGCGGCCGCTCGTGGTACACGGGCATGGGCCACACGTCGGCGTCCTTCCAGGAGGCCGGCTTCCTGGCGCACATCGGTGCCGGCATCGAGATCGCGGCGGGCAAACTGGCCTCCGCGGCCTGCGGCGTCGCGCCCGCGAACGCCGACCCGGTGATCGGGACGGCGACCGGGTCGGTGAGCTCGGGCGCGGCTCCGCTCGCGGTGACGTTCGCCGCGACGGCCACGGACGCCGACGGTGACGCGCTCACCTACGCGTGGGACCTCGACGGCAACGGCACGTTCGAGACGAGCGGCCAGAACCCGTCGTTCACCTACACCACGGCGGGCTCGTACACGCCGGTGGTCAAGGTGACGGATGCGCGCGGCGCGTCGGCGACCAAGACGCTCGCGGCGATCACGGTCACCAACCCGACGCAGTCCACCAACGTCCCCGTCGACGTCACGGGCAACGTGCCGACGGTGCTCTCGATCTCGCTCGGGAACGCCATCAGCCTCGGCACGTTCACCCCGGGCGTGGCGCAGGACTACACGACGACGGTGCCCGCCACCGTGACGTCGACGTTGCCCTCGGCGACGTTCTCCGTGCGTGACCCGAGCAGCACCGCGCCGGGCAAGCTGGTCAACGGCACCATGGCGCTGACCCAGCCCGTGCGGTTCAAGGCGGGCGACGGCGCGTTCGGCGCGCTGAGCGCGGACCCGCTGACGTTGGCCGCGTACAGCTCGCCGGTCGCGGCGCGCAGCGTGCCGGTCACCGTCAGCCAGACCATCACCGCCGACGAGGCGCTCTTGCGCGGCAGCTACGGCAAGCAGGTCGTGTTCACGCTGTCGTCCACGACTCCCTAACGGGAGCAACCCAGCTCCGGGAGCCCTGCGCTCCCGGAGCTCTCTCCGGGCATCGGGGGGCGCCGGCGTGCACGAGCCGGCGCCCCCTGGTCGTTGAGGGGGGCCCGGCGGTCGAGTGAAGCGACCGCCCGGTGTAAGGGTGCCGACACACCCGCTCGTCGCGATCACGCGCATGCGCTGCACGCGCCGCGTCTCGTCCCGGCGGGGCCGGAATCCGGACTGACCGGTCGCGCGCCGTGCGCTGTCATGTCGCCACGGCGGGTGCGACGGGTGCGGCGGGAGCGGGCGAACGGGAGGCGAGGGCCTGCGCGGACGCACCTTGCGCATGCCGTGCCGGCGGTCGAGGCTCTGAACATGCGGACTCACGAGCCGGTCCCGACCGATCGCTCGCGCCCCGGCGAGCCCCGACGCCGCGCGGAGCAGCCCTCTGCGATCGAGCAGCTGCTCGCGCTTCAGCGCGGTGCGGGCAACCGCGCCGTGGCGCGTTTCCTCGACGTCCAGAACATCGACTACGACCCCACCTCAGGGCGGTTCCACACGGGGCACGTCAATGCCGCGACGTTCGTGACCACGCTCGAGGACAGCAACTTCTACCGAACCTGCAATCCGGCCGAGAAGGCGCGGGTGCAGAACATCAACACCGCGAACCTCGCGGCCGTCGACATGCCGACCTTGACGGACGTGGTGATCCAGCACGTCGCGAACAACCTGGCACCCCGGCTCAACGCGCTCACGCCACACCGGTCGAACGTCGAGGGCGCACTCGTCGTCGCCACCCCGCGCGCGCCGAAGGTCAGCGACCGCGAAGAGGGCGTGTTCAAGCGGATCATCCCCAAGGCCACGCTGAAGTCGCGCAGCAAGGGCGTGCCGAGCGTGATCCCGCTCACCGACCTCAACGACGTGAGCGCGGCGATGAGCAACGGCGTCGCCACGACGCAGGCCACGGTCGCGGCGCGCAACCAGGCCCTCGGGCAGGCCGCCACGTACATGGCTCAGCCCAGCTGGAGCACGGCCGACTTCGCCGCGAACGGGTTGGCCGTGCGCAGCGCGCACATGAACATGGCCGGATGGCTGGTCCAGCACAACGTGGCGCCGACGCTCGACTTGGCGGCGAACAACTGGGCCAACCACCACGCCGGCCCCGGCGGTCACGCGGGGACCCGGCAGGCGATCGTCGCCGAGTTCGGCGTCGCGCCCGCCGTCACCGCGCGCGACATCGAGCGCTCCAACCTGCCGGACCCCGCCAAGCGTCGCTACTTCAACGAAGTCGTGATGGCGCTGCCGACGCCTCGCCAGCGGGCGACGCACGCCTGGCGTGAGTACGCGCACGGCACGATGCCCGGCTGCCCGTTCATCGAGTTCACGGCCGACCAGGCCGGCGGCCTCAGCCGCTATGTCTGGGACTACGTCAATGACGCGTGGTACGTCGGCGTCCACTACAACTGGATCCAGGGCTACAACCCGTTCTTCCACGTGACCGGGCTGCCGTCGAGCTTCTAGCCGGAGCGTGCCGCTGCGCACCGCCACCTACGACGCGAACGTCACGGTCACGCGCGCGCCGCCCTCCGGGCGGTTGGTGGCCACCACCTCGCCGCCGTGCGCCTGGACGAGCCGCCGGGCGATCGCCAACCCCAGGCCGGCGCCGCCCGTTCCCCGCGCCTTGTCGCCGCGGTAGAGCGGATCGAACACGTGCGGGAGGTCCTCGGCGGCGAAGCCCGGGCCGTCGTCGGAGACCTCGACGCACGGCCCGGTCACCCGCAGTTCGACGCGCGTGCGTGCGTGTCGGAGCGCGTTGTCGAGCAGGTTGGTGAGCACTCGCTGCAGCGCGACCGGGTCCCCCTCGAGCGGAACGGGTCCGTCCGTGACCAGATCGACTCGCAACGAGCCCGGTTCGACCGTCTCCGCCGCGCGACGCGCGATCGCCGACAGGTCGACCGGTTCGCCCGCGTGCGCGTCACTGGCGTATTCCACGCGCGAGAACGCGAACAAGGCACCAACGAGGCGATCGAGGTGCGCGGCCTTGTCCTGGGCGCGCGCGAGGGACTGCTCATCGCCGATCCCGCGTTCGATCGCTTCGAGCGACCCACGCAGGGTGAACAGCGGGGTGCGCAGGTCGTGGGCGATCGCGGTCAGCAGGAACCGCCGCTCGCGCTCTGCGGCGGTTGCGGTGCCGAGCGCACGCTCCAGAGCGGCGGCCATGCCGCTCATCGCGTCCCCGACCTGTGCCACCTCGCGGGCGCGCGTGGTGACCGGCTCGATCGCCAGCTCGCCGCCCGCGATCCGCTCCGCCCCGTCGGCCAGCCGCGCGAGCGGGCCCAGCACCCAGCGCTGCAGCAGGCCGACCGCCAGCGCCAGCACGAGCGCGAGCGCGAGCGCTCCGCAACCGAGGGCGATTCCCCACCGGACGGCCGCGCTGTCGCGTGCGACGAACAGCGTCCCCTCGATCCCCGGGCCCACGACGGACTGCGTCCGGTAGTCGTCCAGCATGGTTCGCTTGAAGTCGGCGGACTGCTGCATCGCCTCCAGACCGGGCGTGAGCAGCCTCGGCGCGGGCGACCTGAACACCTTCAGCTGAGCTTCCGTGACCGCCTTGGCGTCCTTCGGCTTGGCCGCGGTGAGGTCGGCCTCGACGCCGACCCGCGTCAACTGGTCGGCCAGGACGTCCCAGCGCGCGAGATCAGCCGCGCCCAGGACGCCGATCGCCTGCGCCAGGCGGTCGTCTTCGCGCGCGGTCTGCCAGCCACCCGCCAGGACCCAGGCGCCGAGCCCGGCCGCGGCGGGAGCGACGATCGCCGCCGCCAGCCCGAGTGACAGCCAGACCCGTAGCGACCTCATGGCGGATCGAACCGATAGCCGACGCCCCAGACCGTGGTGATCAGCTCCGGAGCGAGCTTCTCGCGCAGCCTCCGCACGTACACGGGCACCGCGCTGCGATCGCCCCACGAGCCCCACACGGCCTCGTAGATCTGCTCGCGTGAGAGCACCTGGCGCGGGTGGTCGGTGAACAGCGTCAACAGCTCGAACTCCCGCGCGGTCAGCGCCACCGGCCGGCCGTCGGCGGTGACCTCGTGGGCGTCGCGGTCGATGACGAAGCGCCCGTATTCCCGCCGCCGCGTGCCGCCCGGCGACGTGCGACGCAGGACCGCCTTCACGCGCGCGACCACCTCGGCCGGAGTGGCGGACTTGACGATGTAGTCGTCGGCGCCCAGCGCAAGCCCACGCAGCTTGTCCTCGTCCTCGCCGCGCGCGCTCAAGAACAGCACCGGCACGTCGGAATGCTCACGGATGCGACGGCACACATCGAAGCCGGAGCCGTCGGGGAGCATGACGTCCAGCAGCACGCACGCGATCGCGTGGGCGCCGAGGGCGTCGATCGCGCCACCGGCATCGAGCGCGGACACGACGCCGAAGTCCTCGACGGCGAGGAAGTCGCCCAAGAGCGAGACGATCTCCGGGTCGTCCTCGATCAGCAGCACGGTGGACACCGCGACAGTCTCGCGCCCCGGCGGCCGCAGCGGACGCGTTTTCCACGGATGTTCATCTTCGGTACCGCGGGGTTGTCATCGTTGCGCGGTGGACTCGAGGCATGAAGCGATTTCTCACCATCATCGCCGCCACCGCGGTCGCGGCCGCGGTCACGATCCCTGCGGTGGCCGACAGCGGATCGCCGCCGGAGGACGCCGCCACCTTCGAGCGCTGCCTGCGTACGCAGGGCGTCCCGGTCCCCGCGGGCCTGGAAGGCCGCGCGTTCAAGGAGTGGATCGGCGCCCATTCCGACACCGCCGGCCTCGAGGACGCGTTCGAGGCCTGCGATGCGCAGGCTCCCAAGCCCTCCAGCCCGGAGCCGGATGAGCTGCGCACCTGCCTGGCCGGCAAGGGACTCGAGCCGCCTGTGGGCCTCGACGCGCTCAAGCCGTGGATCCTGGAGCAGTCGCGGACGGCCGCCGGCGAGGACGCGCTGAAGGCGTGCGGCTTTGGCGGGGTCGAAAAGAAGGGCACCGCCGGGGACGGTGGCTCGTGCGGCGCCGAGCCGGCGCGCGCAAAGGCATCTCGCCAGCAGCGCCCGAAGGCACGCACGACGCCGGCGGCCTAACGGGAGCGACCCAGCTCCGGGGCCCTGCGCTCCCGGAGCGCTCTCCGAGCATCGGCGGGGCGCCGGCGTGCACGCGCCGGCGCCCCGCCGAGGCCGTCGGCGTGCTCGCCGTGACCGGGCTCGTGTTCGCCCCGCTGCACGGGCGCCTGGAACGCGCCGCGAGCAAGCCCGCCCTGCTCGTCCTCGTGCGGGCGAACTGGCTGCGCACGACGGCGTGGACCGCGCAGGTCGCCTGCGCGGCCACGCTCGTGTGACGCGCTAGGGCTCCGTCGTCGACAGCGTGAACGTGACGTTCGCGCTGTAGGTGCCGGTGCGCAGCGGGTCCGTCCGCCCGATCGCCTGCTTGAACGCGATCGAGAACGTGTCGTTGGTGACCGGAGCGCTCCACGCCGACTTCTCCGGCGTCACCGTGACCGGCCGCGCGAGGCGGAACGGGCCGTTGGCCAGCGTCGCCTCGGACACGGTCAGCGCGGCGCTGCCCGCCGTGGACGTGACGTGGGCGGTCGCCTGAGTCGTGTACTCCTGCTCGACGCCGGGCGTGAAGGCGCCGAAGGGAGGCGGCGGGTCGAGCGTCAGCGCCAGCACCGAGGGCACGGTGCCGCCGACGGTGGTCTCGACCACCGGCGCGACCAGGACCGAGCCGGCGTCCTCGGAGGCCTTCAGGAACTCGTGCCCGAGGTACTCCGCGGTGATCGCCCGCGTGCTCCCGCCCTCGAGGCCGGGAACGGTGACCGACGCGATCCCGCCGTCCAGGAAGACGGTCTGCTCCCAGCCGCCGGGGCCGGAGAAGCGGACCTGCCCGCCGACCTCGTAGCCGTCCGCGGCCCGGACCTTGGCAGTGGCGATGAAGGTTTCACCCTGCGGGACGGTCGGGGACGGCAGCGTGAGCTCGGTGGTGGTGCTCACGTCGCCGTTCGGCCGGCCCAGGATGCGGTTCCACTCGCGCAGCGTGAGCGGCGTGACGGTGCCGTGCCGCACAGTGCCGGTGTTGGTGAAGCGCGGCGTCTTCGGCGTCCACACGTTCGCCTCGATATCAGCGCTGCATGACACCTGGTAGCCGCCGCCGTTGGTGTACCGGTCCGCCCAGAAGTAGAACTGCTGCGGGCAGGCGGTGTCCCCGGGGTTGGCCTTGAACACCAGCGGGCCCTCGTAGCCCTGGTTGGCGACCCACGTGCTGCGGCCGATGCCCGGGGCGACCCGCGTCCAGTTCGCGAGGTTGGCGTCGCGCAGCTGGGTGTGCTTCTCCGAGAACACGTCCGAGCCCGCATTGCCGGCCTCGTTCTTGGTGAAGCGGTAGAAGACGTCGCCGACCTTGATCACGGTCGTGTCGATGCGCGACTCCGGGTACGGGTCCTGCCAGACCGCGGGTGGCGAGAACGTGCGGAAGTCGCGCGTGGTCGCGTACCACATCTGCTGGTTGCCCGGGTTGGTGCGATTGACCGGGTCACGCCACATTGCCTGCGCCCAGAACACGACGTACGCGCCGATCGAGTCGTCCCAGTAGGCCTCGGGCGCGAACGCGTTGCCTGCGTTGTCCGGCGCGATCTTGACGTGCCGCTGCGGCGACCAGGTCACGAGATCGTGGGACTCGAAGACCTCGATGTACTGGCTGTCGTTGATCTGATAGTCGCGGTTGCGATTGAACCAGTTCAGGTCCGTGGCGATCATGTAGAAGGTGTCGCCGTCGGGCGAGCGGATGATGAACGGGTCGCGCAACCCCTGGTCGCCCAGCTGGGACACGAGCGACGGCCGCCCGCCCGCGAGCCCGACCCAGTCGGTGGCGTCGTTGCCGGTCGAGATCGAGAAGCGCAGCTGCTCGCCGTCGGCCGTGCCCTCGCCGGTAAAGTGGCCGAGGAAGTAGCGCTCGGGGTCCTCCGCGCGCGGCTTGGCCTTGACGGTGGCCGCGAACGTCTTGGTCTCGGTCGCCGCGCCCTTGGTGAGCGTCGCGGTCAGCGTCACCGGCACGTCCGGACGCCCGTACGCGGGTCGCGTGACCTCCCCGGTGGGCGTGATCACGTTCGGGCTCGCCGACCAGGTGATCGCCGAGCCGAAGGCCCCCGTCGCCGGCAGCGTGAGGTTGCCGCGGACATCGTCGAGGCCCACGAGCGCCAGGTCCGCCCGGTCACGCGCGACGGACTGGGCGTCGTCGAACTCCGCGGGCACCGTGATCGTGATCGCGCGGGTCGTCACCTCCTGGCCCTTGGTGAGGTGGGCGGTCAGCGTCGCCGTCGCCGCGGCCTGCCCGCGCGCGGGACGGGTGATCGCGCCCGCGGCCGTCACGACGGCCGGATCGGAGCTCGTCCACGTGATCCGCGACCCGGCGACCGAGCCCACGGTGGGCAGCGCGATGTCGTCGACGATGGCCGACGTGAGGCCGAGATCGATCGCCGCGGCATCGGCCTGCACGCCCGTCACGCCCGGCTCCTCGCTCAGCGCGATCGCCTCGTCGGCGGACAGCGCGCTGTCGTAGACGCGGAAGTTGCGCAGCGTCCCGCGCAGCGCGTAATGGCCCGGGACCTGGGAGCGGCCCAGGTAGTTGCAGTTCGTCCCGGCCGCGTTGACGCTGGGCGGGACCGTGAGGCCCGTGTTGCGGCCGATCTCGACGCCGTCCTCGTAGAGGACGCCGGTCCACGTCGTGCCGTTCGCGTTGCGCTGCTGCGTGTAGGTGAGGTGCTTCCACACGCCTTCGCGCAGGCCGTAGGTCGCGGAGCGCTGAACGCTCGCGCCGGTGGTCGGCGTCGTCGTGCTCAGGCCGGTCCGCAGGCGCCCGGTGGCCGAGCCGAAGATCGAGCCCGCGTAGCCGCCGTTGGCGTCGCAGTCCGTCTTGCGCCCGAAGCTCCACAGGTGGTGATCACCCACGCTGGCCGGGTCGACGCGGATGTCGTAGTCGACGCTGACGTCGGTCATGCCGGCCGTGACGTCGTCCGGGAGCTTGACGTACGCGCCCGTGAGCGAGTCGGCGTACGCGTCCGGGTTGAGCGTGACGCCCGCGCCGGTCAGCGCGGCCTTGCCGGGGTTCACGAGCGTCGCGGCCGCGTTCGACGTGCCCGCGTTGGCCAGGGTCGTCCCGCTGGTCTCGTCGAGCTTGAAGAAGTGGCGCAGGCCGGCCCGCAGCTGGTCCGCCGGGACGGCGACCCGCTGCTTGACCGTGATCGGGAAGGTCTTGCGCTCGGTCAGCCCGCGGTGCGTCAGCGTCGCCGTGAGCGTGGCCGTCGCGTCGCCCTGGCCGGCCGCGGGACGGGTGACCTCACCCTGGGCCGTGACCACGCGGGGGTCGCTCGTGCTCCAGGTGACGCCGGGCGCGGTCGGGAGCGCGAGGTTGCGCGTGACCGCGGTCGTGTCCCCGAGGTCGATCGAGGCGGCGAGCTCGGCCAGGTTGCCCGGCGCCGCGGCGTCCGACAACGCCCGCACCTGCTCGGTCGTCAGCACCGAGGAGTACACGCGCAGATCCTTGATGCGCCCGCGGAACTGCTGTCCGGCCGCGGTGGCCGAACGGCCGACGAAGCCGACCGCGGACGTGATGTCGCGCGGCCTGACGGTGAGCGCGTCGTTGGACGTCATCAGCTCGCCGTCCTCGTACACGCGCAGCTGTCCCGGCGCGGAGGCGTCGCCGCCCTTGACCGTGACCGCCACGTGGATCCAGGTGTTCGTGAGCAGCGACACGGGCGCGGCCGCGGTCTGCACCGCCGGGCTGGCGCCCGGGCCCGCGATCGACGCCTGGTGCGGCGTCGTCCCCGAGCCCGGTGTCGCGGTGAGATAGCCGCCGTTGTCGGCCGTGCGACCGAACGCGAACACGGGCCCCTGGGTCGTGCTCGAGAGCCGCAGGTCGTAGGCGATCGTGACGTTGTCGAGGCCGCTCAGCAGGCCGTCGGGCAGGCGGACCGCGGGCGCGCTCCCGCCGTTGCCGCCGGGGAGCGTGAGGCCGCGGCCGGCGTTCCAGACCGTCGCGGCGTTGCCGTTGACGATCGCGGCGTCGCGCCCGCCGCCGGAGCGGTCACCGACTACGGTGCCCGCTGTCTCGTCGAACGGATAGTGGGCGACGAGGTCCTGGGCCGCGGCCGGCGTCGCCGCCACGGCGCTCGCGAACAGCGCGAGCAGGGTGAGCCGGATCCGCATCATGGCGCCGTGGTCGTGAGGGTGAACGTGAGCGTCGCGCTGTAGGTGCCGGTGCGCAGCGGGTCGGTCCGGCCGATCGCCTGCTTGAAGGCGATCGCGACCTCGTCCGCGCCCACCGGACCGTCCCACGCCGTCTGCTCGGCTGTGACCGTGACGGGCCGCGCGAGCTTGAACGGCCCGTTGGCCAGCGTCGCCTCCGATACGCTCAGCGCCGCGTTGCCCGCCGTGGACGTGACGCGGGCGGTCGCCTGAGTCGTGTACTCCTTCTCGACGCCGGGCGTGAACGGCTCGAACGGCTGCGGCGCGTCCAGGGTGAGGGCGAGCGTCGCGGGGACGGTGCCGCCGACGGGCAGGTCGGCGACGTTGGCCAGGTCGCCGGTGGCGACGCTCACGTCGGCTTCGGCACTCTCGTGGAAGCCGTCGGAGACGCGAACCTTCAGCGCGTACGTGGTGAGCTCGTCGAGCCGCTCGGGCTTCGCGACCGTGAGCTCGCCCGTGCCGGGCGCGATGGCGAAGGTCCCGGCTTCGTTGCCGCCCGTGATGCGCCACGTGAACGTGCGCAGGTTCGGGCGGTTGATCCTGGAGGCCCAGTCCTCGGCCTGCACCGTCCCGACGCTGGAGGTGTACGCGTCGGTGACGTCGAAGCGCTGGCCGGCCGGGATCGTCGGCGGGATGGCGCGGACGTAGTCGTGCAACCACAGGGCGGCGGGCTTGGGCGTGTCGTCGGAGAGGACGATCGGCGCGTTCTGCGCATTGCGCCAGTGGTTGGGCTGGCGCCAGCCCCAGACCGTGACGCCCTCGACCCCCGGGTGCTCCCAGAACACCGGGAAGATGCGCCGGTAGTTGCGCAGCTGGACCTCGTCGCCGGGCACGCCGCCGGCCGCGACGCCGTCGATGTCGAGCTCGGTGATCTGGATCGGGATGCCGGTGGCCTGCAGCCGGTCCAGGTTGGCCTTGTGGGTCGCCATGTTGCCGGTGGTGGAGAACGCGTGGCCCTGCTCACCGACGACGTCGATCAGGTTCTCGCGCTTGAGCAGGTCGATGATCTGCAGGTACTGCGTGGTGGCGGTGGTGGAGTTGGTGATGCTGTAGTCGTTGAGCATCAGCTTGGTGTTCGGGAAGTACTGCTTCGCCAGCCGGAACGCGTTGAGGATCCAGTCCCAGCCCGTGTCCCCCGCGCCGCCGAGCGCCCGCGCGTAGTTGCCGCTGGAGTTGCAGTTGTTGCCCTGGTTGGCGGAATGCGTGCAGTCGGGCGGGTCGTGCAGCGGCTCATTGACCACCTGCAGCCACTCGATCTTCGGGTAGCGCTCGGCCACCGCCGCGAACCACTTCTTGATCTCGGCGAGCTGCTCCTCGGCAGGCAGCGCGGCCATCCACGTCGGCTGCTGGTTGCCCCACACGAGCACGTGGAAGTTGAACGGGAACCCGTTGGCCTCGGCGAACGTGTACGCCGCGTCCAAGTTGCCCCAGCGCATGGCTGCGGTACGGCTCGTGCCGGCTGCGCTCCCCCACTTGCCGGCGTTCTCCGGCGTGACCTGGTTGAAGTAGGTCTTGAACAGCGGCCGGGTCAGCTCGTTGACATTTCCGAGCCATTTGTCCTGTCCGTAGACCGGGAAACCCGGCGGGCTCTGTGCGCTCGCGGTGGCGGCGCACACCAGCGTCGCGCCCAGCGCGAGCGCGCACGCGGTGCGGTAGCGGAACATCCCTCTCCCCCAAAAGTTGGACGACCAAACAAACGCTCTCATGAATGGTACGGTCTGTCAGACGATGTGACAATCGGGTTGGGAGGAGAGAGATGGACCGGTCAGTCTTTGCGAGGGCCACGGCGCTCGCCGGCGCTGCGCTCGCGCTCGCGCTCGCGCCTGCGGTCGCGCACGCGCAGTTCCCGACGTATCCGAAGGACAAGTGGCTCGGCAGCATCAGCGAGTTCACCCGCCCGCTCTTCACGCAGTACTTCAACCAGGTGACGCCGGAGAACGGCGGCAAGTGGGGCGTCGCGGCGGGCACGACGCGCACCGCGCCGATGCGCTGGGGCCAGCTCGACACGGCGTACAACTTCGCGCAGGCCAACGGCTTCAAGTTCAACTTCCACGTGTTGCTGTGGGGCAACCAGCAGCCGACGTGGATGGCGACACTGCCGCCGGAGGAGCAGCTCGCCGAGATCAAGAAGTGGTACGCGGCCGTGGCCGAGCGCTACCCGAGGATCGAGTGGCTGCAGGTGGTCAACGAGCCGACGTGGGACCCGCCGGACGGCTCGGTGCCCAAGAACGCCGGCGCGAACTTCGCGAGCAGCGGCAACTACGTGCAGGCCCTCGGGGGCGCGGGCGAGACGGGCTACGACTGGATCCTGAACGCGTTCCGGCTCGCCAAGCAGTACTTCCCGAACACCAAGTTGATGCTCAACGACGTCGCGATCACGGGTCAGACCGCATCGACGGACGAGTACCTGAAGATCATCAACATCCTCAAGGCGGAGAACCTGATCGACGTGGTCGGGTTGCAGGCGCACGCGTTCGAGTTCATTCCCGACAACCCGAACGTGCCGTCCATTCCGGGCCATCCGTACGACCCCCACGCCTCCATGGCGGTCCACAAGGCCAACCTGGACAAGCTCGCCGCGACCGGCGTGCCGATCCAGATCACCGAGCTCGACCTGGACGGGTTCGCGGTCAACGGCGTCCCGGGCGACGAGATGCAGCTCGCCCACTACCGGCGCGTGGTTCCCACCTTCTGGGAGCACCCGTCCGTCGAGGGCATCACGCTGTGGGGCTGGCGCCAGCCCAACCACTGGCGCAACGCGCAGGGCGCGCCGATCGTGCTCTCCAACGACACGCCCAAGCCCGCTGCGCTGTGGCTCAACCACTACATCCGCGGGATCGCGCCGGTCATCCGGCCCGACCAGGCGTTCACCGTCGCCGACGGCAACGCCAACCGCGTCGGCACCGTGCAGGCCGACGACTGGGCGTCGCAGATCAACCGGCCGAACCTGCGCACGTTCACCTGGCGCATCACGGGCGGCAACGAAGCCGGGATCTTCGCCATCGCGCCCGGCACCGGCGAGCTCACCGTGGCCAAGCCCGAGCTGCTCGACGAGCTCACCACCTACCCGTTGAAGGTCCGCGTCTCCGACGGCTTCCACGAGAGCGCCGAGGTCGCGGTGACGATCACGACCGCCGACCTGGCCAACGTGGTCGACCAGCCCGTCGGCGGCACCGTCCCCGCCACGCTCGCGCTCTCGGTGGGCGCGGCGCAGCCGTTCGAGCCGTTCACCCCCGGCGTCGACAAGGAGTACACGACCTCGGCGACCGCGACCGTCACGTCGACCGCCGGCGACGCGGCGCTGAGCGTGTCCGAGGCAACGATGGCCAACGGCGCGTTCCGCCTCGCGCGGCCCGTCACCGTCACGCCGGCGAAGACCGCGTGGACCGGCCCCGTCAGCAACGACACGTTCCCGATCGCGTTCAAGCAGAGCATCGGTCGCACCGATCCGCTGCGCACCGGCACCTACAGCGCGAACGTCACGTTCACGCTGTCGACCACGACGCCATAGGCGGCTGGAGGGCGGCCTGCTTCGTGCAGGCCGTCCCCGCCAGCGGGCGACATTCACGAAGATGACGCCCTGTGTGCTCGAGGTCCATGCCGCAAGGCATCCAGCACGGCCGGAGGTCCGACGCGGGCGCCGGCACGAACCGTGCCGGCGCCCCGCGTGGCTCAGCCGATCGTGACCGCGAACACGTGCAGCGCCGGCGTGTTCGGCCGGGCCGCCGCACTGACGTTGGGCAGCTCGACGCTGCGGACCTGCTTGCCGGCCTGCAGCGCGACCTCGGCGAAGTAGATCGTCGCCGGGGTGTTCTGGCGCTGGTTGTTCGGCCGGTTCTGGTAGGGCACGACGACCGCGGCGACGCCGCCGGGCTTGGGCGCGCCGTACCAGTCCGGGCTCGAGAGCGCGAACGGCTGGCGGGTGCCATCCGTGTAGCGCACGATGCCGGTGCCCGAGGCGGGCCCCCAGGTCGATGACACGAGGAAACCGAGCCGGCCGCCGGAGCCTGCGAGCTTGAGCACCTGGCCCGACGCGACGACGTTGTCGGGCGTCCCGGGCGCCGCGTCGGGCCACGCGAAGCGCAGGCCGCTGAAGTCCACCGCGCCGCCCGGGCGCACGCCCACCGAGGCCAGCGCCTGGGCGGACAGGCTCGCGCGACCGCCGTCGAAGTCGCCCAGGTTGGTGTTGGCGTCGTCGGTGACCGCGACGTTGTTCAGGCTCTCGGCGAACGTGCGCTCCACCAACACCGACGTCCAGGCGGTCGCCGCCGCCGACCAGTCGGCGCCGGTGACGCGTGCGGTCAGCGGCTGGTCGCCGAACGGGCCGTCGAGCCCGGGCGTGACCTCGAAGACGAGGACGGTCGATCCGTTGCGCGGGACGCGGCGCAGCTCGTACTGGCTCGGCGTGACCGTCCAGCCCGCGGGCACCTCGAGCGTCGCGACCGAGCGCGGGACGGCGCGATCGATCGACCGCAGCTCCACCTTCACCGTCGCCGCCTGGCCCGGGACCAGCTCGCTCGGCGCGGTGACGACGACCTTCTGCAGGACCTGCACGCGGTAGGTGTGGCCCGGGCGGGCGTCGAACTCGATCAGGCCCGGAGCGACGAGCGTGTGCGGGACCTGCCCGCCGTAGGTGGTGTCCTTGAGCAGGAAGCGGCCCTCCACGGCGGCGGCCCGCAGCCGGATGGGACCGCGGCGGTCGGCGGTGACGAGCAGCTCATCCGCCTGCCCGGCGCTCCAGGCGGCGCCGACGGTGTACCCGCCGCGCCCGCGCAGCCCGGCCACGCGGCCCGTCGGCCACGCGGACGGCAGCGCGGGCAGCAGGTGCAGCTCGTCGTTGTGGCTGTGCAGGAGCATCTCCGCGATGCCGGCGGTGGCGCCGAAGTTGCCGTCGATCTGGAACGGCGGGTGCAGGTCGAACATGTTCGGCGCCAGCCGCGCCGGCACGACGAGGTCGCCGAGCAGTTGGTGCGCGCGCTCGGCCTCTTCCATGCGGGCCCAGAAGTTGATCTTCCACGCCAGCGACCAGCCCGTGCCGTCGTCCCCGCGCAGCTCCAGGGTCCGGCGCGCCGCCTCGAACAGCTCCGGCGTGTCGCGCTTGGTGATCTGGTTGCTCGGATGCAGGCCGTACAGGTGGGAGATGTGGCGGTGCGTCGTCTCGGGCTCCACCCAGTCGTAGAGCCACTCCTGCAGGTTCCCGCGCGCGCCGATCTTCATCGGCGGGAGGCGGTCACGGGCGGCCAGCACCCGCTGCCGGAAGCCCGGGTCGTCCCCGAGCCGTTCGCCGGCCTGCGCGCACGCGTCGAACAGGTCGCGCAGCAGCTGGTTGTCCATCGTCGGACCCGCGCAGATGGACGCGTTCGGGTGGTGCGCCAGCTCGGGCGAGTTGGACGGGTTGGTCACCAGATAGCCGAGGTTCGGCTCCTCCACCAGCGTCTCCAGGAAGAACTGGGCGGCGCCCCTGATCGCGGGATAGTGCGCGCGCAGGGCGCGGACGTCGCCGGTGAAGCGGAAGTGCTCCCACAGCATCACGCTCAGCCACGCGCCGCCCGTCTGCCACATGCCCCAGAAGGCGCCGTCGACGACCGACGTGCCGCGCCAGGCGTCCGTGTTGTGGTGCGTGACCCAGCCGCCCGCCCCGTACTGGGCTTGGGCCGTGCGCGCCCCGGAGACCGTGAGGTCCTGGACGAGGCCGAACACCGGCTCGGTGCACTCGGCCAGGTTGGCCGGCCCCGCGGGCCAGTAGTTCATCGGGAGGTTGACGTTGATCGTGTACTTGGAGTCCCACGACGGCGCCATCAGGTCGTTCCACAGGCCCTGGAGGTTTGCGGGCTGCGTTCCCGGCCGGGAGCTGGAGATCAGCAGGTAGCGCCCGTACTGGAACAGCAACTCGGAGAAGTGCGGGTCGTCGCCGCCGGCGTGGCGGGCGATGCGGTCGTCGGTGGGCAGATCGGCGGCGTCCGTGCGCCCGAGGTCCAGCGAAGCGCGGTGAAACAGCGCCTGATAGTCCTCCACGTGCCGCGCGTACAGGCGGTCGTAGCGCCGGCGCTCGGCCCTGCGCAGATGCTCGTAGGCGATCCCCTGGTAGTCACCGTCGACGTTCTTGAAGTCGACGTAGCTGGAGCCGATCGAGACCAGCAGCGTCACCGCGTCGGCGCCCGTGACCGTCAGCTTCGCGCCCGTGCTGGTCACGGTGCCGCCCTCGGCCACCGCCCGGGCCAGCGCGAGGAAGCGCACGGAGCCCTTGACGCCTTCCATGTCGGCCGAGATGCCATCGAGGGCGACGGTCGTGCCGTCCGGGCTCGAGGTGGTCGTGCGTTGCGGGCTGTCGAAGCTCGCCGAGAAGGTGATCGCCCCCGCCCGGTCCGCGGTCAACCGCACCGCGATCACCTGGTCGACGGCGCTAGCGGTGACCTCGCGCCGGAAACGCGTCCCGCCCGCCACGAACTCGACCGTGGACGTCGCCGTGTCCAGGTCGAGCTCCCGCCGGTACTCGGACACGGCGCCGAGGGCCCCGAACGCGAGCCGCAGGTTGCCGACCGGCTGGTAGGCGAGCTGCCCGACCGGCTTGCCCAGCATGGCCTGGTCGACCAGCCGTTGCGCGTCCGCCCAGCGGTTCTCGAACACGAGGCGCCGGATCTCGGCCAACGCCTGCGCGCCCGCGGGGTTGGCCGAGTCGTACGGTCCGCCGGCCCAGACGGTGTCCTCGTTGAGCTGCAACGTCTCGGCCTCGACGTTGCCGAACACCATGGCCCCGAGCCGGCCGTTGCCGACGGGCAGCGCTCGCAGCCACGTGCTGCCCGCAGGCTCGTCGTACCACAGCTTCAGGTCCCCGGTGCTCGCAGCCGGCAAGGGCCCGTGCGCCTGCACGGACCCGGGCCAGCCACCGCGCAGCATGAGCGCGCCCGCGCCCGCGCCCGCCGCACCGGCCTTGAACACCTGCCGACGACTCAGATCGACCATCGCCCTCTCCTCCCGGACGCCGTCTCCCACGACGCTTTTCCGTCGATCGAGACCTGAACGCTCGATCGAATCGACGCAAAGCTACCAGCATTGTCTGACAGTCGGGCACCTTGCGCGCGAATTCGTCGACTGATAGAACGAATATGTCACCGCGCGGCGTTTATGCAGGAGCGCGCCGCTCACGAGAGGAGAGGGACTGTGCGGATACGGACGCCCCGTGTGATCGCGGCGGCGACACTGGCGCTCACCGTGTGGGCGAGCCCGGCGACGGCGCAGACGACGCCGTGCGCGCTGGACGCCGTCTGCGAAGCGGAGACGGGAGCGCTGCACGACGGCGCCGGCACCGAGACCGAGCACGCCGGCTACACCGGCACGGGCTTCGTCGACCAGCTGTTCGGCAACGCGGGCGTCGTGCTGCGCGTGAACGCCGCCGAGGCCGGCACGCACCGGGTCACGGTCCGGTACGCGAACGCGAATCCGGGCACCGGGCTCGCGAGCCGCCGCTTCACGCTCACGGTCAACGGCACCACCGACGTGCCGGTCCTGTTCCCCGTCACCGCCAGCTGGGCCACGTGGTCGACCGTGACCGTGCTCGTCCCGCTGACCGCCGGCGTCAACCAGCTCGACCTGCGCACGGGCCCCGGCAACAACGGCCCCATCAACATCGACCACATCGTCGTGGCGCGCGCCACGGAGATCACCGAGGACGGCGTGACGCTGCGCATCTTCAACGTCAACACGGCGCTGCAGACGCTGTGCAACCTCAAGCCGGGCCAGACGCCCAACGTCGACGTGCTGCGGCCGACGATCGACTGGAGCACGGCGGCCGACTGGGAGTCGTACACGACCAACTTCCTGGCGCAGGTGGTCGCCGACCTCCAGGTCGCGCAGGCCGGCACCTACACGTTCCGGCTGGTCAGCGACGACGGCTCCCGGCTGCTGATCGACGGCCAGCCGGTGATCGACCACGACGGCGTGCACGCCGACACCGCCAAGGACGGCGAGGTCACGCTCACGGCCGGCACCCACGCGCTCGAGGTCCGCTACTTCCAGGCCGGCGGCGGCGCCCGACTGCAGCTGCAGTGGCGGCCCCCGGGCCAGACCGCGTTCGAGACCGTGCCGACCTCCGTGCTGAAGGTCGAGGGCGGCGGCGCCCGCGTCGTGGCGCCCGGCGTCAAGGAGTGCGAGAACCTCAGCGACCTGCCCGGTGACGGCTCGCCGCTGAACGCCGTGCACCCGAGCTTCACGCTGAGCCAGCTGCGGCCTGACGCCTTCCGGCCCGACGTGTCCGGCATCGCCTGGTACCCGGACGGCAGCGCGGCCGTGCTGACCTGGGGCGCCGCGCAGACCTCGTCCAACGGCAAGCTCTACCGCGTCAGGAACGTGCAGGGCGACGTGGATCTGTCCAAGGTCACCTACACCGAGGTCGCGACCGGGCTGCAGGAGCCCCAGGGCGTGGCCGTCGTCGAGGGCGTGACCTACGTCTCGACCAAGGCCGGCCTGGACCGCCTCGTCGACGCCGACGGCGACGGCTTCTTCGAAGGCCGCGTGCGGCTGGCCAGCTGGCCGTACGCGAACAACTACCACGAGTTCGCGTTCGGCCTGCCCTACAAGGACGGGCACTTCTACGTCGCGCTGTCCGGCGCGCTGGACCGCGCCGGGCTCACGACCCTCCCCCAGCCGTCGCCCGACCGCGGGACGGTCGCCAAGGTCAACAAGGACACCGGGCTCATCGAGTACATCGCGGGCGGCCTGCGCACCCCGAACGGCATCAACTTCGGGCCGGGCGGGCGCCTGCTGGTCACCGACAACCAGGGCGGCTGGGTGCCCACCAGCAAGCTCGTCGAGATCAAGCCCGGCGGCTTCTACAACATGTTCACGACGTTCCGGGACCCGGTCAGCGGCGCCAACGTCTCGGGCCGCTTCGACGACCGGCCGGCCACGCCGCCCGTCGTGTGGATGCCGCACAACGAGATCGCCAACTCCCCGTCGACCCCGGTCGTCATGGAGGAGGGCCTGTTCACGGGCCAGCTGGCGATCGGCGACGTCACCTACGGCGGCCTGCAGCGCGTCTTCCTCGAGGAGGTCGAAGGCAAGCTCCAGGGCGCGCTGTACCGCATGACCCAAGGCCTGGAGGCCGGCATCAACGAGGTCGCAGTCGGGCCGGACGGCGGCCTCTACCTCGGCGGCATCGGCTACGACGGCAACTGGAACCAGCCGGGCAAGGCCCGCTACGGGTTCCAGAAGCTGCGGGCCAACACCACCGTCACGATGGACATCCTCAAGACGGAGATCACCCGCACCGGCTTCCGGATGACCTACACCAAGCCGCTGTCGGAGGCGACGCGACAGAACCTCGCGGCGCGCTACCGGGCGCAGCAGTGGCGCTACAACGCCACCGCGGCCTACGGCGGGCCCAAGCTCGACCAGGAGACGCTGTCCGTGACGGGCGCCACCGTCAGCGCTGACGGGCGCACCGTCGAGCTGGAGGTGCCGGGCGTCAAGCCGGGCCGCGTGATCCACCTGCGCTCGGCGCGGCCGTTCAGCGCCGCCGACGGCGAGTCGCTGTGGAGCACCGAGGTCTGGTACACGGCCAACGCCGTCCCGGGCTACCAGGCTCCGGCCGACCTCGGCTTCTACGAGGCCGAGGAGGCTGCGGTGTTCGGGGGCGCCGGCATCAACACCGACCACAGCAAGTACTCGGGGTCGGGCTTCGTCGACAACATGACCACGCAGGGCTCCGGCGTGACCTTCACGGTCAACGCGGCGCAGGCCGGCCCGCAGCCCGTGCACGTGCGCTACGCCAACGGGCCCAACCCGAGCACCAAGACCAAGGTCGTCTCCCTGCTGGTCAACGGCACCGAGGTCGAGCCGTTGTCGCTGCCGACCACGGTGGACTGGAAGACGTGGGCGTTCGCCACGCGTCAGCTCGACCTCGAGGCCGGCAGCAACACCATCACGCTGCGCTACGACGCGGGCGACGACGGATGGGTCAACGTCGACCTGCTCAAGCTCGGGGCGGCGCGTGACATCTGCACACCGCAGACGATCGAGCCCGGCTACCGCAGCCTCTTCGACGGCACGCTCGACAGCCTCGCCGGCTGGCGGCAGGCCAGCGCCGGCTCGTTCGCCCGCCAAGCTGACTGCTCGCTGAAGACGGTGGGCAACGCAGGCATGCTGTGGTGGCCCGGCGAGCGCTTCGACCGGTACAGCCTCAAGCTCGACTGGAAGCTCGCGGGCGACGACAACTCGGGCGTCTTCGTCGGGTTCCCGGACCCGGGCAACGACTGGAACGTCGCGTTCACGCGCGGGCACGAGGTACAGATCGACGCCACCGACGACCCGGACTCGACGACCGGCGCGATCTACAACTACAGCGCGCCGGACGCCGCCGCCCGCGACGCCGTCCTGAAGGCGCCCGGCCAGTGGAACGCGTACGAGCTCATCGTCGAGGGCCAGCGCATCCAGGTGTGGTTGAACGGGGTGAAGATCAACGACTTCACCAACACCGACCCGAACCGGATGACCGTGCCCGGCTTCATCGGCCTGCAGAATCACGCCGCCGGTGACGACGTGTTCTTCCGCAACGTCCGCATCCGCGGGCTCGACCAGCCGCCGCCGGTCGAGGACGTCGAGGCCGACGTCACGCTCGGCGGCACCGTGCCGAGCGCCCTCGGCCTGACGCTGGCCTCCTCCGCGCCGCTGGGCACCTTCACGCCCGGCGTCACGCAGGACTACACGGCCGCGCTCACCGGCTCGGTCATGTCGTCCGAGGATGCGGCCGTCCTGTCCGTCCACGACCCGAGCCCGAACGCCACGGGCCGGCTGGTGAACGGAGCGTGGGCGCTGCCGCAGGCGGTGCAGATGCGCGCCGCAACCGCCGCCTTCGCGCCGCTGAGCGCGTCCGGAGTCCCGCTGGCCCTCGCCCGCTACGACGGCCCGGTGGGCAAGCGTGCGGTCACGATCGACGTCAAGCAGCCGGTCTCCGAGACCGACTCGCTGCGCGCCGGAAGCTACGGGAAGACGGTCGTGTTCACGCTCTCGGCCACGGCGCCATAGACGCACGGTGGACGGACGCGTCCGCACGCAGACCACCCGGTCCCCGTGCCTCCGCGCTCGAGCGCGGACATGTTGACTGAGTGAACAGCTGCGGCTTAGCGTCCGTCCACCATGTACGACCGCGCTCGATCCGCAGTCCCGGACGAGGCGCCGGCGTCGGTCCGGCGCCCGACGCCGCCACCGCAGGAGCAGATCCTCGCGTTGCAGCGCTCAGCGGGAAACCGGGCCGTGGCCGGGCGCCTGCTGCGGCAGATCGACATGAGCGGCGCGACCGAGTACCTGCACGCCGCGTTCGGGTACGCGGTCGAGTCGCTCGCCGGCCAGTCCATCCGGTCCATGTCGCTGCCCCGCGGCTGGACGATCCAGCTGCAGGCGACGCGGGGTGCGACCCTGACATCGTCGTCAAGGACCACCTCGGACACGACATCGGCTGGTTCGACATCACCAGCAGCGGCTCGGTGGGCCACCACCTGCTCAAGTCCGGTGCGGGGTGGGTGCGAACGCCCAACGTGGCCGAGATCACCTATCCGCAGCTCGACCCGGTGATGCTCGGCACCACGTCGCTGGACAGCAAGCGGAAGGAGATGGCGATGGGGGAGGCGGCCAAGGCGCGGACCGTGCGCGAGAAGATGCTGCTGCAGCTGCGCAGCATCGGCGCACAAGTGCCGGCGCCGCTTGCGGGCAACAACACCGCGGACAAGCGCAGGGACATCGAGACGACTGTCGGCCACCTCTTCGGGCTCCCCGGCAAGGCCACGCCGGCGCTCACGAAGGGGGTCCTGGGGCTGCTCAAGCGCGATCTCAACCAGTACGGCTACACGCGCTACCACCAGAGGGGACGCGATACCGAGGGCGCGAAGGAGCTGGTGTACGGCGCCGACGTCATGACCGTGCAGCACGGTGACGAGGACCGCTACAACCGTCACGCGATCGGCCTCCACGCCGAGTTGCACCCGCCGACGGCCGGACTCCCGGTCGAAGGGCTCTTCGGCGAGGAGCCCACAGCCGCCGGGAACCCGGACATCACGCCCGTGCCGCTCGTCGATCGCTTCGGCAGCCAGCCGGAGGATGAGGACGAGGAGCCTCCGGCGTTCCCGACGCCCGCTCCCGCCGACCCCGGCGGCGTCTTCGACTTCGACCCCGGGGACTTCTTCGTCTGAGCACGGTGCGGCTGTGGGTCGTCTTCGACGCCACCCTCGGCGGCTGAGCGCGCGTCAGCGTCCCGGCGGGCGCGGCAGCCCGGCGAGCGCCGCCTCGACCGCCTGGACGAGTGACGTTTCCGGCACCCCCGCGTGGCCGAGCGCTTCGAGGCCGCGCGAAACGGCGAGCAGGAGACCGCCGAGGGCCTTGGGGTCCGCGTCGGCGTCGATGTCACCCTCGTCCTGGGCCCGTGTGACCGCACCGACGTAGGACGCCTCGATCTCGCGGAAGGCCCGCTTGACGCACTGCCCGACGTCGGCGTCGACGGCCGCGAGCTCGGCGGTCGAGCTGGCCAACAGGCAGCTGGGCCCGGTGTTCGAAGAGCGCGCGAGCCCCAGCAGGTGCTCGCGCAGCGCGTCGATCGCGCGCGGCCCCTCCAGCGCTTGCTCGACGGAGGCGACGCTGCGCTGTGCGTAGTCGCCCAACACGCGCAGGTACAGCCCGCGCTTGTCGCCGAACGCCGCGTACAGGCTGCCCTTCCCGAGCCCGGTCGCCCCCATGAGCTGCTGCAACGACGTGCCGGCGTAGCCGTGTGTGCGGAACGCGCCCTGCGCGGCTTCCAGGACGGCTCGCTCGTCGAACTCGCGCGGACGTGCCATGCCCACAGCTTAGCCGGTTCTGTACTTAACGGTCCAGAACGGTGGTATTGTGGACCGCATGGTCAATAACGATGAGTTCGCCGGCCGCCGGGTCCTTGTGACCGGCGGCTCCCGCGGCATCGGTGCCGCGATTGCCGAACGCCTCGCCGCCGAGGGCGCGCAGGTCTTCGCCACCGCCCGCACGGCCCCGCCTTCGCCCCCGGACGGCGTGCATTTCGTCGAGGGCGACGTCTCCACGGTCGAGGGCGTCGAGACGATCGCCGCCGCCGCGCTCGACCGGCTCGGCGGCGTGGACGTGGTCGTCAACAACGCCGGCGCTTCAGAGACGTTCCCGGGCGGATCGAGCACGATCACGCCGGACGCGTGGCAGCACGTCCTGGACGTGAACCTCCTCGCGGCCGTGCGCCTGAACGCCGCGCTGCTCCCGCACATGCTCGAGCGCGGCTCGGGCGTGATCGTGAACATCTCCTCCAGCGCGGCGTACCTCACGCCCGCTCCGGTCCTGCACTACGCCGCGGCCAAGGCCGCCCTCACCGCGTACTCGAAGGGCCTTGCCACCGAGGTCGCGGCGCGTGGCATCCGCGTGAACACCATCACGCCGGGTAACGTGGCCACCCCTGGCGCCGACCTGGTGCGCGAGGGCATCGCCGGCGCGTTCGGCCTGACAGCGACCGACCTCACGTCCGGCGTCCCGCTCGGCATCGGCGCGCCGATCGACATCGCCGAAGCCGTGGCGTTCCTCGCGTCCGACCGCGCGCGCTGGATCACCGGCACCGACCTCGTCGTCGACGGCGGTGAGAAGCCGACACCGTAGAGCGGACCCGCGAGCGCGGGACATCGGCGGGACATGCGTCCTGGAGGCAGTGCCGGGTGCCGGGCGTCTTGAAGCCCGTAACCCACGACTGCCACGGAGGCAGCAAGGCGAAACAAGACCGTCCGCCGGCTCGCGCTGGCCGTGCCGGCGCTCGTCGCGCTCCCCGCGCCAGGCCAGGCGGCCGCCGCCGAGACCGCGAAGGCGTGCCGAGTCCAGCTCGAGCAGCCGGCGACCGCGGGGCCTTCGATCAGCGCCCGCGACGGGGTGGCAGCGCCGCGCCCTCGCCGGCCACCGCGGCCCATCACGTCCAGGACGACCGGTGACGGTCGCCATTCCCCACGTCCGGGGCGCGGGGGCGACAACGAGCTGGGTGGCGGGGTCGTGCGGCAGGAGGGGCGCGCCCGAGACCGTGACGAACGAGCGCTCCCAGGATCGTT
>NZ_JAPCID010000063.1 GCF_027587175.1 Solirubrobacter deserti
CGGCGGCGCGCCCGGGGCCGTGGGCTGGGGGGGCGGGCTCCGGTAGCCCGCCTGCGCTGGCGGCGTTCCGTGCGGCGGCGCGCCGACGGGCGTGGGCTGCGGCGGCGGGCTCGCGTAGCCCGCGTGACCGGGCGGGGTCTGGTGCGGCGGCGCCGCACCCGCGTTCGTGGGCGGCCCGGACGGCGGCGCCGGCCGCGGCACGACGGGTGGGCGGGAGGCCTCCTCGGCGGGCGGCGCCGACAGGGTCTCCGGCTGCGGCGTCCAGCCGGCGGGCGGCGCGCTGGGCACCGGGTCCGGCGGCGGCGTCCACGCAGGCTGGTCGGGCGGCGGCGTCCACGGTGGAGGCGGCGCGGGAGCGGACGGGTCCGGCGGCGGCGTCCACGGGCCCGGGATCGGGGTGGACTGCGGCGGGAAGGTCGGCGGCCGGTTCGGAGCGAGCCGATCGGGGTCGACGGTCAGGTAGCCGCTCGCGCTCGGGTCCTCCAGCGGCGCGGGTGTCGGGCGCGGGCGGCGCGGGTCGATCAGCGCCGCGCCACGGCGCCAGCGCGGGCCGAGCAGCGCGATCGCGATCTCCTCGAGCTCGTCCCAGGCCTGCGCCGCGGTCGGGGTGCGCTCGGCCGCGTCCTTGACCAGCAGCCGCTCGATCCAGGCGCCGAGCTCGGGGTCCAGCGACGGGTTGATGCTCAGCGGCGGCGGAGGCGGATCGCTCACCTGCTTGAGCAGCAGCGCGACGGGCGACTCGGCGTCGAACGGGAGCCGGCCCACCATCAGCTCGTAGGCCATGATCCCGACCGAGTACAGGTCGGCGACGCTCGTCACGCCCTTGGTGCCCATCGCCTGCTCGGGCGCCATGTAGGTCGGCGTGCCGACGGTCATGCCCGTCGCGGTCCGGAAGCCCTCGGTGGCGGCGTGATCGACGGCCTTCGCGATGCCGAAGTCCGCGATCTTCGCGCGGCCGTCGTCGGTGATGAGGACGTTCTCGGGCTTGAGGTCGCGGTGCACGACGCCGCGCAGCTCGGCGGCGCGGAGGCCGGCGAGCATGTCCTCCATCACCGCGATCGTCTGGTCGAGCCGCAGGTGGCCGACCAGCGACCGCAGCGACCCCGCCGCGACGTACTCCATCGAGATGTACGGCACGGCGTCGACCGCGAACGCCTCGTGCACCGTGACGATGTTCGGGTGCGTGAGCGAGGCCGCGATCTGCGCCTCGCGCAGGAAGCGGTGGACCATCTGCGGGTCGCGCACGCCGAACGCCGCCATCTCCTTGAGGGCGACGAGGCGCTCGAGGCCGGGCTGGCGCGCGAGGTACACGACGGCCATGCCGCCGTGTCCGAGCTCGCGGACGATCTCGTAGCTGCCGATGTGCTTGGTGCCGGCTTCCGTGCCTCCGTCAGTCATCCGAGCCGACCATACGGATTCGCGGTCTCCCGCAACAAGGGCTCGGACCGCCTGCGACCCCGTGGGGCAAGCGGCTACGCGGGTCTCAGCGCACCGACGCGGCCGAAACGGGCGCCTGGCTCAGGTCAGCGTGGTTACGCATCGGCCGGACGGCGGGTGCGGGATGCTGCCCTGCGTGTGGTCCGTGCTCGCGCTGCTCGTCGTCCTGCTCGCCCGCCCTGAGGCGGCCGTCGCGCAGGACGTCCCGTCCGGCTGGCAGCGCACGCCGCAGCAGGTGGCGGACGCGGCGGTGAGCGATCCGCGCGTCCGGGAGGAGCGGGCCGGACGCGGGCGCACGGTGGTCGACGTCGCGCCGCGGCTTCAGGAGCGCGTGTGGGACGTCTCGGTGTTCGCCGGGCGCGAGGAGATCGCCGTCGCGGTCGTCGACGACGCGTCCGGGCGGGTGCTCGAGGCGTGGACCGGGCCGCAGGTGCAGTGGCCGATGGCGCGCGGGTACCCGGGCGCGTTCGGCGGAGCGGTCAACGCGCCGTGGGTCTGGATCGTCCTCGGCCTGCTGTTCCTCGCGCCGTTCCTGCGCGGGCCGCCGAGCATCGTCCACCTCGACGTGGCCGCGCTGCTCGCGTTCTCCGGCGCCTACGCGGCGTTCAACGTCCCGCACCTGAAGCTGTCCGCGACCGTCGCGACGGTCCTGCTCGCCTACCTGCTCGCCCGGATGCTGTGGGTCGCGTGGCGCGGTGGCAGCGCGCCCGCGCCCACGTGGCCCGCGTCCGTCTTCGTGGTCGGGCTCGTGTTCCTGCTCGGCTTCCGGGCGATCGTGTCGATCACGGGTGGCAACGTCGTCGACGTCGGCTACTCGGGCGTGATCGGCGCCGACCGGCTCCCGCACGGCGAGGCGCTCTACGGCGCGTTCCCGGACGACAACGAGCACGGCGACACCTACGGCCCGGTCGCCTACGCGGCGTACGTCCCGTTCGAGCTCGCCTTTCCCTGGAGCGGCACCTGGGACGAGCTGCCGGCGGCGCGCGCGGCCGCCGTCGCGTTCGACCTGGCGTGCGTGGCGCTGTGCTGGCTGCTCGGCCGCCGGCTCGGCGGCCCGCGGCTCGGGCTGCTGCTCGCCTACCTGTGGGCGGCGTATCCGTTCACGCTGCTGGTGATGGCGTCGTCGGCGAACGACGCGCTCGTGGGCGCGTTCGTGCTCGGCGCGCTGCTGCTCGCCGCGCGGCCCGTCGGCCGCGGCGTGGTAGGCGCGATGGCCGGATTGACCAAGTTCGCCCCGCTCGCGCTGCTGCCGCTGCTCGCGACCTACCGGCACGGGCGCCGCGGCCTGCTGCTCACGGCGGCGGCCGCGCTGGTCACCGGCGCGCTGCTGCTGGCGCCGTTCGACGTCGGCGTCTTCTGGGATCGCACCCTGGGCTTTCAGGCCGGGCGCAGCTCGCCGTTCTCGCTCTGGGGCTCGTGGGAGCTCGCGGCGCGCGTGCAGCCCGTGGCGACGCTCGCCGCCGTCGCGCTGGCGGTGGCCGTCGCGTTCGTTCCGCGCCGTCGGGACCGCACCACGCTGTGCGCGCTCGCCGCCGCCGTCCTGATCGCCCTGCAGCTCGCGCTGGAGTACTGGTTCTACCTGTACCTGGTGTGGTTCGTCGCGCTCGTGTGGGCCGCGCTGCTGGCGCCTAGCGATGGTGCTCGGCGTAGCGACGCTGCTCGGGTGTGAGCGCCTCGCCGTGGGTCAGCGCGAACCAGAGCTCGTTCTCGAGCCAGAACCGGTGCAGGAACTCCGCCAGCGACCCCTCGGACGATGGGCTGCTCGAGCAGCCGCTGCAAGCCTACGCGGGCGGCGGGAAGGCGCGCGCCAGCTCGAGGACCTCGCCGCGGATGCGCTCCAGCGTCGCCTCGTCCCGCGCCCGGACGCCCTCGTCGATCCAGCGCGCGAGCTCCGGCATGTGGTCGGGCGCGAGGCCGCGGGTGGTGATCGCGGGCGTGCCCAGGCGGATGCCGGACGGGTCCAGCGGCGGGCGCGGGTCGAACGGGACCGCGTTGTAGTTGCAGACCAGGCCCGCCCGCTCGAGCGCCTCCGCGGCGGCACGCCCGGGCACACCGGTCGCGGACAGGTCGACGAGCAGCAGGTGGTTGTCGGTGCCGCCGGAGACGAGGTCGTACCCGCGCTCGAGCAGCGCATCGGCCAGCGCCACCGCGTTGGCGACGATGGCGTGCGCGTACTCGGCGAAGGCGGGCTGCGCGGCCTCGTGCAGCGCGACCGCGATCGCGGCCGTCGTGTGATCGTGCGGGCCGCCTTGGAGGCCGGGGAAGACGGCGCGGTCGAGCGCGGACGCGTGCTCGGCGCCCGACAGCAGCATCGCCCCGCGCGGGCCGCGGAGGGTCTTGTGGGTGGTGGTCGCGATCGCGTCGGCGTGGCCGACCGGGGAGGGGTGGGCCCCGCCCGCGATCAGGCCGGCGATGTGCGCGACGTCGGCCGCCAGCATGGCGCCGACCTCCTGCGCGATCGCGGCGAAGCCGGCGAAGTCGATCGTGCGCGGGATCGCCGTGCCGCCGCACCAGATCAGCTTCGCCCGCTCACGCCGGGCGAGCGCGCGCACCTCGTCGAGGTCGATCACGCCCGTGTCGCGGCGCACGCCGTAGCGGACCGACCGGAACCAGCGGCCGGTGACGGACACGCCCCAGCCGTGCGTGAGGTGCCCGCCGGCGTCGAGCGCCATCCCCAAGACCGTGTCGCCCGGCTCCAGGAAGGCCGCGTAGACGGCGAGGTTCGCGGGCGCGCCGGAGAGCGGCTGGACGTTCGCGTGCTCGACGCCGAACAGCTCGCGTGCGCGCTGCGTCGCCACCTCCTCGATCCCGTCGACGACCGCGTTGCCCTGGTAGTAGCGCTTGGACGGGTAGCCCTCCGAGTACTTGTTGGTGAGCACCGACCCCGTCGCGGCGAGCACCGCGGGCGAGACGTGGTTCTCGGACGCGATCAGGCACAGCGTGTCGTGCTGGCGCGCCTGCTCGGCGGCGATCAACTCGGCGACCTGCGGATCGACGGTGGCGAGGGAGTGCATGGGCACCTCCGAAGCTCGGATTCGATGCCCAGGCGCGCGGCGGCTCAGGGGCGCGCCGCTTCCCGGTGGTCAGTTCCACCCGAGGCGCCAGTCACGACGCGCGTCGGCGAAGCTACCACCCTGACCCTATGTAGATCAGCTACAGTGCTCGCATGCGACTGTCGGTACAGACGCTCCGCATCCTGCAGCTGTTCGCGCAGGACCCGAGCGAGCCGCGCTACGGGCTCGAGGTCATGGACTACACGGGCCTGCAGAGCGGGACGGTGTACCCCGCGCTGCACCGGCTCGAGGCCAACGGCTGGCTGGTCAGCCGCGAGGAGGAGGTGGACGCGTCGGCGGCGGGCCGTCCGGCGCGCCGCCTGTATCACCTGACGCCGGACGGGCTGGCGGGAGCGCGCGCGGCGCTCGAGCCGTTCCAGGCCCCGCAGCCGGTGCTGAAAGCGAGGCTCGCATGATCGAGTACCTGCTCGCCCGCGCGCTCACGCGCCTGCCGGACGCGCTGCGGGAGCGCTACGCCGCCGAGTGGCGCGCCGATCGCGCGGCGCTGAGCGGGCGCCGGCTCGCGACCCTGCGCTGGGCGGTCGGCCTGCAGCGCGCCTCGCGCGAGCTCAGCGGCGAGGGCCGTTACGCGTGGCTCCCGCGGCCGGCGTTCGACGCGCTCGCGTTCGGGCTGGCGTACTACGCCGCCTACGCGCTCCGGTTCGAGGGCGACGTGCCCTCCGCCTACCGGGACCTGCTGGTGCAGACGCTGCCGTTCGCGGTCATCGGCGGCACGGCGTGCATGGCGCTGACCGGCAACTACGCGCCCCGGGGTGCCGGCGCGCTGCAGGTCGTCAAGGGCGTGATGCTCGCCACCCTGGCCCTGATCGCCTACACGGCGCTCGTGCAGCCCACCCTGGTCCTCACCGCCCGCGGCCTGGCCGTCCTGACCGTCCCCGCCGGCGTCTGCCTGCTGTTCGCGACGACGGCGGGCGCGACGATGCTGCTCAGCCGCGCCGCTCTGCGACCGCGGAGTCCCAGCTGACGCCGGTGAGCTGCTCGGAGAGCCGCCACATGCGCTCGGCGTCCTGCTCGCCGGCGAGGTGCTTGTACGGCGTGCGCTGGACGGGCTTGCCGGCGAGCTGCATCGGGCCGCTCGGGCCGTAGAAGCGCCCGCCCTGCGCGTCCGAGCTGGTCGCGGCGTACAGCGCGGGCAGCGCGCCTTCGGCGGCGGTCTGGCCGAACGGCAGGCGGCTGGTCGCGACGCGGCGGATCACGCGCACCGCGAGCGTGTCCTGCTCCCGCCCCATCTCGGGATGGGACGCGAGCAGGTTGGTCGCGGACACGCCGGGATGGGCGACGTTGCTGGTGATGCCCCAGCCCCGCGCGCGGCTGACCCGGTCCAGCTGCAGGCCGAACAGCCCGATCGCGATCTTGGAGCTCGCGTAGGCCTTGTCCTTGTTGTAGGAGCGCTCCCACTGCAGGTCGTCCCAGTGGACGCCGTGCTGGTTGGCCGCGACGCTCGCCTGCGTCGTCACGCGGGCGTTCGCGGCGCGCAGCAGCGGCAGGATGCGGGCCGTGAGGGCGTAGTGGCCGAGGTGGTTGGTGGCCAGTTGGAGCTCGAAGCCGTCCTCGGACTCGCGGCGCTCGGGCGGGGTCATGATCCCGGCGTTGTTGATCAGGATGTCGATCGGGCGGCCGTCGGCGAGCAGCTCGTCGGCGAGGGCGGCGACCGACCCCAACGACGAGAGGTCGAGCCTCGGGACGGCGATCGCGGCACGCGGCGCGGCCGCGCGGATGCGGTCGGCCGCGGCTGCGCCCTTGGCGGGGTTGCGGACGGGAAGGACGAGGTCGGCGCCGGCGCGGGCCAGGCGCTCGGCGAGCACGAGCCCGAGGCCGTCGCTGGCGCCGGTGACCAGCGCGAGCTTGCCGGTGAGGTCGGGCACGTCGATGTCGATCAGGGTGCGGGGCATGGACCGAGCGTGCCAGCGGGCACGGGCGCGAAGAAGAGGCGCCGCGATCCAGGGATCAGCGATCCGCGGCTGCGAAGCGCTGATTGCCGATCACCGACAGCAGCCGCAGCTTGTCCGCGTCCTCGCTGCCGGGCGTGGCGGTGTAGACGAGCAGGATCTGGCCCTCGTCGGCGGCGATCAGGTGCTGGCAGTGCAGCGTGATGACGCCGATCCGCGGGTGGACCATCCGCTTGCGGTCGCTGAGCCGGATCGCGACCTCGTGCTGGCTCCACAGCTCAGCGAACTCCGGGCTGATGCGCAGCAGCTCGTCGACGATCTCCCGCGCGCGCGGGTCGTCGGGATCGCGCGCGAGCACGGCGCGCGTGCCCGCGACGTACGCCCGCGTGTGCCGGGGCCGGTCCTCCTCCGGATAGATCTCGCGCTCGCGCGGGTCGGTGAACCAGCGGTACAGCACGCTGCGCGCCGGGCCGGTGTGGCGCGTCTGCTCGCCCACGAGCGCGACGGCGAGCTCGTTCTGCGCGAGCGTGTCGCCGAGGTCCGACATCACCTGGGCGGGCGTGTCCAGCCGGTCGAGCACCCGCATCAGCGCCGGGTTGACGTGATCGGTGCGGCGCGCCCGCGGCGACGGCGTGTGACCCGCCAGGCGGAACAGATGGTCGCGCTCGTCCTGCGTGAGCCGCAGGGCGCGGGCGATCGAGGCCAGCATCGGCTCCGACGGCTGCGGCCCGCGCTGCTGCTCGAGCCGGCTGTAGTAGTCCGTCGACATGTGCGCCAGCAGCGCGACCTCCTCACGCCGTAGCCCTTTCGTCCGGCGCCGCGGCCCGGCGTCGAGCCCCACGTCGTCGGGAAGCAGCGCCTCACGGCGGCGGCGCAGGAAGTCGGCGAGCTGCGGACGGTCCATCACGCCGCCCAGTATCGGACGGGACGCTCCGGCTATCCAGGGATCGCCGATCCGTGGCTCAGGCGACGTGCAGGACGCCGGCGTCGGCGACCTCGCGCACGCGGCTCCCGTCCGGCGTCAGCGTGATGCGCGTCCAGACCGTCGAGACGAAGCCGGGTCCGAAGCGCGGCGCGCCGGAGGCCGTCGAGCGGACCCACATGACGTCCGGCTCATCGGGATGCGCGAGGACCGCGTCCGTCCGGCTTTCCGCGCGCAGCTGCCGGTCGGCGGCCCGCAGCACGCGGATGTAGACCTTCGCCCCGAGCCGGTGCCTGCCGTAGACGGCGGCGAAGTCGTCGCTGAGCAGCGTGCGCAGCGCGTGCCAGTCCTTGGCCTCGCTGAGCTCGTCCATGCGGTCGATCACCGGCGCGTCGGCGGGCGCGGCGCCCTCCGGCGGCCCGACCCTCGGATCGACCGCCTTCAGCAGCCGCTTGCGGGCGCCCGCCGGCGCCAGCACCTGGCAGTAGACCTGCTGGGCCACGAGGATTCCGGCGACCACCAGGATCGGCGCCCACAGCGGTGCGCCGAGCGCGTCCATGACGCCGAACACGAGCAGCGTGAGGGCGACGCTGCAGACGATCACGATCAGTTGGAGCTTCATGAGCGCGCGGGAGCCTATGCGAGCCGTCACGCGCGCGCGACCATCCGTTCGGCCAGTTCGGGCCGTACGCTCCCGCGCATGGAGATGCATCCCGCCATGGCCGGCCACCTGCGCGCCGTCACCCAGGACGCGGCCGCGCTGCGCGACGTGTGGGCGCCGGACGGCGTGCTCGAGTTCCCGTACGCGACCGCGGACATGACGGCGCGGATCGAGGGCGTCGACGCGCTGATCGCGTTCTTCGACGGGCCGCGCCGCTGGGGCGATTGGCGCTTCGAAGTGGTCGATGCCGTCGAGGACTCCGCTCGGCGCCTGGTCGTCGCGGAGATCCACGCCGAGGCGATCTGGGTGCAGACCGGACGGTCGTACGTGCAGGACTATGTGATCTGGATGGCGCTTGACGAGGACGGGCGAATCCGGTCCTGGCGCGAGTACTGGGACAAGTCGCGCGTCTAGCGCCTTCGCGCGAGCAGCACCACCGTCACGACGATCGCGATCAAGATGAGCAGGATCAAGAGCTCGAGTGGCCCGAAGTTCGGCATGGCGCGGAGCGTAGTTCCTGAGCACTTTGAACGCGCCGGCTCATCGTCCGCCTCGGGTTGCCAGACTCTTTGCCGTGGAGCGCGCGGATGCGCAGCGCACGCGCGTGCGCATCGTGGAGGCGAGCCGGCGGCTGCTGGAGCAGTCGCCCGCGGCGCCCGTGGCCGACGTCGCGGCGGCGGCCGGCGTGTCGCGCTCGACCCTGTACCGGCACTTCCCGGACCGGGAGAGCCTGCTGCGCGCGGTGCAGGCGCACCGGCCCCGGGACGCCGGCGAGACGACTGAGCGGTCGCTGCCGCCCGGGCACCTGGGGCGTGAGCGGCCCGTCCCGCTCGAGGGGATCCACGTGTTCGACGTGGTGGCGCCGCCGGTGCTGCCGGAACAGCTCGTCGCCGAGGCGCAGCGGATCGCCGACGTCCCGCTGGCGCTGTACGTGCTCGACATAGACGGGTCGCACCTGCTGCGCGTGGCCGGGCCCGACCGGCTGCCGGAGCGGATCGCGGCGCCGCTGGCCGTCGGGCCGGAGCTCGACTCGGACGGGCTGTCGCAGCTGCGCGCCGTGCTCGCCGACCGGCCCGGGATCGAAGTCGTGCCGTTGTGGCTGCGCGGGCGCGCGACGGGCGTGATGCTGACGCTGGGCCGGCCGCGGCGCCCGCTCGCCGAGATCGCGCGCCAGGCGGCGGCCGCGATCACGCTCGCCGACCGCTACACGGACACGTTCGCGCGCGGGCAGCGGCGCAAGCAGCCGACAGCGGCGGCGGAGATCCAGCAGAGCCTGCTCCCGCCCCGGATCTCGCGCATCTCCGGCGGCGAGGTGGCGGGCAACGTTCTGCCGAGCTACGAGGTCGCCGGCGACTGGTTCGACATCGTGGAGAACCTTGACGGCGTGTGGCTCACGCTCGCGGACGGGCTCGGGCCGAGCACCCGCGCCGCCGCGAGCAGCGCGGTGGCGCTCGGCGCGCTGCGGGCCAGCCGGCGCAGCGGTGGTACGCCGCAGGACGCGCTGATGCTGATGCACCGGACGCTGCGGGAGATGCCCGGCCCGGCGGAGGAGATGACCGCGATCGTCGCCCGCTGGGACCCGGCGACGTTCCAGCTCGAGCTGGTCAACTGCGGTCATGCGCCGCCGCTGGTGGTCCGCGCCGACCGGACCGTCGAGACGCTCAAGCTGCCCGTGCGGCGCGGGCTCGGCGGCCGCGCCAGCCCGCGCCCGTCCGAGTTCGTCACCACGCTCAGCCCGGGCGAGCGGCTGGTGCTCTTCTCCGACGGCGTGGTCGCCGACGGGGCGGGCCAGGCGGGCTTGAGCTACGACGACGTGGCGGAGGCGGCGCTGCGCTCCGAGCGCGGCTCGGCCGCCGACACCGTGCGGCAGGTCCATCGCGCGGTGCTTGAAGCCAGCGGGTCGGATCTGCGCGACGACGCGACCGTCGTCTGCCTCGCCGCCGAGTGACGCGTCCCGCCGCCGGGACACTTCGTACCGAAATCTGTCCCATCTCCCGTCAAGTTGTCCCGCGACCGGGTACGGGTTGCGCATGGGGGACATGGAGCAGGACGAGCCCGGGCGCGTGCGCCTGCGCGCGTACGTCGTCGAGGAGGCGGCGGGAACGCTGACGATCCCGGTGCGCCGGGAGGAGATCCGCGTCGAGCGCGAGCCGGCCGCGGGCGCCGAGGACGACGAGCAACGTTGAGGACCGCGACCGTTCGACAAGCCGAGGAGCAGGCGCTGTTCGCGCGGCTCGCGCGCGAGAACACGCCGGCGGCCCGCGCGGCGGTCGTCGAGCGCTTCATGCCGCTCGCCCGCCAGATCGCGCGCCGCTACAGCCGCGGGCTCGACCTCGAGGACTTCGAGCAGATCGCCGCCGTCGGGCTGGTGAAGGCGATCGACCGCTTCGACCCCGAACGCGGGCTCGCCTTCACCTCGTTCGCCGTCCCGACGATCGCGGGCGAGATCAAGCGCTACCTGCGCGACCACGCGTGGTCCGTGCGCGTCCCGCGCGACCTGCAGGAGACCTACATCCGGCTCGACCGCGCGACCGCGGACCTGACGCCCGAGCTCGGCCGGGCGCCTACCGCGGCCGAGCTGGCCGAGCGGGTCGGCAGCACGGTCGAGCTCGTCCTCGAGGCCCGTCAGGCCGTGACCGCCCGCCGCGCCGTCTCGCTCGACCAGCCCACGCCGGGCGAGGAGACGATCGGGACGCTCGTCGGCACCGAGGAGGCGGGCTTCGAGGCCGCCGAGCGGTCCGCGCTGCTGGACGCGCTGCTGCGCGACCTCACCGACCGTGAGCGCCGCATCCTGCACCTGCGCTTCGCCGAGGACCTCACGCAGACGGAGATCGGCGAGCGCGTCGGGCTCTCGCAGGTGCAGGTCTCACGGCTGATCCGTCAGGCCATCACGCGGCTGCAGAAGAGCGCGGCCGAGAACTAGAACGAGCGCCAGCTGCCACGGCTCAGGAAGAAGCCGTGGCTGCCGTTGCGGCACGTGAGGCCCTTCTCGGTCGAAGTGCAGCGCAGCCGGCCGAACGTGCGCGACTGGCCGTAGCGCAGCACCTTCGCGCTGCGCTCACTCGCGGCCGGGCCGACGTCCCCGGCGCACACGATCGGCGTCGCCCGGCCCGAGCGGGTGAGCGCGACGCGCGTGTCCGAGTACGCGCCCGCGCCGCCGCAGTCGCGCTTGGCCGGCTTGGGCCGCAGCCCGGACTTGATCTCGCACTCGACGCGCGAGCTCGAGCCGTCGCAGACGATGTTGCCGGACGGGGTCTTGAAGTACGCGCCGTGCGCGGCGCCGGTGAGAGCCGCGAACAGCGCGGCGGTGAGAACGAGGAGGCGCATGTCGAGGCGCGAGGCTACGGGCCGCGCGGTCGCGTGCCCACCGCCCCTAGGTGTTGTGCGCACCACCCGCATGAGCCGGCTGGGCCTGGGTATGACCACCCTGTCGAGATTCAGCGAAAGGAGCCCCCATGGGTGACGGCACGGCAGACAAGCTGAAGGGTCACGCGAAAGAGGCCACGGGCGAGGTGACCGGCGACGACGAGCTCAAGCGTGAGGGCAAGGTCGATCGCACGTCCGGCACGGTCAAGGACAAGGTCGGCGACGCCGCCGACAAGGTCAAGGACACGCTCAAGTAGCCAGCACGGCGACGGTCGCGAAGCGGCCGGTCACGTGCGGCTCGCGGCGGTGCGAGTAGAACTCGTCCAGCGCGCGGGCGGTGGAGACACCGGCGACCTCGATCTGCGTCACGCCTGCGGAGCGCAGGTCGAGCTCGTTCGCCGCCCACAGGTCGAAGAGGGCCTTGCCGCCGCCGAGCTCGCGCAGGATCGGGGCGTCTGAGCCGTAGGCGTCCCGCGCGCGGGTGATGACGTCCTCGCCGACCTCGTACTCCTCGGGCCCGATCGAGGGCCCGATCGCGGCGATCACCGCCGCGGGGTCGGTGCCGAAGCGTGCCGTCATGGCGCGCACGCTCGCGGACGCGATGCGCGCGCAGGTGCCCTGCCAGCCCGCGTGGGCGAGCCCGAGCGCGTGGTGCTCGGGGTCGTAGGCGAGCACGGGCACGCAGTCGGCCATGATCACGCACAGCGGAAGGCCGGGCGTGTTCGTGATCAGCGCGTCGGCGCCGTTCACGAGCTGCGGCGCGTCGACGTGGGCGACCACGTCGCTGTGCACCTGCTTGCACCACACCGCGCGGTCCGGCAGCCCGTAGGTCCGGAACAGACGCGGCGCGTGGTCATCCCTCACCTTCGAGCTGAGGTCGAGATCATCACGTCTGGTGGTCACCAGCGCGTCGACCGCGTCCGGCAGCGTCTCGAAGCGGTAGACGCGCAGGCCGTCGCGGTCGTCAGCGCGCACGGGCCAGCTCCGCGAAGTGGTCGCCGCGGGCGGCGAAGTTCTTGTGCGTGTTGAAGCTCGGCGCGGCGGGGGAGAGCAGGACCACGGTGCCGGGCTGGGCCGCCGCGCGCGCCGCCGCCACCGCCGCCGGCAGATCCGGGACGAGCTCGGCCTCGCCGTCCGCCGCGCGCACCGCGTCGACCAGGCGTGAGCCCGTGTCCGGCAGGCCCAGTACCCGAGCGCCGCGAGCCGCGAGCACCGTGCCGAGCTCCGTGTAGTCCTGCGAGCGCTCGAACCCGCCGCCGATCAGCACCACCTGCGCGTCGGGGAAGCTCTCGACCGCGAACTTCGCCGCCTCGGGCTCGGTCGAGATGCTGTCGTCGACCCAGCGCACGCCGTCGGCCTCGTGGACGATCTGCAGCCGGTGGTCGAGACCGACGAAGTCCTTCAGGGCATCGATCTCGAGCGGGACGCCGGCCGCCTCCACCGCCGTGAACGCCCCGCACACGTTGAGCGCGTTGTGGCGGCCGATCAGCGGCAGCTCGGACACGACGACGTCCCCGCGTGCGACCGCCCCCTCCTCGGTCACGTGCCACCCGGGAGCGGCGCCGAACGTGAACGCCTCGGCCTCTGGGACGCGCGGCGCGGCCATCACGGCCTCCGACGTCGCGTTGAGCACGCAGCGCCGCACGCCGTCGAGCGTCAGCAGCCGCAGCTTGTCGCGCCGGTAGGCCTCGACGCTCCCGTGCCAGTTGACGTGCTCGGCGTAGACGTTGCTCACGACCGCGGTCTCGGGGCCCGTGGCGAGGTCGGCGATCTGGTAGCTGGAGAGCTCGATGACGGCCAGGGCGTCGTCATCGAGCAGGTCCAGCGCCGGCGCCCCGATGTTCCCGCCCAGCCGCACCTCCACGCCTGCGCGCGCGATCAGGTGGGCGATCAGCTTCGACGTCGTCGACTTGCCCTTGGTCGCGGTCACGCCGATCACGCGACGGCCCTCGCGCTCGGCCATCCACAGCGCCGTCGGCGTGGTGGTCCTCAACCCGCGCAGCTCGGGCCGGTAGATCGAGACGCCGGGGGAGCGCACCACCACGTCGCACCCACGCAGCGCGTCCGCGCCGGACGCGTCCACGACGCGCGCGCCGTCGGTCAGCTCCGGCGCGTCCGCCGGCTCCTCCAGCACGACCACCGCGATCCGCGCGCGCGGCAGCTGGGCCGCCACGTGCCGTGCGAACGAACGCGTCTCCAGGCCCGCGCCCCAGACGCCGATCGTCAGCCCGTCAAGCGCCGAGAAGCGCATGCACGTGCTCGATCAGCTCGTCCGGCACGTTGTGCGCGTCGCTCAGCCGCAGCACCGCTGCGACGTCCGGGTGGCGCGTCGGCAGCACCTCACGGACGAGCCGGGCGACGACCGTGTGGTCCTTCCAGCGCTCGTCGTCCGCGAGCAGCAGGATCGCCGCCGCGGACTCCTCCTCCTCACCCACGCACTCGAACGGCTTGTGCCCGCCGGTCGCGGTCAGCAGCGCGAAGCCCTCGTACTGGTCCTCGAGGTCGAGCATCGGCTTGTGGAAGATCGCCTCCAGCGCGGACGGTTCCATGTACGGCGCCAGGATCAGGAACACGAAGCGGCACTTCGGGCAGTTCCCGCACCACGACGACGCCCGCAGCGCGGGGTCCAGCCGGAAGATCGCGTTGCAGCTCGTGAACGCGCCGTGATACGCCGGCATCCCCGCGAAGGTCCGCGCGATCCCCAGCTCGGAGGCCGGCCGCAGCAGCGAAAAGATGTCCACCGGGGCACCCGTCTCGGCCACCGCGCCGCGCAGCAGCGCCTCGGCGCGTGCGCTCTTGGAGAATTGGTGGTTGACCTCGATGCCGTCGTAGACGACGTTCCCCGAGGACGCGCTGCGCTCGTTGGCCAGCGTCACGGCGTCGTAGCCGTTCAGCGCGGCGGTGAGCAGCGCCACGCAGGACACGATCGCCGTGATCGGCACGTGCCCGTTGAGCGCGCCCGACCGGTTGAGCTCACCGAGCAGCTCGAGCGGCAGCCGCCGCTGCGCGACCACGTGCTCGACGCCCGCCACCGCTGCCGTGCGCTGCATCGCGGGGTTGTCACGGACGGAGAACAGCGTGAAGTCGAGGCCGGAGCGGCGCACGATCTCGAGCGCCACGATCGAGTCCTTGCCGCCACCGATCGGCACCAGCACGCGTGACAACGACCGCGCGGGCGCCTCACGCACGAGGCCCTCGCGCGGGAACTTCGGCCGCGGCAGCGCCGGCAGGTGGTTGACCACCGCGAACTCGCCCAGGCCCTCGGAGTACAGCGCCTCCAGGAAGTCCGCCGCCGCCGGGCCGGGCACCGCGCCCTCGAACGCCACCTCGGGCGGCGCCGCCGTCTTGTAGTAGGACACGCCCGCGACCCAGTGCAGCAGGTCGAGGATCGGCTCCACGCGCGCGAGGTCCGCGCCCTCGGGCACCGGCACCTCGAGCTCCTCGACGAACTCGTGCTCGTCGTCGAGCGCGTACCCGAGGCGCACGACGCCGTCGGCCGACAGGGAGCGCTCGGTGAAGCGGAACGTGCGGTACTTCGAGGGGTCGAACAAACCGCGCATGAGGGTATTACCGCGCCAGGCGCTCCCGGGCGACCGCGATGACGTCCTGCGGCGCGGCCACCCGTCGCACGTCCCAGCCCGCGGCCCGCAGCCGCTCGTCCCGGCGGGCGTCGTCGCGCCGGTCCGGGGCGCGCCCGTGGTGCGGGCCGTCGAGCTCGATCACGAAGCTGCGGTCCGGCCAGTGGAAGTCGACCTCCTCGCCGAGGAGCTTCGTGTTGACGAGCGGCCGGGGGAGGCCCGCCTCGGCGAGCGCGACGACCGCCTCGACCTCGCCGCGGCTGCGGGTTCCCGCCGAGCCGGCCTCGTACAGCGCGATGGCGGTTTTGAGGAGGCCCAGTTGCGACCGTTCGCGCGGTCCATCGCGTCCTGCGTGGCGAGCAGCGAGTACAGCCCGAGGTACGCCGCCTGGCGGATCACCGCCGTGATCTCGTCGGGCACCGTGACGACGTCGGTGAGGTCGACGAGCAGGCGGTGCACCATCGTCACCGGGATGCCCCGGCGATCGGTCCGGTCGCGCGGGTCGATCGTGGCGCGGCGGAACCGCGTGCCCGAGGGCGACCGACGCTTGCTCGGGACAATGACATCGATGAGGGAGGCGCGCCCACGTGCGACCTCGAGGAGCTCCGCCGCTGCCCAATGGCTCAACAACGCGCCGGGGCCCGCCGCGAGTACCGCGGCGAGCAGTTCGCCCTCACGTGAGAGCGGGCCGAGCGAGTACACGCCGCGGTAGCGCCGGTGGAGCCGGCCGCCTTGCACCCGCCGCGTGATCTGGCCGTCGTCCAGTCCGGCTGCGTGCAGCTGCGTTCGTGAGATCAGGCCGTGCTGGCGCTCGGCGAAGGCGGCGATCGCGAGGTCCACGCCGGGTGCGGTCGGAAACTTGTCCTGAGAACAAGGAATCGACCGCACCCCCGCATCCTTGCGCGGCGCGCTGGCACGGATCTACGCGCGATTGCACCAAATCTGTGCCAAACGCGTGAAGCTATCATCGAATTCGATGAGCTTCTCACCGATCTCGGTCCCGCTGTCGATCTTGGACCTGGCGCAGATCCCGGAGGGCGGGAATGCGCAGACCGCCCTGCACCGCAGCCGCGAGCTCGCCCAGCACGCGGAGCGGCTCGGCTACCGGCGCTTCTGGCTGGCTGAGCACCACAACATGGCCGGGATCGCGTCCGCGGCCACGTCCGTGGCGATCGGCTTCGTCGCCGAGGGCACGAGCACGATCCGCGTCGGCGCGGGCGGGATCATGCTCCCGAACCACTCGCCGCTCGTGATCGCCGAGCAGTTCGGGACGCTCGACGCGCTGTATCCGGGCCGGATCGACCTCGGGCTCGGGCGCGCGCCCGGCACCGACATGCCGACGATGCGCGCGCTGCGCCGGGACAACACCAGCGCGGACACGTTCCCGCAGGACGTGCAGGAGCTCCAGCAGCTGCTCGGCGACCCGTTCCCCGACCAGCACATCCAGGCCGTTCCGGGCCAGGGCAGCCACATCCCGCTGTGGATCCTCGGCTCGAGCCTGTTCGGCGCGCAGCTCGCCGCGGCGCTCGGCCTGCCGTACGCGTTCGCGTCGCACTTCGCGCCCGCCGCGCTCGTCCCCGCCATCCACGTCTACCGCGAGTCGTTCCGGCCGTCCGAGCAACTGCAAGAACCGCACGTGATGCTCGCGGCCAACGTGATCATCGCCGACACCGACGAGGAAGCCACAAAACTCGCGACCAGCCAGCAGAAGTCGTTCATCGACGGCGCGTTCCGGCGCCAGCGCACGCTCCTGCAGCCGCCGATCGACGACATCGAGGCCTACTGGACGCCGCAGGAGAAGCAGCAGCTGCAGAGCATGCTGAGCTGCTCGTTCATCGGCTCGCCCGAGACCGTCCACCAGCAGATCAGCGCCTTCGTGGACGAGCACCAGCCGGACGAGCTGATCGTCGCCACGAGCGCGTTCGACCAGCAGGCGCGGATCGACTCGCTGGAGCGCCTCGCGAGCCTGACGGATGCCGCCGTACGCGCTTGAGCCGCCGGCGTCCGCGCACGCCGAGATCCGCGCCGCGCTGCACGAGCTCGTGGGGCGCTTCCTGGCGGACTACGACCGCGCGGCGCAGGCGCACGGCCTCACGCTGACGCAGGCGCGCGTGCTCGGCTTCGCGTCCTGCGAGCCGCTGTCCCAGCGCGAGCTGGCGCAGCGCTTCGGCTGCGACCCGTCGAACATCAGCGTGATCGTCGACCGGCTCGTGGAGCGCGGCCTGGTCGAGCGCCGGCCCGACCCGGCGGACGGGCGCGTGAAGCTGATCGCGGCGACGGACGCCGGGCAGGAGACGGCCCAGCGCTGCTGCGCGGCGCACGAGTTCCCCGCGCTCGACCAGCTCACGCCGGACGAGCGCGAGACCGTCCGTGCCGGGCTCACACTCCTCACGCGCGGCTGACGCCACAATCCACGCGTGGAGCACGTCGACGTCGTGATCGTGGGCGCCGGTCTGAGCGGGATCGGCGCCGCCCGCCATCTGCAGGACCGGCTGCCGGACCTGTCGTTCGCGCTGCTCGAGGCGCGCGACGCGATCGGCGGCACGTGGGACCTGTTCCGCTATCCGGGCGTGCGCTCGGACTCGGACATGCAAACGCTCGGGTACCGCTTCAAGCCCTGGACGGACGAGAAGGCGCTGGCGGACGGCCCGTCGATCCTCGAGTACGTGCGCGAGACCGCGCGCGAGACCGGAGTCGACCGGCACATCCGCTTCAACCACAAGGTCACGGACGCCGCGTGGGCGGACGGGCGCTGGACGCTGACGATCGAAGGCCAGGAGCCGCTCAGCTGCTCTTTCCTGTACGTGTGCGGCGGCTATTACCGCTACGACGAGGGCTACCTGCCGTCGTTCGCCGACCGCGAGGCGTTCACCGGCGAGATCATCCACCCGCAGTTCTGGCCTGAGGACTTCGACTACACGGGCAAGCGGATCGTCGTGATCGGCTCAGGCGCCACCGCGGTGACGATCGTCCCCGCGATGGCCGACAAGGCCGCGCACGTGACGATGCTGCAGCGCTCACCCACGTACATCCTCTCGCTGCCGTCCAAGGACAAGCTCGCGCTCAAGCTGCGCAAGCTGCTCGGCGACCGCCGCGGTTACCAGGTGACCCGCTGGAAGAACGTCGCGGTCTCGACGCTCGTCTACCAGCTCTCCCAGCGCTTCCCGACCTTGATGCGCAAGGTGATCCGCAAGGGCGTTATCGCGCGCGTGCCGCCCGGCTATCCCGTCGACACCCACTTCAACCCGACCTACGGTCCGTGGGACCAGCGCCTGTGCCTGGTGCCCGACGGTGACCTGTTCCGCGCGCTGCGCAAAGAACAAGCGTCGATCGTCACCGACCGGGTCGAGCGCTTCACGCCCACCGGCATCCAGCTCGCCTCCGGGCAGCACCTCGAAGCCGACGTCATCGTGACCGCCACCGGCCTCAACCTGCAGGCCTTCGGCGGGATCGCGCTCACCGTCGACGGCCAGCCGGTCCACCTGCCCGACCACCTCGCCTACAAGGGCATGATGCTCTCCGACGTGCCGAACTTCGTGTTCACGATCGGCTACACGAACGCGTCCTGGACGCTCAAAGCCGATCTCGTCGCGGAGTTCACGTGCCGCGTGCTCGCCCACATGCGCGAGGGCGGCTACACCACCTGCGTGCCGGTCGACGACGGCGGCGTGCCCCGCAAGCCGCTGCTCGACTTCGAGGCCGGCTACGTCCAGCGCAGCCTCCACCTGTTCCCTCAGGCGGGCGCGAAGGCCCCGTGGCGGCTGGGCATGAACTACGCGCAGGACGTCGTCACCCTGCGCCACGGCAAGCTCGACGACGGTGCGCTGCGCTTCACCGCGTAGAGTGCGCGCACCGTGGCCGTCCTGCTGATCGGCACCCTCGACACCAAAGGCGAAGAGCTCGCGTTCCTGCGCTCGCGGTTGCGGCAGAGCGGGGTGGACGTGCTCCTGGCGGACGTGGGCACCGGCGGGCCGCCCACGGTCGAGCCGGACATCGCGCGCGAGGAGATCGGCGACGTGCACGACGAGCGCGGCGCCGCGGTGCGCGCGATGGCGGACGGCGCGGCGCGGCTCGCGCGGCGGCTCTACGACGCGGGCGAGCTCGACGGCGTGCTCGGCGCGGGCGGCTCGGGCAACACCGCGATCGCGACCGCGGCGATGCGCGCGCTGCCGGTCGGCGTGCCGAAGCTGATGGTCTCGACGATGTCCGCCGGCGACTGCCGCGACTACGTCGGCGGGACCGACGTCACGCTGATGGCGTCGGTCACCGACATCGCGGGGTTGAACTCGATCTCGGCGCAGATCCTGGCCAACGCCGCGGGCGCGATGGCGGGGATGGTGGGCGCGCCGCCGCTCGAGCCACAGGACCACAAGCCGCTCATCGGGGCGACGATGTTCGGCGTCACGACGCCGTGCGTGGATCATGCGCGCAAGCGGCTCGAGCAGCGCGGGTACGAGGTGCTCGTGTTCCACGCCACCGGTACCGGCGGACGCGCCATGGAGGCGCTGGTGGAGTCGGGCTTCCTGGCCGGCGTCCTCGATGTGACCACCACGGAGCTCGCCGACGATCTCGTGGGCGGCGTCCTCACCGCCGGCCCGGACCGGCTGGAGGCGGCGGGCCGCCACGGGCTCCCGCAGGTGGTCTCGCTGGGCGCGCTGGACATGGTCAACTTCGGCGCGCGCAGCACGGTGCCGTCGCAGTTCGAGCACCGCGTCCTGTGCGAGCACAACCCGTCCGTGACGCTCATGCGCACCACGCCCGAGGAGTGCGCGGAGCTCGGGCGCAGGATCGCGCGCAAGCTCGCGCGGGCCACCGGGCCGACCGCGCTGTTCGTCCCTTTGCAAGGCCTGTCGCTGCTCGACGCACCCGGGCAGCCGTTCCACGATCCGGAGGCCGACGCGGCGCTGTTCGACGCGCTGCGCCCGGCCGCCGGCGACGTCGAGGTGATCGAGATGGACTGCAGCGTCAACGACCCGGCGTTCGCGGAGGCGATGGCCGACAGACTCGCCGCGCAGCTGTGACGGGCGACCAGGCCCGGGCGCGGCTGAAGGCGACCCTCGAGCACGGCGGCGTGATCATCGGCTCCGGCGCGGGCACGGGCCTGTCGGCCAAGTGCGCGCAGGACGGCGGCGCGGACCTGATCATCATCTACAACTCCGGCCGCTACCGGATGGCGGGCCGCGGCTCGCTCGCCGGGATGATGCCCTACGGCGACGCCAACGCGATCGTGCTCGAGATGGCGCGCGAGGTCTTGCCCGTGGCGGGCGACACGCCCGTGCTCGCCGGTGTGTGCGGGACCGACCCGTTCCGCGACATGCGCCGCTTTCTCGCCCAGCTCGAGGACGAGGGGTTCGCCGGCGTGCAGAACTTCCCGACCGTCGGCCTGATCGACGGCACCTTCCGGGCCAACCTGGAGGAGACGGGAATGGGCTACGCGCTCGAGGTCGAGATGATCCGCACCGCCGCCGCGATGGGCCTGCTGACCGCGCCCTACGTCTTCGATCCCGAGCAGGCCGAGGCGATGGCGGCCGCCGGCGCCGACGTGCTCGTCCCGCACATGGGCCTGACCACCAACGGCGCGATCGGCGCGCGCACGGCCAAGCCGCTCGAGCAGTGCGTGACCGAGATCCAGGCGATGCGCGACGCGGCGGTCAAGGTCAACCCCGACGTGATCGTCCTCTGCCACGGCGGCCCGCTCGCCGAGCCCGAGGACGCGCAGTACGTGCTCGACCACACCGAGGGCGTGGTCGGCTTCTTCGGCGCTTCGTCCACCGAGCGCCTGCCCGTCGAGCAGGCGCTCACGGACAACATGCGCCGCTTCAAGGCGTTGACTGCGTGAGCCCGATCGGGATCGACTTGAACTGCTCGGTGGTCTCCGAGAGCGCCTGCTCGACCGGCAGCCGCTCGACGCTCGACGCGCCCACGAACCCGACTGCGCCCGTCCGGCTCATCACGTAGGCCGCGTCTTCGGGGGTCGCGATCGGCCCGCCGTGGCAGAGCACCAGCACGTCGGGGTTCTGCGCCACCGCGGTCGCGCCGATGTCCTGCACCTGCTCGCACGCGACGTCCAGCGACATCGCCTCCTCGGCGCTCATGCCGATGCTGCCGCCGACGGTCAGGCCCATGTGGGCGATCACGGCGTCCGCGCCCGCCGCCGCCATCGCCGCCGCCTCCTGCGGGTTGAAGACGTAGACGATCGTGAACAGCCCGAGCTCGTGCGCGGTGCCGATCATCGCGACCTCGCGCGCGAAGCCGAGGTCGGAGGCCTCGAGCTCGCGCCGGATACGGCCGTCGAACAGGCCCACGGTCGGGAAGTTGTTCACGCCCGAGAAGCCCGCCTCGATGACCTGGCCGAGGAAGCGGCGCATCACCCGCGTGGGGTCGGTGCCGTTGACGCCCGCGATCACCGGCGTGCGCTTGACCACGGGCAGGATCTCGCGCTCGCCCATCTCCATCACGATCGCGTTCGCGTCCCCCAACGCGAGCAGGCCGCACATGGAGCTGTGCCCGGCCATGCGGAAGCGGCCGGAGTTGTAGACGATCACGAGATCGGCCCCACCGCGCTCGATGAACTTCGCGGAGATCCCCGTGCCCGCGCCGGCGCACACGATGGCCTGCTTTCGCTCGATTTGGCTCTGCAGGCGACTAATCACCTGCTGCCGCGTGAACTGCATCCAGCGCCTCTCCCCAATTTCGTCGACAAGCAACGTAAATATACCGGCGATGCAAGTTAACGCCAGCCGTGGACGACGTATAGTGGTCGGCGCTGTGGCAGTTCCGTCGACACTTCGGCTGGCGCGGACCGGTGAGGTCCTCGATCTGCTGCGACGCGGCGGAGCCGAGACGACGGCCGACCTGGCGGCCGAGATGGGCGTCGCCCGCTCTACTGTCACCGAGCGTCTCGAGGTGCTCTTCCAGCACGGGCTGATCGTCACCGTGGGGGAGACGAGCGGCGCCCGCGGGCGCCCCGCCAGCCGGCTCGCCTTCAACGCCTCCGCCGGCGTGACGCTGGCCGCGCAGGTCGGCATGAGCGGCGTGCTGATGGCCGTGACCGACCTGGCCGCCGAGGTGCTCTGGTACCGCAAGGTGGACCTCGACGTCTCCAAGGGGCCGGAGGAGTTGCTGCGCGTCCTCGACGCGCACTTCAGCGAGGCGCTCAGCGACCTCGGCAAGCAGGCCGGGCGCCTGTACGGCATGGGCATCGGGCTCGCGGGCGACCTCGAGATCGCCGGCACGGCCGTGTCCTGGCGCGCCTTCCCGCTCGCCGACCGCCTGCGCGCGCGCTTCGAGTGCCCGGTGCTGGTCGACCGCGACGTGAACTTCCTCGCGCTCGGCGAGCACCGCACGAGTTGGCCCGACGCGCGCGTGTTCCTGTGCCTGAAGGTCGGCACGGTGATCGCGTGCGGGCTGATCATCGACGGCCAGGTGGTGCGCGGCGCGACCGGCTTGCTGGGCGAGGTCGGTCACACCAAGGTCGCCGGCGAGGACGCACCCTGCACCTGTGGTAGCACCGGCTGTCTTAACACCGTCGCCAGCGGCATGGCGCTCGCGGCCCAGCTCAACGAGCAGGGCTTCGACGTCCACAGCGCGCGCGAGGTGTCCGAGCTCGCCGACCGCGGCGTGCTCGAGGCCGTCCAGGCCGTCCGCGCCGCCGGCCGCCAGATCGGCGAGGTCATGGCCGCCGCCATCAACCTGCTCAACCCGGACGTGATCGCCGTCTGGGGCTACCTCGTGGACACCGGCGACCAGTTCCTCGCCGGCATGCAGGAAGCGATCTACAAGACGGCGCTCCCGGCCTCCGCCCGCGCCGTCTCGCTCGCGCGACCCCCGCACGGCGACGACGCCGGCCTGCGGGGCGCCGCGCTCACGGTGATCGAGCACACGCTCCAGCCCGAGGCGATCGACGCCTTCGTGGCTGACTCGGCCGCCGCCTAATCCGCCGCGTCACACGCCGTCACCGCGCGCTGTATGCGTCGCCGGTCCGTGCATTCCAAATGGATTATCTCGGCGATCCACAAAAAGAGTTGCACGCTCGCCGTTAATTGGTAGGGTTCGCCAAAGAGCGAGGAGAGGAGACTCGATGAACCCCTTGGGGGCATCGACATGGATTTGGACGTCCCCGTTCGGGGACGAGCAGCTCGGTTTGGTTGGCCGAGCCAAGGAATTCGGCTTCGACGTGTTGGAGATCGCGGTGGAGGAGCCGGGTCTGATCACGGGCACGCGGTTGCGCGACGCCGGTGAGCGGGCCGGCGTGACCTTCACGGTCTGCGGCGCGTTCGGCCCCGATCGTGATCTGTCGCACGAGGACGCCGGGATCCGCGCGACGGGAATCGACTACGTCAAGGCCTGCGTGGACTTGGCCGCCGAACTCGGCGCGCCGCACTTCGTCGGCCCGATGTACTCGGCCGTGGGCAAGACGCGCATGCTCGAGCCGCACGAGCGCGCCGCTCAGCGCGCGCTCGCGGCGGAGAGTCTCAAGCGCGTGGCCGAGTACGCGGCGCAACGCGACGTCAAGCTCGCCGTCGAGCCGCTCAACCGCTTCGAGACGGACCTGATCAACACGGCCGAGCAGGTGCTCGAGCTGCTCGACGAGGTCGGCTCGCCGCAGCTCGGCGTGCTGCTGGACACGTTCCACATGAACATCGACGAGAAGTCGATCGGCGACGCGGTGCGCCTCGTCGGCGATCGGCTCCTCCAGGTGCACACGTGCGAGAACGACCGCGGCACGCCCGGCACCGGCCACATCCCGTGGAGCGACCTCTTCGGCGCGCTCCGCGACATCGACTTCGACGGCCCGCTGGTGATCGAGTCCTTCACCCCTGAGCTGAAGGAGATCGCGAAGGCCGTGTCCCTGTGGCGTCCCCTCGACGCCCCGAGCGACGAGCTCGCCAAGCGCGGCGCCGCGTTCCTGCGCGAGTCGCTGACCCCCGCCGTCGCGGCCTGAGACGAGGAGACCCTGTGATTCGAGTGGCGATGATCGGGCTCGGCTTCGGCGCCGAGTTCATCCCGATCTACCAGCAGCACCCGGACGCGGAGCTGGCGGCGATCTGCCGCCGCGATCGGGCGGGCCTCGACGAGGTGGGCGACCACTTCGGCGTCGACAAGCGCTACACGGACTACCGCGAGCTGCTCAAGGACCCGGACATCGACGCGGTCCACATCAACTCGCCGATCCCCGACCACGCGTGGATGACGCTCGAGGCGCTGGAGGCCGGCAAGCACGTGGCGTGCACCGTGCCGATGGCGACGTCCATCGAGGACTGCCAGAGGATCGTCGACGCGGTCGAGCGGACCGGCCTGAAGTACATGATGATGGAGACGGTCGTCTACGCCCGCGAGTACCTGTACATCAAGGAGCTCTACGACACGGGCGAGCTCGGCAAGCTGCAGTTCCTGCAGGCCAGCCACATGCAGGACATGGACGGGTGGCCCGACTACTGGCCCGGGCTGCCGCCGATGTGGTACGCGACGCATTGCGTGGGGCCGATGCTGGCGCTCACGGATGCGACCGCCGAGGTCGTCTCCTGCTTCGGCTCGGGCACGATCCGCGACGAGCTGATCGAGCACTACGGCTCGCCGTTCGCGGTCGAGTCCGCGCACATCAAGCTGCAGGACTCCGACGTCTCGGCGCGCATCTACCGCAGCCTGTTCGACGTCGCGCGCCAGTACCGCGAGAGCATCGACGTCTACGGCTCCAAGCAGGCGTTCGAATGGACGCTGATCGAGGGCGGCAAGCACGTGCTGCACACGGCCAAGAAGCCCGAGCCCGAGATCCCGCAGGAGATCGACGTGCCGGACTTCGCGCACCGCCTGCCGGAGCCGATCCAGCGCTTCACCACCAAGGGCGTCTACGACGACGAGGAGACGCATCTCTCCTTCACCCAGGGCGCGGGCCATGGCGGCTCGCACCCGCACCTCGTGCACGAGTTCGTGTCCGCGCTCACCGAAGCCCGGGCCCCGTTCCCGGACGCCCGCCGCTCGGCCAACTGGACGTGCGTCGGCCTGTGCGCGCACGAGTCCGCGCTCAAGGGCGGCGAGCTCGTGCGCCTGCCCGAGTTCACCCTGCGGCCGGAGGCCGTCGCGGGCTGATGAGCATGCCGGCCACAAAGGCGGCGGAGCGGGTCGAGCTGACCAACCAGCTCGGCATGTCGGTGTCCGTGCTCACGTACGGCGGGATCCTGCAGACGGTGCGGCTGCCCGACGGCTTCAACGTCGCGCTCGGCCACGACGACGTCGCCGACTACGAGCACGCGGTGCCGCGGTACATGGGCGCGCTGATCGGGCGCTACGCGAACCGGATCGCCGGCGCGCGCTTCACGCTCGACGGCGTCGAGCACGAGCTGACGGCCAACGACGGGCCCAACTGCCTGCACGGCGGCGACGAGTTCGACCGCGCGCTGTGGGCGGCCGAGCCCGTCCGCGACGGCGTCCGGTTGACCCACGTCAGCCCGGACGGCGAGCACGGCTTCCCCGGCACGGTCACCGCGCACGTCACCTACACGCTCGCGCCGCGGCGCAACCAGCTCAAGCTCGACTTCGAGGCGACCACGGACGCGCCGACGGTCGTGTCGCTCACGACGCACAGCTACTGGCGGCTCGGGGACGGCGTCCCGGTCCTGCAGATCCTCGCCGACCGCTATACGCCGGTCGACGCCCAGTTGATCCCGACGGGTGAGATCGCCTGGGTCGCGGGCACCGAGATGGACTTCCGGGTCGCGCGGCGGCTCGAGCGCGAGTACGACCACAACTGGGTGCTCAACGCCCAGGGGCTTGCGGCGGTGCTGCGCGATCCCGCCTCCGGCCGCGTGCTGCGCCTCAGCACGACCGAGCCGGGGCTGCAGGTCTACACGCACACGGGGGTCGCGCTCGAGCCCCAGCGCTTCCCGGACTCGCCCAACCAGCCGCACTTCCCGACCGCGGTGCTGCGGCCGGGGCAGACGTGGCGGGCGACGACGACCTACGACTTCGAGGTCCGGCGATGAACCAGTTCGTCACCGTGACGCTCAACGGGCTCACGCTCGCGGCGCTGTACTTCGTGGTCGCGAGCGGGTTCACGCTGATCTTCGGCCTGATGCGCGTCGTCAACATGGCGCACGGCGCGCTGTACCTGCTCGGCGGCTACATCGCGCTGGAGATCCAGACGCGCTGGTTCGAGGACGAGGGCTCCGGTCTGGGCCTCTCGCTCAGCGGCGCCTCCGACACCGAGTACAGCGTCTTCGCCTGGTTCGTCCCGCTCGTGCTGGCGACGCTGATCATCGGCGTCCTCGGGGTGGTCCTGCAGCAGGTGTTCCTGCGCTGGAACCAGGGGCAGGACCTGCGCCAGGCGCTGATCACGATCGCGCTGAGCGTGATCCTGGCCGACCAGATGCTCGCCTACTGGGGCGGCATCTCCAAGGACATCGCGGCGCCTTCCGCGTGGCCCACCAGCATCACGCTCCCGGGCGACGTGCGCTTCGGCTTCTTCCGCGGCGTGGTCGTGCTGGCCGCGGCGCTGATCATCGGCCTCGGCCTGTACCTGATCATCAAGCGCACGCGCTTCGGCAAGATCGTGCGCGCCGGCGTCGACGACCGCGACATGGTCTCCGCGCTCGGCATCAACGTCAACCGCGTCTTCATCGGGATGTTCTTCCTGGGCGCGATGCTCGCGGGCATCGGCGGCGTGCTGGGCGGGACGATGATTTCGCTCGCGCCCGGCCAGGACACGGCGTTCCTGCTGAACTCGCTGATCGTCGTGATCATCGGCGGGATGGGGTCGCTGGGCGGCGCCGCCATCGGCGCGCTCGCGCTCGGCCTCGTGGACGCGTACGCGGACGTCTACCTCGTCTTCGGCGACGTCGATCTCACCAACTACTCGATCATCGTGACGTTCGCGCTGCTCGTGGGCGTGCTCGCCGTGCGGCCGCTCGGCCTGTTCGGGAGGCCCGCATGAACCCCATCGTCTCGACGAAGCGGTTCTCGTGGCCGGCGCTGATCGTCGTCGTCGCGCTGGCCGCGATCGCGCCGCTGCTGGTCAGCGACTTCTTCCTGAACTCGATCCTGACCAAGGCGCTGTGGCTCGGCATCGCGGCCGCGAGCCTGATCTTCCTCGCGGCGTACGCCGGGATGGTCTCGCTCGGCCAGGTCGGCATCTACGGGATCGCGGGCATGGCCTACGCGAACCTGGTGCTCGCCGACGGTGGCGCGGGCGCGGCCTGGAACCCCTACCTGGCGCTGATCGGCGCGCTCGTCATCGCCACGGTCGTCGGGCTCGGCTTCGGCTGGATCGCGGCCCGCAGCGAAGGCATCTACTTCCTGATGATCACGCTCGCGTTCAGCGTGCTCGTCTACTACTTCTTCAGCCAGGTCACCGGGCTCTCGGGCTTCGGCGGCATCAACAGCGTGGACCTGCCGGGCGTGGTCGGCTCGCCCGAGACCGACCCGGTGCCGCGCTACTTCCTGACGCTCGTGGTCGCGGTCCTGGTCTTCCTCGGCCTCGGCGCGCTCTCGCGGACCGCGTTCGGCCTCGGCATGCAGGGCGTGCGCGACGAACCGGCCCGCATGCGCGCGCTCGGCTTCGACGTGACCCGGCACCGCACGCTGGCGTTCGGCGTCGCCGCCTTCGTCGCCGGGGTCGCCGGCGTGCTGTCGGTCTTCTACAACACCCGCATCACGCCGGGTTCGATCAACCTGGCGCAGACGATCGACGTCCTGATCGTGGCCGTCATCGGCGGTCTGTACCGGCTCGAGGGAGCGTGGGTCGGCGCGCTCACCTACGCGCTGATCGACAACTACTCGCGCGAGTGGGTGCCGGAAGTCGGCAACGTGCTCGGCCCCGCGCGCTTCAACACGCTGATCGGCGTGCTGTTCCTGATCATCGTCCTCGCGTCCCCAGGCGGCCTGATCGGCATCTGGGACTCGCTGATGGCGAAGGTCCGGACCCCACGCCGCGCACCGGCGCCCAAACCGGTGCCGCAGACAATCGAATAGTCACAGAGGGGAGAGAGGATGTTCAGACGTTCACACGTCGCGCTGGTCGCTGCGTGCGCGGTGTTCGCCGCCTGCGGGTCCGAGAGCAACGATGACGCCGACAAGGGCGCCGACACGAACAAGGCCGCGGAGGGCGGCGGTGGCGGCGATCCGATCAAGATCGGCTTCCTGTCGGACTGCGAGGGCGCGTTCGGCTCGTTCTTCGAGCCGACGGCCTCGGGCGCGAACCTCGCGCTGATCAAGTACGCGGGCGCCAAGCCGGCCGGCGAGAAGCCGACCGACGGCGTCACGGGCGCGACGATCGCCGGCAAGCCGGTGGAGATCGTCGGCTACGGCTGCGCGGACGACACCGCCGACAAGGCGATCGAGGAGACGCGCCGCCTGATGGAGCAGGAGGACGCCGACGTGCTGATCGGCCCGCTCTCCGGCGACGAGGGCATCGCGGTCGCCAACTACGCCAAGGAGCACCCGGACAAGACGTTCGTCAACGGCATCGCCGGCGCGCAGGACTCGACGCTGAAGGTGCAGGCGCCGAACTTCTTCCGCTTCCACCCGGACGGCGCGCAGTGGTCCGCGGGCCTGGGCGACTACGCCTACAACGAGCTGGGGTGGAAGAACGCGGCGATCATTGGTGACGACTACTCGTTCCCGTACACCTCGCTGGCCGGCTTCGTGGCCGAGTTCTGCGCCATCGGCGGCCAGATCCCCAAGCGCGTGTGGGCGCCGCTGGGCGAGGAGGACTACTCGTCCTACATCTCCCAGATCCCCGAGGACGTCGACGGCCTCTACGTCGGCATCGGCGGCTCGGGCCTGATCTCGTTCATCAAGCAGTACGAGGAGCAGCGCGGCCGCGTGGACACCGAGCGCATGCTCGGCAACGTCTTCTGGGACGACCCGCTCGTGCTCAAGGAGGTCGGCAAGTCGCTCGTGGGCGGCGTGACCTCCGCCATGACCGCCGCCGACTCGGACTCGCCCGAGGTCGCGGCCTACATCCAGGGCCTCAAGGACAACTACGGCGATGAGATCGCCGGCGCCGGCCCGTCCGTGTTCACCTACGGCTACTACACCGGCATGACGGCGCTGATCAAGGCGCTGGAGGCCGTCGGCGGCGACGTCGCCGACCAGAGCAAGCTGCAGGCCGAGCTGGCCAAGACCACGCTGTCCGGCGACGAGGCCCCGTGGGGCGACGTCAAGCTCGACTCCAACCGCCAGGCGGTCTCGAACGTCTTCCTGAAGAAGATCGTCGAGGACACGACGGGCGACGGCGTGCCGGACGTGCAGACGTTCGCGCGCGTGAACGAGGTCGACCAGACCTTCAACGGCGCCTTCTCGGCCGACACGCCCGCTCCGGACCGCGACAACCCGAAGTGCGAGGCCGGCGAGGCCCCGCCGTGGGTCGGCAAGGCCGAAGACGTGAGCTTCGCGAAGAAGTAGTGATGTGATGGCGACCCCAGCAACAGCAGCCGAACCGGCGATCCTGCGCTTGAGCGGGATCGATCGCCGGTTCGGCGGGGTCCACGCCGTGCGCGGCGTGGACCTCGAGGTGCGGCCCGGCGAGCGCCGGGCCGTGCTCGGCCCCAACGGGGCCGGCAAGACGACGGTGTTCAACCTGATCTCGGGGGAGTTCCCGCCGAGCAGCGGTCGCGTCGAGCTCTTCGGCCACGACGTGACGAACCTGCCCGCCCGCAAGCGCGCCCGCATGGGGCTCTCGCGGACGTTCCAGACGTCGCGGCTGTTCGCTGGGCTGAGCGTCGAGGACAACCTGTTCCTCGGCGCGCTGGGCGTGGGCGCGGGGCACCTGCGGATGGTGCCCTCGTCCAAGGACGGTCGCCTGCGCGAGCAGGCGCGCGCGATGGCGTCGCAGGTCGGCCTCGACAGCCGGCTCGACGACCTCGTGATGGACCTCTCGCACGGTGAGCAGCGCCAGCTCGAGGTGGGCATGGCGCTGGTCGCCGAGCCGAAGCTGCTGATGCTCGACGAGCCCGCCGCCGGCCTCTCGCGCGCGGAGCGCGTGAAGCTCACGGAGATGCTGCTCGGGCTGGATGAGTCGATCACGCTGATCCTCATCGAGCACGACATGGACGTCGCCCTGCGCGTGGCGCAGTGGGTGACGATGATGCACGACGGCGCGGTGATCGTGGAGGGCACGCCGGAGGAGATCCGCGGCAACCAGACCGTGCACGACCTCTACCTGGGATCGGGGCTGATCTCGCATGAGTGAGCCGCTGCTGGTCATCGAGGACCTGCACGCCTACTACGGCACGGCGCACGTCGTCGAAGGCGCGTCGCTCACGATGGGCGCCGAGCCCGTCGCGCTGATCGGCCGCAACGGCATGGGCAAGTCGACGCTGTGCAAGGCGCTGTCGGGGACGCTCGGCGTCAACGGCCGCACGACGGGCTCGGTCCGCCTCGACGGGGCCGACATCCAGGGCAAGGCCGCGCACAAGATCGCCAAGGCGGGAGTCGGCTACGTGCCCCAGGGCCGGCGACTGTTCCAGTCGCTGACCGTGGACGAGCACCTGCAGATCGTGGGCGCGTCCTCGAAGGCCGCCTGGACGCCCAAGCGCGTCTACGAGCTGTTCCCGCGCCTGGCCGAGCGCAAGCACGTCTCCGGCACGTCGCTGTCCGGCGGCGAGCAGGAGATGCTCTCGATCGGCCGGGCGCTGCTCACCAACCCGAAGCTGTTGATCATGGACGAGCCGTCAGAGGGACTGGCTCCGACCGTGGTCGAGACGCTGATCGAGACGATCAAGGACCTCGCGGCCGCCGGTATGGGGCTGCTGGTGGTCGAGCAGAACCTCGGCGTTGCGACCGCGCTCGCCGATCGTGTAGTGGTGATGGTGTCCGGGTCGATCGCTACGGAGACGACCTCGGGCCAGCTGTTGTCCGACCCCGAGCAGCAGAAGCGCTACCTCGGGGTGGAACCGCTCGCCGAAGCGGCGTAAAGAGGAGAGAGGGAACTCATGAGGTTGAGAGGAGCGGTGGCGCTGGCCGCCGCATTGCTCGGGGTGGCCGCCCCATCGGCGGCGGCCCAGTCATCGCGCTACGACGTGCTCGTCTTCTCCAAGACGACCGGGTTCCGGCACACCGATTCGATCGCGGCCGGGCGCACCGGGATCCAGGCGATGGGCGCCGAGAAGAACTTCAACGTCACGTTGAGCGAGGACTCGTCCCTGTTCACCGACGCCGCGCTGCGCGACTTCGAGGTCGTCGTGATGCTCAACACCGACGGCGAGAACATCCTCAACGCCGCGCAGCGGACGGCGTTCGAGCGCTGGTACCAGCGCGGCAAGGGGCTCGTCGGCATCCACGCGTCCGCGAACGCGGACCGCAACTGGGAGTGGATGAACGAGGCGCGTGGCGGCTCGCTGTTCGCCAACCACCCGAGCGGCGCGCTGCAGTTCCAGCAGGCGACGGTCAACGTGGTGGAGCCGAATCACCCCTCCACGCAGGGGATTCCCGCCAACTGGGTGCGCACGGACGAGTGGTACAACTTCACGCAGGAGCCGGTCGGCGTCAAGACGCTGGCCAAGCTCGACGAGAGCACCTACGAGGAGCAGGACGGCAGCGCGGAGGCCGACGACCACCCGATCGCGTGGTGCTCGAACTACGACCGCGGCCGCAGCTTCTACACCGCCCTAGGCCACAACGGCTCGGCGTGGCAGGAGCCCGACTTCCAGAAGCACATCGTCGGCGCCATCGAGTGGGCGTCCGGGCTGGTTCCCGGTGACTGCGGCGCGCCGCGCGAGGGCATCCCGACCGACGCGTCCTTCGACAAGGTGACGCTCGACGACAACACCGAGAACCCGATGGAGATCGCCATCGCGCCCGGTGGCAACGTCTACTACGTCGAGCTCGCCGGCAAGGTCAAGTACTACAACGCCGCCACCGGCGCCGTCCGCGTCGTGGGCACGATCCCCGTGCACCGCGGCAACGAGAACGGCCTGCTCGGCATCGCGCTGGACCCGAACTTCGCCACCAACAAGTGGATGTACCTGTTCTACAGCGCGCCATCACCGGAGGAGCAGCACGTCTCGCGCTTCACGGTCAAGGAGGACGGCACGCTCGACATGGCGTCCGAGAAGGTGCTGCTGAAGATCCCGCACCAGCGGATCGTCTGCTGCCACTCCGCCGGCTCGATGACGTTCGGTCCCGGCGGCCTGCTGCACATCTCCACCGGCGACGACACCGAGCACGCGGCCTCGCAGGGCTACAACCCGATCGACGACGACAACCTGCGCAACAACCCGGGCGACAACCCGGACGCCGATCGCGCCTACGACGCCCGCCGCACCTCCGGCAACACGAACGACCTGCGCGGCAAGATCCTGCGCATCAAGCCCGAGCCGGACGGGACGTACTCGATCCCGAACGGCAACCTGTTCCCGCCGGGCATCTCGGACCCGCTGAAGACCAAGCCCGAGATCTACACCATGGGGCACCGCAACCCGTTCCGGATCCAGGTCGACCAGGAGACGGGCTGGGTCTACAACGGCGAGGTCGGCCCGGACGCGGGCGGCGAGAACGCCAACCGCGGCCCGCGCGGCTACGACGAGCTCAACCAGATCCGCCAGGCGGGCAACATGGGCTGGCCGTACTGCATCGCCGACAACAAGGCCTACCGCGACTGGAACTTCACCACGCAGGTCGCGGGCGAGACGTTCGACTGCGCCGGCGGCCCGAACAACACCTCCGCCTACAACACCGGCCTGGCCAAGACGCCCGGCGCGACCGGTGCGCTGCTGTGGTGGCCCTACAGCAGCGGCGACGGCTATCCGACCAACATCCCGGGCGGCTTCCCGTGGGCGAACGCGCCGACCCGGATCCCGCCGGGCAGCGGCCGCACCGCGATCGCCGGCCCGATCTACCACTACAACGCCGAGGCAGGAGCGGACACGCGGCTCCCCGCCTTCTACGACGACCAGGTGATCTTCGCGGACTGGTCGCGCGACTGGATCGCCACGATGCGCCTGAACGCGGAGGGCAAGCCGGCGGAGATCCGCGAGTTCATGCCCAACGCCGACTTCCGGCACCCGCAGGACATCGAGATGGGCCCGGATGGGCGCCTGTACGTGCTCGAGTGGGGCCGTGACTTCAACTACGCCGGCTCGGGCATCAACCCGGACTCCGGCCTCTACCGGATCGACTACGTCAAGGGCTCGCGCACGCCGCTGGCCAAGGCGTCCGCGGACAAGGACTCGGGCGTGTCGCCGTTGACGGTGACGTTCTCGAGCGCCGGCTCCGAGGACCCGGACGGCGACGCGCTGACCTACGAGTGGGACTTCGGCGACGGCTCGGCCAAGTCCACGCAGGCCAACCCGGCGCACACCTTCACGACGTCCGGCACGTTCACCGTGCAGCTGAAGGTCACCGACACGTCCGGCAAGTCCAGCTCGTCCTCGGTCGTCGTGACCGTGGGCAACACGCGCCCGACGGTGACGCTGGATCTGCCGCAGGGCGGCGTCTACGGCTGGGGCGACGAGATCGCCTACAAGGTGACCGTCACCGACCCGGAGGACGCGAACATCGACTGCTCGAAGGTCGTCGTCTCGCCGGGCATCTTCCACGACGAGGGCGGCAACGCCCACGTGCACCCGGGCGTCAACAAGACGGGCTGCGAGGGCACGATCCAGGTCGAGCAGGAGTCCGGGCACGAGAAGAGCGCCAACATCGCGCTCGTGCTCACGGCGACCTACCTCGACAACGGCGCGCCGGGCTCCCAGCCGCTGGAGGGCGCCACGACGCGGCGCCTGAACCCGAAGGAGATCCAGGCCGAGCACTACACCGGCCAGTCCGGCGTGGCGGCCGTCGACAGCACGTCGGCGGACGGTGGCCGGCGGGTCGGCGGGCTCGACGTGGGCGACTCGTTCTTCTTCGAGCCGGTCTCGCTCAAGAACATCAACAAGGTGACGGTCCGGTACGCCTCGGCGGGCGCGGGAGGCCTGGCGGAGTTCCGCCTGGACTCCCCGACGGGCCCGCTCGTCGGCACCGCCGACCTGACCGCGAGCGGCGGAGCCGGGGTCTATAAGACCGCGTCCGCGACGCTCACGCTGCCGGACGCCAACGACCACAAGCTGTACGTGGTGGTCGCGGCCCGCAGCGGCGGCCCGACGACGGCGCTGTACGAGATCGACTCGATGACCTTCTCCGGCAAGGGCGTGGCCTCCAACGCCGCCCCTGAGGTGTCGGTCACGGCGGACTCGACGAGCGGCGTCGCGCCGTTCCCGGTCAGCTTCACCGGCAACGTCCTGGATCCCGAGGGCGGAGCGCTCACCTACGCGTGGGACTTCGACTCCAACGGCACCACGGACGCGACCACCAAGGACGCCACGCACGTGTACACGGCGATCGGCACCTACACCGCGACGCTGACCGCGACCGACGCGGGCGGCAAGCACCAGAAGGCGACGATCCGCATCGACGCGACCTCCGCCGTGGCCTCCTGCCCGGGTGACGACGACTTCCTCGGGACGTCGTTGAACACGAGCCGCTGGACCGTCACGCGCGAGGACCCGACGGCCATGAACGTGAGCGGCGGGTCGCTGAACATCACGTCGCAGAACTTCGACATCCACGGCGGGGGCACCGGGCTGCGCAACATCGTGCACCAGCCGCTGCCGACGTCCGGGCCGTGGACGGCGACGATCAAGGCCAACTGGGACCCGACCACCAACTACAACAACGCCGGCCTGATGGTCTACGGCGACGACGCCAACTTCATCAAGGCCGGGATGGTCTGGAGCGGCGGCCGGCGCTTCGAGGCCTTCAAGGAGCTCACCAACACGCCGACGGCCCTCGGGTCGGCGACGGGCGTGCTGGCCGCGTCCTTCCCGACCACCTGGTACCTGCGGCTGACGTCCAACGGGACCACGATCCAGCCCGCGTACTCGGCGGACGGGATCACGTGGACCAACTACGGCGCCACGACGAACCTGACCGGCATCACGGCGCCGAAGATCGGTGTCTACGCGACGTCCGCGTCGTCGGTGAACCGCGACTTCAAGGTCGACTGGTTCAAGCTCACGACGCCGCAGACGCCCAGCGACGAGTTCGACGGCTCGACGCTGAACCTGTGCCGCTGGAACAGCATCGTCCGCCACGAGCCGGGTGGGTACACCGTCGCCGACGGCAAGCTCACGCTGCCGGCCGCGCACGGTGACTTCTTCGGCAACGGTGCGAACAACAACCCCAACATGCTGCTCCAGCAACCGGCGCCCAGCGGGCCCTGGACGATGGAGACGCGCCTGACGTTCAACCCGAACGAGAACTACGAGCAGGCCGGCCTGCTCGTGTACTCCGACGACCAGAACTACGTCAAGGCCGACTACGTGTACGCGAGCGGCCGGGCGCTCGAGTTCCTCAACGAGGTCAACGGGGCCACCGGCGGCTTCGACAACACGGTCAACATCAACTCCCGGCCGACCACGGTCAACCTCCGGATCGTGTCCGACGGGACGACGCTGCGCGCGTGGTACCGCTTCGACGGCGATGCCAACTGGGCGCGCTTCGGGACCGACACGCCGCTGTCGGCGGCCGGCCCGAGCCCGAAGCTCGGCATCTACGCCAACGACTCGAACGCCACCGTCACCACGCGTGACAACGCCGTGTTCGACTACGTGCGGATCACCGCGGGCGCGCCGGACGAGCAGGCGCCGACGACCACCTCGTCGGTGGCGCCCGCCGCTCCGGACGGCGCCAACGGCTGGTACAAGTCCGACGCCGTCCTCACGCTCGCGACCGAGAGCGGCGCCACGACGCAGTACAAGCTCGGCACGGGCGCCTATCAGGCATACTCCGCGCCGGTCACGCTGCCGGAGGGCACCACGACGGTGACCTACCGCTCCACGGACGCGGCGGGCAACGTCGAGGCCGAGAAGACGGTCACGGTCAAGGTCGACAAGACCGCGCCGTCGTCCTCGGTCGCGCTGAACCCGGCCACGCCGGGCGCCGGCGGCACCTACACCGGACCCGTGAGCGTGACGGTGTCCGGGACCGACTCGGCCGGGGGGTCCGGTCTGGACAAGCTCGAGTACCGCCTCGACGGTGGGGCATGGTCGCCGTACACCGCGCCGGTGAGCGTCTCCGGCAACGGGGCGCACACGCTCGAGCACCGCGCGACCGACCAGGCCGGCAACGTCGGCACGGTCGGGAGCGTGGCCTTCACGATCGCGCCCAGCGGCGGCGGCCAGTCCGTCGACGAGGACGTGCAGCTCTCCGGCGACGTGCCGGGGGTGCTCTCGCTCTCGATCGCCACGCCGCCGACGTTCGGCACGTTCGCCCCGGGCGTGACCCAGCTGTACACGGCGCAGGCCTTGGCCACCGTGACCTCGAGCGCGGAGAACGCCACGCTCTCGGTCCACGACCCTGGCACCACCCATGCGGGCAAGCTCGTCAACGGCCAGTTCGCCCTCCCGCGGGCGGTCCAGGTCAAGGCGACGAGCGCGCGCGGCACGGGCGGCGGCGCCTTCGCCCCCATCGGCTCCACGCCGACGACGCTGTTGAACTACGCCGGCCCGGTGGGCAAGGACACGGCGACGATCGACTTCCAGCAGTCGATCAATGAGACGGACGAGTTGCGTCGTGGCACGTACGCCAAGACGCTGACGTTCACCCTGTCGACTACGACGCCGTAGACGACGCAGTAGCCGCGGCTCTCCTTCTCCGCGGCTCTCCTCCCGACCCGGGCGGCCTGTGCACGCAGGCCGCCCGCGGTCGTTCCGGGGCCGACGCGGACTGACGCTGTCAGCCGTCGGACCGGGCTTACCCATCGCCTCGCGCCAGCGGGCGTTCGGGCGCGGACCGGCCCGCCGCGCGCTGAGCGGTTCGGATTGCGCGTGTAGCCGCCACTTACATCCGGCGGGGGCTGCCCGGGCCGGCGTCCGCCGGCGAGGCCGCGCCCCCGTGGACGCTCGCGCGGCCCGGCAGCACCGTAGGCTCGCGCCGATCCCGACCGGTCCGTGCGCCGGTCCACCCCCCGACTCGGAGCTCTCCGCATGTTCGAGCGGCTCAATCCCAACGTCCGTGACGACGTACGCCCGGGGTCCGCCGCGGTCCAGCGGCGCCGGCAGCGCGACGGCGGCGTGGCACCGCTGCTCGCGCTGCAGCAGGCGGCGGGCAACCACGCCGTCGCCCGGCTCCTGGCCCCTGGGGCGGCCGCCGCCCGGGCACCGGGCAGGACACTCGCGCGGGCGCTGAACGACCAGGATGGGCAGCGGTTCCGCGAACACGTCTGCGACCTGTTCAAGGCCGACTCGATCGGCGCGGTTCCCCGGCGCTACCGCGAATGCGTGTCGAGCATCACCAAGGCGGCCGTCGATCTCGAGGACGCGAAGGCGCGCTTCGAAGTCGAGCGGCAACGCGTGGCGGCGCTCGAGGCTGAACTGCGGCGCGCGCTCGCCGACAAGCTCTCACTCGCGGAAGGGGCCAAGCTCCCGCCGAACTACGAGACCGCGCTCGATCAGGCGCTGGCCAAGGCCCGCTCGGTCCCTGAGGCTCTCGCCCTCGCGCTCGCGAGTGCGAACGCGCCGCCCCGGTTCGGCTCGTCGCCGCTGGTCGGCGCGCCGAAGGCCACGCAGCCGATCACGGCGTGGTTCGAGGGCAAGCCGGCCGTCGAGGTGGTCAAGCCCTGCGTGCCGATGTGGCACGAGGACCGTGCCGAGGCGACGGATCCGCAGTTCGTGCTGTGGAGCGGCGGCGCCGGGGCCTGTCTCATCCTCGCGGGCTGGAACGGTCGAACGGCCTACGTCAAGCACGCCACGCCGGACGATGTCATCGCCGAGACCAAGTCATTGGCCAAGGACGTCGAGCGTGAGCTCGGTCCGGGTGCGAAGCTCTACCTCGCCTCGCAGATCGTCGCCAGCAACGCCACCTACCTGGATGCGATGAAAGCGGCCCTGGGTAACGAGCTGCAGTGCTTTGCCTCCACTTCGCTGGCCATCAACGCCAAGACGGGCGCGGTCGCCGTCGACATCGACCGCACCGGCCTGCCGAGGAAGACAACGGTGTTCTGACGGCCGTCTCAGCGTCGCGGTTCGCACGCTGACCTTGCGGATACTCCCCAATATTCAAGGAAATCAACACGGCTCGCGGCGCGAGTCTCTCGTCGACGAAAAGAGGCGAACCAGGCTCGGGTGGCGTGCGAGCGTGGAGCCAACCAAGCGATCGGAGGCCTGCTGTGCGCAAGACGCTCGCCGAATGGGAGGCAGTGGCCGCCCAATACAGCCCTGTCGTACGCCTCACCTCCAGCAAGTGGGACCACGAGTTCTGGAAGGACCAGTTCCAGCCGGCATCGGTCGACTGGTACATCGAGCGGTGCTGGCTGCTCGACCGCAAGGACCCCACCTTCCGCCTGCCCGCCGACCCGCAGGACGTGCTGAAGGTCGCCGACGTAGCCTCGCACCCGGGCGCGCAGTTCTACTTGACCGTGCGTGACGACGCCGCGCGGCGCGGCGACGTGGCGTCCGCGGTCTGCTACGTGCACGTGCGCCCCAGCCCCGGGATCCTGAATTGCGTCGATCTCCAGTACTGGGTGCTGTACCCCTACAGCGGCGGCATGGGCGGGTTCTTCGGCCCGTCCCGCAAAGGGCTCGGTGGCCAGCACGAGGGCGACTGGGAACACGTGACGGTGCGCCTCGCCGACGAGGCCGGGGCGCTGACGCTTCAGGCCATCTTCTTCGCCGCGCACGGCGCCGCGGAAGGCGCGTGGATGGTCAAGCCGGCGCCCGCGCCGGAGCCGGGGCGGTACGCGCTGGTGCCGGGGACGACGCACCCCATCGTGTACTCGTCCTACCACTCACACGCCAGCTACGAGGTCGGCGGCCTCAACCGGCGCGTGTGGAACTGGTTCGGGTGGATCGACGACCTGGCCCTGGGCGGCTTGGACTTCGGGCCCGGCCGCGCCGTCGTGGCGGCGATCGGCGCCGACGTGATGACGAGCGGCGAGCCGTACCTGGCCGAGTGGCTGAAGTTCGAGGGCCGCTACGGCCGCGACAGCGACTCGCCGCGCGGCCCGCACCTGCAGAACGCCTGGGACGACGACGGCGACAACGGCTATTTCACGCGCCTGGAGGTGGCCGCGCGCCTCGGGACCCAGTGGGGCTCCGGCCGCGGCGCGACCGACGTCGCCGTCGGGCAGCTCGACCACCAGGCGGTCGTGGGGCTCACGCGCAACGCGGGTGACGGCGCGCGCTTTTTCATCTACGGCGAGCGGGCGGACGAGATCGTCGAGCTGGCCGCGGGCGGATCCGGGTGGGGCTCCGGCCGGGGCGCGACCGCCGTCGCGTTCGGCGCGCTCGGCAGCGAGCAGGTGATGGCGGTGGGCCGCGACGCCGGCGACGGTGCGCGCTTCGAGGTGTACACCTACGACGGCAGCGCGCTGGTACGGCGCACGAGCGGCGGCGAGGAGTGGGGGGACGGCCACGCGGTCACGGGGCTCGCCTTCGGCCGGTGGGGACAGCAGGACGTGCTCGCGGTGTCGCGCACCGGCGACGGCGCGCGAGTGATCGTCTACGCCTGGGACGCAAGCGCGAACGCGTTCGTCGAGCTCACGAACGCCGGCAGCGACTGGGGCGACGGACGGGACGCGACCGCGGTCGCGCTGGGGCTGCTGGACGACCAGCCGGTCGTCGGCGTCACGCGCAGCCAGGGCGGCGGCGCCCGCTTCGAGATCTACCGCTACGAGGCGCCGTATCTCATCACGCTCGGCGCGGGTGGCGCCGACTGGGGCGCGAGCCGCGAAGCGACGTCGATCGCCTTCGGTGTCATCGGCGGCCAGCAGGTCGTGGGCGTGACCCGCAACGCGGGCGACCACGAGCGCTTCTTCGTCTACTCGTTCGACGCGAGCGCCGCCACCTTCGAGCCGATGGTCAGCGGCGGCGGGGACTGGGGCGACGGGCGGGGCGCGACCGACATCGCGTTCGGGCCGGTCAACGGCGCGACCGCCGTGGGCGTGACCCGGACGGCCGGCGATCACGGGGAGGCCTTCTACGGCGTATACGACGTGGAGGCCCACGAGCTGGTCGAGTTCGCGGTCGAGGGCGTCGACTGGGGCTCGGGACGGGACGCCACGGCGACCGCGTTCGGGATGCTCGGCGGCGAGCTGGTGGTCTGCCTCGCCCGCAACGCCGGCGATCACGACCGCGGGTTCGTGCTGCGCTGGCAGCGCGCAGCGCCGGAAGCGGGTGTGAGCGAGCGAGCCCACACCGCTGCCGTGGCCTAGCAGAGACCGGGTCCGGCCCGCCACGGGCCGGACCGCCGTTCGCACGCCGCCTTCGTCTTCACGCCGCACCCCGACGCTCGGAGCTTGACGCCATGCGAAGACTGACCTGCGGCATCAACTTGAGCCTGGACGGCTACATCGCCGCACCCGGCGACGACCTCGCCTGGAGCGTGTCGAGCGACGAGCTGTTCCAGTGATGGTCCGACCGCGTCGCGGCGACAGGCCTGGCGCTGTGCGGGCGCAAGCTGCGGGAGGGCATGAGCTCGCACTGGCCGACCGCCGACCAGCAGCCGGACGTCACCCCCGGCGCACATCGAGTTCGCCCGCCGCTGGCGGGACATGCCGAAGGTCGTGTTCTCCTCGACGATCAGCGCGGTCGACCGGAACGCCCGCCTGGTCCGCGGCGATGCGGGCGGGGCTGATCGACCAGTACGCGCTCGTCACCCATCCGGTCCTGCTCAGCAGCGGGGCGCCGTGCTTCACGGCCCTGGACGACTGGGTGCACCTGAGCCTGGTGGAGACCCGGACGTTCCCCGGCGGCGTGTTGCTGAGCCGCTACCAGACCAGGCGCGGGTGGGGCGGCGACGGCCCCGGGCCCGGACCCTGGATCGCGCGCCCTCGATCCGGCTGGGACGCTTTTGACGATGGGAGCACTCGGTGTGGGGGAGCCACAGGCTGGTTCATGGCGCGTCGTCGAGCTGAGCGCGTTCGCAGCGCTCGTGCTCGATGCCGCCGGGCCGAAGGACGGTCGGCCAGCGATCGTCGCCGTCGACGGGCGCAGCGCGGGCGGCAAGACGTCGTTCGCGGATCGGCTCGCCGGGGCGGTGTCGCACGCCGCGGTCGTGCATACGGACGACGTCGCGTGGTGGC